>NZ_KV799822.1:0-52541 GCF_001810085.1 Corynebacterium sp. HMSC072A02 | reverse complement strand
GGGTGATGGTGCCCTCGGTGACGGACTCACCGAGCTCCGGCATCTCTACGTCGGTGGCGTCACCAGAAGCAGCAGAGGCCTCGGACCCAGCGTCTTCAGCAGGCTTGTCCGGAGTCTCCTCGGCCTTCTCGGAGGAATCCTCCGACTCCTCAGCAGCCGGTGCGGACTCGCCCTCGTCACCGATGATGGCGATGACCTCGCCCACGTCTACGGTGTCATCTTCCTCTGCCTTGATTTCGAGGATGGTGCCGGCGACCGGGGATGGGATTTCGGTGTCGACCTTGTCGGTGGAGACCTCGAGGAGTGGTTCGTCGACCTCAACGGTGTCGCCGACGGACTTCAGCCACTGGGTAATCGTGCCTTCGGTTACAGATTCGCCCAGTTCGGGCATCACAACAGAGTGTGCCATAAGTATTAAGACTCCTCGAAAGTTGGAATTATTGAAACGCTAGTGTTCGATTCTACAGCGTGTTTATAAAAGGCGCGCACGGGTGGGGTGAATTAGGGCATCCTCCGCACGAAGGGGCTCAAGGATGCCTCCGGTAGGCTAAAGAGCCATGTTCAACCCCTTCCGCCGCAACAGCTCTAAGTCCCAGCTGCGCCCGCCCCGCGCACCGGGGGAGACGATTCGCGCAGAAGACGCCCGCGAGCTTCAAACCTGGGCGCAGGGACGCGCGTATATCGAGGCCTTCGTTGAGCCGGAGACCGTGGTCAACGAGATGTCCGTGGTCGTGGTTGATGAGAACGGCGCCTTCATCCGCCGCCGTATCGGCGGGCCGAAAGGGATCGATGCGGTAGCCAAGCTGCTTCGATGCGATGTCTATGACGTCGAGGAGACCGGCTATCCGCAGCGCATGCGCGAGCGCATTGAACGCGAACGCATCCTGCGCAAGAGGGAAGAGCAACGTGAACGTCGCGAGCGCTTTGAGCAGCGCCAGCAGCAGAATAAGGACTAGTCCTTCACGATGGTTGCGCCCGCATCCGCGAGCTCGGCAAGCGCGGCGGCGCCACGGGACTCATCGACAGGCGCGCAGTAGTGTGACAGAACGCGGACGGCGAAGCCTTCCTTAACTGCGTCGAGCGCCGTGGCCCGCACGCAGTGATCGGTGGCGATGCCAACGATGTCCACGGCGGTGATGTTGTGCTCACGCAACCAGTCTGCCAATGACACACCATCGGCCGCGCCTTCGAACCCGGAATACGCAGCGGTGTATTCGCCTTTGCGGAAGTAGGCTTGGGCGGCGCCGATGGATTCGTGCATGGCGGCACCAAAGGAATCAGCAACGCAGTGCACTGGCCAGGAATCGACGAAGTCGGGCGATTCGGAAAAGTGGCTGCCCGGATCGATGTGCCAGTCCTGGGTAGCCACGACGGTGTCATAGCTGGGCTGAAGGGCGCCGATACGGTCAGCCACCTTGTTGCCTTTTTCGGTGGCAAGTGCGCCGCCAGGGCAGAAGTCATGTTGGACGTCAACGATGATGAGTGCAGGCTTCATACGCGGTAATTCTATAGGCTGGATGCCGATGAAATCACCGATTCCTTTTTATCTACAAAAAATCCTCGACCGTGTTCACGACCACGATTCTGGCGAGGTCGCGGACTATATCCCAGAGCTGGCCAGTGCAAACCCTGACCAACTCGGCGTAGCCCTGTGCTCTGTGACGGGGCACCTGTACAGTGCTGGCGATGCGGAGAACCGCTTTACCATCCAGTCCATCTCCAAGCCCTTCGTCTACGCGCTGGCGCTGCAGGAGCTGGGGCTCGATGAGGTTCGTGAGGTCGTCGGCCTAGAGCCCTCCGGCCAGGCCTTTAACGAGCTCTCCCTGGCAAAGGATCACCGCCCAGTGAACCCGATGATCAACGCCGGTGCCATTGTGGTCAACCAGCTCATCAACGGTGTGGACTCCAGCGTGGAGGACCGCGTGGAGAAGATTCGTTCTTTCATTTCAAAGCTGGCGGGGCGCGAGGTGGACGTCGATAAGCGCCTGTGTGACTCCGAGCTCGAGCACGCCGAACGAAACCTTTCGCTCGCGCACATGCTGCGTTCTTATGAGATCATTCAGGACGATGCCCACGACGCGGTACTGTCCTATACCTCGCAGTGCGCGCTGTCGGTCGACGTGCGCGACCTCGCCGTCATGACCGCGACTTTGGCCAATGGTGGGCGCCAGCCGGTGACAGGGGAGAAGATTCTGGACGCCGACGTGTGCCGCATGACCTTGGCAGTGATGAGTTCGTGCGGCATGTATGACGGCGCGGGGCGTTGGATGGCGGAAGTGGGAATCCCCGCTAAGTCGGGTGTGGCCGGCGGGCTCATTGGTACGCTGCCGGGGCAGATTGGTGTGGCGACGTTCTCGCCGCGCCTCGACGAGCAGGGAAATAGCGTGCGTGGCACCGCGATTTTCCGTGAGCTCTCCTCGGACATGGGCCTGCACCTGATGTCCACGGAGAACCGCTTCGGCGTGCACCCGGTGCGCAGCGTCGACGAGGATGAAGAGACCGCGATTATCCGACTGCAGGGCCACATCAATTTCACCGCTACGGAAGCCATCCTCCACGAGCTGGAGGAGCGCCAATTCTCTGGCAAGCGCCTAGCGCTGGACTTCTCGCAGGTTTCCGGCCTGCACACGGTGGGCCGACGCATGCTCAAGGAAGGCCTGCGCCGGCTGCGCGAGGGCGGCAACGAGGTGGCGCTTGTCGACGATAACGGGGTCGTCACCGACCGCGCCATGTCCGACGGCACCGTCCTCCCGCTGGCGGACAAGGAGGACTACGTCATCGCCGGCGAAGAGGTGTGAGCGGCCTGAAGCCGCTCACACGACGGGCCTAGTCGAAGCCGCTCTGATCTAGGCTTCGGCAATCTCGCGCAGGGTTGCCACCACGGTGCGCACCGGCACACCGGTGGCGCGCTTCGGGGTGTAGCCGCGCGGAGCGGAACCGTTCCAAGAGGGGCCGGCGATATCGATGTGCGCCCACTCGATGCCTTCGCCTACGAACTGCTTTAGGTAGGTGCCGGCGAACTCCATGCCGCCCTCGCGCTTGGCGTTGATGTTGCGGATGTCCGCGGCCTGGGACTTAATCTCCTCGTCGTGCTCCTCCAGCAGCGGCATGGCCCACGCGTTTTCGCCCACCTCGCGGCCGATTTCGGCGATGCGATCGCGGAAGACCTCGGAGCCCATAACGCCCGCTGTGCGAGAGCCCAGCGCCACGATCTGCGCGCCGGTAAGAGTAGCGGTCTCGATGAGGTAGTCGGGCTTGTCCTCGCTGGCGCGCGCAATGGCGTCGGAAAGCACGAGGCGGCCCTCGGCGTCGGTGTTGAGCACCTCTGAGGTCAGGCCACCGTAGTGGGTAATGACATCGCCCGGGCGGGTGGCGCCAGAGCCCGGCATGTTCTCAGCCAGCGGCAGGGTAGCGGTGATCTGGACCGGCAGCTTTAGCTTGGCAGCCGCGATAATGGTGGCAGCCATGGCAGCCGAGCCACCCATGTCCGAGATCATGTCCCACATACCGTTGCCCGGCTTCAAGGAAATACCGCCGGTATCGAAGGTGATGCCCTTGCCCACAAGAGCCACGTGCTTCTTGGCCTTCTTGGGCTTCCAGCTCAGGCGCACCAGGCGCGGCGGGCGGGCCGAGCCCTTACCCACAGCCAAGATGCCACCGAAGCCCTGCTTTGCCAGCTGCTTCTCATCGAGCACCTCGACGTCAAGCCCGGCCTCCTTGGCCTGGCTGGAAAGGATAGCGGCGTAGGACTCCGGGTAGAGCTCATTCGCCGGGGTATTCACCAAGTCACGGGTGAACAAGACAGACTCTGCCACGGTGCGAGCGGCCTCGAACTCCTCGGAGGCGGACTTATCAGCCACAACGACGAAGGTGGCCGGTTGTTCCTTTTCCGTGAGCTCGGTGGAGCGGATGCCGCGGTAGGCGTAGCCGCCAAGGATGAGGCCTTCGACGGCGGCGCTCACACCGAAGTCCGCGAGGGTGGTCACGATGGTGCCCACGCCAGTCGTGGCACGGGCGGCGCTGCCCGCGGCGCGGCGCAGTGCTTCATCGTCGAGTTCCTCGACGCCGCCCAATCCCAGCGCGATGACCTGTGCGGCGCCCGCCTTTTGCGGGGCGGGGACCTTCACGATTTCCCCAGCCTTGCCCGTCGCCCCCACTGCGGTGAGGGCCTCATACGTCGAGCGCAGCGCCGAGGAGCCGAGCAGGGAGGTACCCGGCACCTCGAGCCCATCCTCGCCAGCAAAGGTTGCGATCAACAGGGCGTCCGCCTGCTTGGGGGCCTTCTTGGCCAGCTCAACGGTGGGGAAAGAGCCGCGTGCGGGCAATTCGAACGTGGTAGAAGCCACGATGTCCTCCTTGAGAAAAGTGACAATGGGATACTCCTCACACCCTACCCGTGTCCATGATGTGGAACGCGGATGGGCGATGCGCTCAAGGGGTGACTACGTGGCTAGGGCATTTCTGCATATCTATAGGTGTTGGGGGAGTACGCTATGAAACATGTTGAATTACACCGTGACGCGAACTGAAAACCCCACCTCCCCGGAGCGCCTGCAGGAGATTTTGGCGAACCCGGGCTTTGGTAAGTACTTCACCGACCATATGGTGACGATTGACTGGACCGAGGACAAGGGATGGCACGACGCGCAGGTGCGCCCTTACGCGCCGTTCAGTATGGATCCAGCGTCCACCGTCTTCCATTACGGCCAGGCTATCTTCGAGGGCATCAAGGCCTACCGCCAGCCCGATGGCAGCATCGCCACTTTCCGCCCGGAGCAGAACGCGCAGCGTCTGCAGGCTTCCGCGGAGCGCATGGCCATGCCGCAGTTGCCGGAAGAGGAGTTCATTGAGTCGCTGCGCCAGCTTGTCGCCGTCGACCAGGCCTGGGTCCCCGAAGCCGGTGGCGAGGCTGCCCTGTACTTCCGCCCCTTCATGATCGCCACCGATGTGTCCCTGGGCGTGCACCCGGCGCACTCCTACCGCTATGTTGTCATCGCCTCCCCGGCCGGCGCGTACTTCTCCGGTGGTATCAAGCCGGTGTCCGTCTGGCTGTCCACCGACTATGTTCGCGCCGCCCCCGGCGGCACGGGTGCGGCCAAGTTCGCCGGCAACTACGCGGCCTCCCTGCTCGCTCAGGCGCAGGCAGCGGAAAAGGGCTGCGACCAGGTGGTGTGGTTGGATGCTATCGACCGCACCTACATCGAGGAGATGGGTGGCATGAACTTGGCCTTCGTCTACGGCGAAGAGGGCAACCAGACTCTGGTAACCCCGGCGTTGTCGGGATCGCTGCTTCCGGGCATTACCCGCAAGTCCCTGCTGCAGGTGGCCGAAGACATGGGCTTGAAGGTCGAAGAGCGTCGCATCACCTACAAGGAGTGGGAGCACGACGTTGCCTCCGGTGCGATGGTGGAGGCCTTTGCCTGCGGTACCGCTGCCGTCATTACCCCGGTGGGCCACGTCATGGGCAACGAGACCGACTTCCACATCAACAACGATGAGGCCGGTGCCACGACGATGGCCCTGCGCGAGCGACTCACCGGCATCCAGCGCGGGGCCGTGGAGGATACCCACGGCTGGCTTCACACGCTGGTTGAAGCGAAATAAGTGGGTTGCCTAGGCGAGCTCGGCGGCCAGCTGCACCAGCGGCAAGGCCGCGAGCGCGCCGAGGGGGAAACCTTCACTCAGGTTTAAATCAAGCAGTGGGGTTAGTCCCAGCTCTTTGAGAGCAAGGGCATAAGCCGGTTCGGGGGTGGTCGTCCCTGCGCGCAGCCAGCCCTTCACGCCGGGCGCGGTGCGCTCGACCAAGACGGCGGCGGTGGCGGCCAGTGGACCGTCGATAAGCACCGGCGTCCGCCGCGCCGTGGCTTGCGCGATGAAACCCACCAGCGCCGCGAGGCTCGGGGAACCGATGGTCTGCACGACCTCCCAGCCCTCCAGGTTGCGGGCGCGGAACATGGAGTCGCGCACGACGCTCACGCGGGCTTTCCACATTGCATCCGTGATGCCGCTGGCCAGAGTATTCGTCCCCACAATCGCCACCGGTTCGGTATGGGTAATCCGGCCCATGACACTGGCGGCGACGGTGTTTGCGCCGATACCACAATCAGACGTGATGAGCAGATCTGTGCCCGAATCGATCTCTCGGTCAGCCGTAGCCATACCGAGTTCGATGTGTGATTCGCACTCTGCCGGGGACATAGCGGCGGAGGAGTCGCCAGGCTCAGCGCTGGTGGACTCTGTGCTGCATTCGACGAAGTCGATGCCCGCTCCTGCACGCTCCGCGGCGCTGAAGAGATTATCGCGCCACCGATCTGCATCGTTGGGGGAGTGCTCTGTGGCCCCTGTACCGTCGACGGTGCGTTCAACGTTGGCATCAGTGCCCTCAAAGACGATGGCTCGGGGGCGCTGAAGGGGCTTCGCCTGCGGGGAATCCTGCGCTGCCGCCAACCACGCGGCAATTTCTGCTACGCGGTTTGGGTGAGCTGCGGTTGAAGGGCGCAGCTGGGGAACGGCGGTGAATTCAGGCATGTGTCCTCCGGATTAGACGGTGGCTCCGCGCTCCACCTGCGGGCGCGGGGTGCGCCACTTACGCGGCTGGGAGGCGCGGGAGTACGCGTAGAAGCCTAGGCCAAAACCGGCCTCGGTGGTGCCGGGGAACTTGAGGCGTACGGCGTTATTGCACTTGCGCGCGAGCCAGAAACCCTCGACAGCGAAGACAACGATGACCGCCATGGCGCCGATAGAAATGATCTGGGATAGGCGCGGATCCCGGCTGCCGACGAACATGAGCACCAGCAGCACGATCATAAAGGGCATGACCCATTCGTTGATGAAGCGGCGGGAATCTACCCAATCACGTACGTACCGGCGAACCTCGCCCTTATCGCGGGCGAGCAAGTAGCGCTCGTCACCGGCGGCCATGCGTTCCTGTGCCACCTTGTTGCGCTCGCGGGACTCTTGACGCTCCTTGCGCTTATATTCCTTCCATTCCGCCTTAGACATGGAAGCCTTGAGTTCCTTGCGGTGCTGGTAGCGCTGCGCGTCCGACATCCCCCGGGGATCACGCTTGACGCCGCGGGCGATTTCCTGCGCATCACGCTTGGGCGTGGGGCGGCCCTTCGGCGGCGTGTAGCCCTTGCGGTGCGGTTTCTCGGCGGCGGGTTGCTCTTCCGGCGCCGGGGTCTGCTCGGCGGGGGAAGAAGTCTTGTCATCTTTTTGCCACGGAAGTTTCACGCTGTTTAGCGTACAAGGTCTAGCAGACATAGCGGGAATAGGCCCGCGGGAGAGAGCGTTGTGGTGAGGGAACAGGACACCAGTGAACCACTAGTGAACTGTGAGGCATCCTTTCTTCCTCACCTGTGAGGGGGTAGGGTGGGCTCCAGAAAAATTCCGCATATATAAGAGGAGAAATCATGACCGCTCCCGCATCTGCAACCGGAGTTATCCTGACCGAGGCCGCTGCCGCCAAGGCAAAGTCCCTGCTTGAGCAGGAAGGCCGCGACGATCTGTCACTGCGCATTGCTGTCCAGCCAGGCGGCTGCGCGGGTCTGCGCTACCAGCTCTACTTCGATGACCGCACCCTGGATGGTGACAAGGTGGACACCATTGGCGGCGTCAACCTCGTCGTGGACAAGATGTCCATCCCTTATCTCACCGGTGCCAAGATTGATTTCTCGGACACCATTGAGGCCCAGGGCTTTACCATCGACAACCCCAACGCCGGCGGCTCCTGCGCTTGCGGTGACTCCTTCAATTAAATTCAAGTAAAGTCACGTTGACAAAACGATAGAGCCCTCGTCCGCAGTGTGCGGCGAGGGCTTCGTCAGTTTTGTTGTTTGGACTAGAGCTTCACGGGGTAGTCGCGCTGCTCGATCTTCGGGTCGATGCGGTCTTCCACGAAGATGCCGTGCCAGATCATGAAGGACAGAACCGTCCACAGGCGGCGCGAGTGATCGGATACTCCGTCGCGGTGTTCCTTGAGCATCTCCAGTACTTCCTTCTTGTTGAAGATGTCCTCGGTCTGGGACTCCGTGATCTGATCTTGGGCCCAACCGTAGAGTTCATCGCCGGCCAGCCAGTGGCGCAAGGGAACTGGGAAGCCAAGCTTCTTGCGGTGCAGCACGTGCGGCGGGACGATCTGCTCCATGGCCTTGCGCAGCGCGTACTTGGTGGTGCCGTGCGAAATCTTGAGGTCATAGGGGATGGTCTCCGCGACCTTAAACACTTCCTTGTCAAGGAAGGGCACGCGCAGCTCGAGCGAGTTGGCCATGTTCATCTTGTCGGCCTTGACCAGGATATCGCCGCGCATCCACGTAAAGAGGTCGAGGTGCTGCATGCGGGCTACGGGGTCGAAATCTTGAGACTGCGCATAAATCGGCGCGGTCACCTCGCGGTGGTCCCATTCCTGTTTAGCCCAGGGCAGGACGCGCTGGAGCTGCTCGAAGTTGAAGGAACGAGCATTTCCGTAGTAGCGCTCCTCCATGGTCATGGAACCGCGGTTGAGTAGGGACTTGCCCTTCATTCCTTCGGGGAGCACCTGCGAGAGCTTGCCCAAGCCGCGGCGCAGTGGGGAAGGAATCTTCTCAAACGGAGCCAGTGAGAGCGGTTCCTTGTAAATGGTGTAGCCACCAAAGAGCTCGTCTGCGCCTTCGCCGGAAAGTACCACCTTGACGTGTTTGCGGGCCTCCTGGGCAACGAAGTACAGCGGCACGAGGGAAGGATCGGCAACGGGATTGTCCAGGTACCACATGATCTTCGGGACGGCGTCGGCGTACTCCTCGGGGGAGACAATTTTGACGATGTGCTCCACACCGATTGCCTCGGCAGACTCGGCGGCGACATCCACCTCGGAATAGCCTTCCCGCTCGAAGCCAGTAGTGAAGGTGAGCAGGTTCGGATTGTGGCGCTTGGCCAAGGCCGCAATGGCAGTGGAGTCAATGCCGCCGGACAGGAAGGAACCTACGGTTACATCGGCACGCATGTGCTTCTCGACGCTATCCTCCAACGCCCGTGCAATCTTGTCGAAGAGCTTTTGCTCTTCGCCCTGCTTAACGGGCTGAATAGGGAAGCGAGGCTTGAAGTAGCGCTCAGACACGACCTTTTCGCCGGGACGAAGAGTAACGGTGCAACCCGACTCGACGCGGCGAATATTGGCGTGGAGGGATTCCGGTTCCGGCACGTACTGCAGGTCGGTGTAGTGCTCGATGGCGCGCTTATCAAGGCTGAGATCTAGACCTAGCGAATTGGCCATCGAGAGGATGCACTTCATCTCGGAGGCGAACACCGTGCCGGCAGCCGTGGTGGCGTAATAGAGGGGCTTGATGCCGAACTGGTCTCGGGCGGCGAACATCGTGCGCGTTTCGGTGTCCCAGATGACGAAACCAAACATGCCACGTAGGTGCTCTACTACGTCCTTGCCCCAGTGGTGGTAGCCGACGACGATGGGCTCACCATCGCCCTCGGTGTTAAAGGTGTAGCCGGCGGCGATGAGCTCTTCGCGCAGCTCGACGTAGTTATAAATCTCGCCGTTGAAGGTGAGAGCGTAGCGCTGTGGGTTGTCTTCGGGGCCCCAACGCAGCGGCTGGTGGGAGTGCTCGAGGTCGATGATGGACAGGCGGTTAAAGCCAAAAGCCGCATCATCGTCATGCCAAGTACCAGCAGCGTCGGGGCCGCGATGGCGCATGCACTGGAGGGACTGCTCGAGTGCCTCCACGTGTTGGGCGGCGTTGCGATCGGCGCTGAGTAGCGCGCAGAGTCCGCACATAAACTTGCTTCTCCTTATATATCAAGGTCTATCCTCGACACACTTTACGGCTGGAGTTGGGCGATCTGCGAACCCCGCGCCGCGCTCCCCGTTAGGGTGCGAACTTTCGGATGATGCACAGCAGTATGCCTTGTGAATTGAGTCATAGGCGGAAGGGGGAGGGTGGGGTAGCTGGTGTGACCTTGCGCAGGTGGGCCGGTAACATCCCGTACGTTCACTATTTATAGAGCGGAACTAACACCTGATCAGTCCAGCGAAAAGGTCTGAAATTCAGGCGTGATCCTCTATCCTGATTGGGTAGGAATGCTCTGTGAGTATTCGAGAAGTTTGTGTGCACAGAAAGGCAGAACACACGTGGGACAGCGTAAGCAACGCAACCTCGGCCGTAAGGCAGGCTTGGCGGGCGTTATCGCTCTGGGCGGTCTAGCTCTGGCAGGTTGTGACGTCGCAGCGCCGACGGCCGTTGAAAATCTCCTAGGTATGGGTTGGCCGAAGGGTGTTACCCCTGAGGCTCACTCGATGTACAACTTCTGGATCTGGGTCTGGGTTGCTGCATGGATCATCGGCTTTATTATGTGGGGTCTCTTCCTCACTGCCATCTTCCGTTGGAGCGCGAAGAAGGCCGAGAAGGCTGGCAAGGGCGAGTTCCCGAAGCAGCTGCAGTACAACGTGCCGCTGGAGATGGCATTGACCATCATTCCGATCCTTATCATTATGGGCCTGTTCTTCTTCACCGTTCAGGCACAGCAGAAGGTTACGGCCTTGGATAAGAACCCTGAGGTCACCGTTGACGTGACTGCCTTCCAGTGGAACTGGAAGTTTGGTTACGCCGAGAATAAGGTTGATGGCGAGAATTACAATGGCGCCGATACTGAGCGCCAGAAGCTCGCTGAGGAATCTGCTGTGGATCCAGAGGGTACTGCGAACCCCAACCCGATTCACGGTAAGTCCATGGGCGACATTTCCTACCTCAACTTCAACAAGATTGAGACCGTCGGTACCACCGAAGAGGTTCCGGTTCTGGTTCTCCCGGTAGACACTCCGATTGAGTTCCGTCTTGCCTCCGGCGACGTTTCCCACGCATTCTGGGTTCCGGAGTTCCTGTTTAAGCGCGATGCCTACGCACACCCGGAGAAGAACTCCCAGGAGCGTCGCTTCCAGGTTGAGAAGATTGAGGAAAAGGGTGCCTTCGTCGGCCGCTGTGCTGAGATGTGCGGTACCTACCACTCCATGATGAACTTCGAGATCCGCACCGTTGACCGCGCGGACTTCAACGAGTACCTCAAGTTCCGCGAGGAGAATCCGCAGGCAACCAACGCCGAGGCCCTTGAGCACATTGGTGAAGAGCCTTACGCAGTTACCACCACTCCGTTCAACTCGCTGCGCGATACCCGCGATGCCGACAACTTCGTTGACACCTCGTCTGCGGCATAAGAAAAGGAACTGATACACAATGCGTGCAACATCTAAGGTCTTTTACGCAATTGCGACCTACCTCTTCGTGTCGCTCATCGTCTACATCATTGGTGTTAACTACGTCAAGGATGATGGCTACCTGTACGGCACCGAGTGGGTCGGCATCGTCGGCATGGTCCTTGCCATGCTGCTCTGCATCATGCTGGGCGGCTACCTCCACTTCACCGATAACCGCGTTGACGTCACTCCGGAAGATTGGGAGGAAGCGGAGACTGAAGACGGAGCTGGTATTCTCGGCTTCTTCTCTCCGAGCTCCATTTGGCCGCTGTGCATGACCGGCTCCATCGCGGTGCTGGGTCTTGGCATCATCTTCCTTTACTTCTGGATGATTATTCTGGGTGCTGTCTTGCTCGTGACGTCCGTTACCGGCCTGTCCCTGCAGTACGGTCTTCCGAAGGAAAAGCACTAAGGCTTAGCTACTCCTGCCGCGCGATTTAGCGCCACGACTTCTCACGCCCCTGCCACACAACGTGGCGGGGGCCTTGTCGATCTTCAGGACGTCGTGAAGCGTTGTAAAAAGTTCCCGGAGGCCCCAAAAAATTTGTGTAGCCCGGCAGGCTGGGGGAGGGCTTGGGGTGCCAGGATGGCTGGGAGCAGGTCGGCCGTAGGAATTCCAGCACGTTAACGTGCGTTTTTACGGGGGTCATCCGAAAGTTGCAGTCCTGCACTTACGCGGGCGAATGGGGGTGTGATTTATCTCATTGGGGCACGTCATGGGGAAGTAGCTCTGGCGGACGGGCTTCGGGTAGTTGACGTGTTTTGAATGCTTGCCGTCTTCGTTAGCACGTTGCACTACCTGCAGGGATGGGGCGTCGTAAAGCGCGGTGAAAAGTTCCCAACTATTTTCTGAATGATTTGGGGACTCCGGACGCGCTGAAGATGGTGAAGGTCTATGCTCTGGCCTCAAAAAAATCGGGGGGAAATGAGATGACTTATGCGGCTAGACCAGCCATACTGTTATGCGTGACGAGCGTAGTTTCTAACCAAGGTATGGCAGCACCACGTGTTGCCGCGCTGAACCGACCCAACATGGTCAGCGTTGGCACCATCGTGTTCCTGTCTCAGGAATTGATGTTCTTTGCTGGACTGTTCGCGATGTGGTTCACCTCGCGTGCGAACGGCCAGGAGGGCGACTGGGCTGAGCACACCGCGCACATCAACGTGCCGATGGGCTTCATCATTACGACAGTCCTGGTTCTTTCCTCCGTGACCTCTCAGTTCGGCGTGTTTGCAGCAGAAAGGGGTGACGTATACAAGCTCCGACTCTGGTACTCGGTGACCATCGCGTTGGGTGTTGTCTTCCTAGGCATCATGGCGTTCGAGTGGACAGAGTTGATCATGGCTGGTGTCACTGTTCAGTCCAGCGTGTTCGGTTCGGTCTTCTACATTCTGACCGGCTTCCACGCGGCTCACGTGACTGCGGGTCTGATTTCCTTCGGAATCATCTTGGCGCGCATCGCCCGCTCCAAGTTCACGCCTGCACAGGCCACCGCGGCAATGGCAGTGTCCTACTACTGGCACTTCGTTGACGTTGTGTGGATCGGCGTGTTCGTAGTCATCTACCTAGTTCAGTAGGCCGTAGTCGCCGGGGAGCAACCGGCCTACAGCCATTCATTTCCATGTACGAGTTATCTAAAGGAAAATGATGGATAACATCCAGCAGCCCGCCGCAGTGGAAGACACCACTGCCGCGGCTAAGAAGACCCGCCGTCGCCGCAAGGCGAAGCGCACGCTGGCTGGCGTCTTTGCGCTGAGCATCGGCCTTACCGGCGCTGGCGTCTTGGCTTCTGCCTTGACCCCTGACGCGCAGGTGGCTACAGCCGCAAAGGATGACCAGGCACTCGTTCAAGAGGGCAAGGACATCTACGAAGTCGCTTGTATTACCTGCCACGGCGCTAACCTGCAGGGAATCCAGGACCGCGGCCCGTCCCTCGTTGGCATCGGCGCCGGCTCCGTGTACTTCCAGGTTCACTCCGGCCGCATGCCGATGATGTCTAATGACGCTCAGGCTGAGCGTAAGACTCCGCGCTACACCGAGCAGCAAACCCTGGCGCTTGCCGCTTATGTTGCTGCCAACGGTGGCGGTGCCGATATCGTCTACAACGAGGACGGCTCCGTTGCACAGGAATCCCTGCGCGGCGCTAACTACAACGGGCAGATTCAGGCAGAGGACGTAGCTAAGGGTTCTGAGCTCTTCCGCATGAACTGCGCGTCCTGCCACAACTTCACCGGCAAGGGCGGCGCGCTGTCCTCCGGTAAGTTTGCCCCGCCGCTGGCTCCGGCCAACGAGCAGGAGATCTACCAGGCAATGCTGACCGGCCCGCAGAACATGCCGAAGTTCTCTGACCGTCAGCTGACCGCAGACGAGAAGAAGGACATCATCGCCTACCTCAAGTCTGCAAAGGAAACCCCGTCGCCGGCCGGCTGGTCGCTCGGCGGTCTCGGCCCAGTGGCTGAGGGCCTGGCAATGTGGATCATCGGCATCAGCCTTCTGTGCGTTGCCGCTATGTGGATTGGATCTCGCTCATGAGCAACGTAAAGAAGAATTACTCTCGCAAAGAGCTCGATGCTATGAGCAACGACGAGCTCGCAGCACTCGGCACCGAGCTTGACGACGTCACCGTCGCATTCCGCAAGGAACGCTTCCCGGTCGAGGGCGACCCCGCTGAGAAGCGCGCCGCCGGCAATGTCACCTTCTGGCTGATCATTTCTGTACTGATGGGCATCGCCTTCCTTGGCGTTTACCTCTTCTGGCCGTGGCAGTACAAGATGCTGGGGGAGGACGGCCTGTGGTGGCACACGCTCTACACCCCGCTGCTGGGCCTGACTTCCGGCCTGTGCATTCTGGGCCTGGGCTTCGCCATCGTTCAGTACGTCAAGAAGATTCTCCCGGAGGAGATCTCAGTTCAGCGTCGCCACGACGGCCCTTCCGAAGAGGTTGACCGCCGCACGCTGACCGCGCTGCTTAATGATTCTTGGAACACGTCGACGCTGGGTCGCCGTTCCACCATCAAGGGTCTGCTCGGCGGCGCCGGCGTTCTGTTCGGCCTGACGGTTATTGCGCCGCTGGGTGGCGCCATCAATAACCCGTGGAAGAAGCGCCACGATCTGAACTATGCCGGCGACGGCACGTTGTGGACCTCCGGTTGGACCATGCATGAAAAGGGCGTCAAGCTCTACCTTGCTCGCGACACCGGTACTATTGCCGAGAAGCATGAAGGCGAATCCGGCACTCACTACACCACCCGCGGTGTTACCCGCCTGGTTCGTGTACGTCCGGAGGACCTTGCGGCCGGCGGCATGGAGACCGTTTTCCCGCTGGCTGCTGAGGATGTCAACGATGGTGCTGAGTACTCCGAGGACAAGGACGTCTACGAGAACCACATGCACTCCATCCATGGCAACCGTAACGCCGTGATGCTCATCCGCCTGCGCAACGATGACGCCAAGAAGGCCATCGAGCGCAAGGGCCAGGAGGACTTCCACTACGGCGATTACTACGCCTACTCCAAGATTTGTACCCACATTGGTTGCCCGACCTCGTTGTACGAGGCTCAGACCAACCGCATTCTCTGCCCGTGCCACCAGTCGCAGTTCGACGCTCTGCACTACGGCAAGCCGGTCTTCGGTCCTGCCGCCCGTGCACTTCCGCAGCTGCCGATTGACGTGGACGAAGAGGGCTACCTCATTGCTAAGGGCAACTTCATCGAGCCCGTCGGACCTGCATTCTGGGAGCGTAAGTCATAATGAGTAACAAACTTGCACAGATGGGTAACAACATGGATGAGCGGTACTCCGCTGCCGGCGTCCTGCGTACCCAGCTCAACAAAGTCTTTCCCACTCACTGGTCCTTCATGCTCGGTGAGATGGCACTGTACAGCTTCATCATCTTGGTGCTGACCGGCATCTACTTGGCGCTGTTCTTCGATCCTTCCATTACGAAGGTCATTTACGACGGCGCTTACACCCCGCTCAACGGTGTGGAGATGTCGCGCGCCTATGCAACTGCGCTTGACCTCTCCTTCGAGGTCCGCGGTGGTCTGTTCGTGCGCCAGATGCACCACTGGGCAGCACTCATGTTCATGATGTCCATGATTGCCCACATGCTTCGCATCTTCTTCACCGGTGCGTTCCGTCGCCCGCGTGAGGCTAACTGGATTATCGGTTGCGCCTTGATTCTCTTGGGCATGATCGAGGGCTTCCTCGGTTACTCCCTTCCGGACGACCTCCTCTCCGGTGTCGGTCTGCGAATCATGTCCGCCATTATTCTGGGCCTGCCGATCATCGGCACCTGGCTGCACTGGGCCATCTTCGGTGGCGACTTCCCGTCCGACCTGATGCTGGATCGTTTCTACATCCTGCACGTGCTGGTTATCCCGGGCATCATTCTGGGCCTGATTGCAGCTCACCTCATCATGGTCTGGTTCCAGAAGCACACCCAGTTCCCTGGACCGGGCCGCGCTGAGAACAATGTTGTTGGCGTCCGTATTATGCCGGTCTTCGCCACCAAGGCCATTGGCATGGGCATGATGGTTGCCGGCGTGCTGGCACTCATCTCCGGTCTGATGACGATTAACTCCATCTGGAACCTTGGCCCGTACAACCCGTCTCAGGTTTCCGCTGGTTCCCAGCCGGATATTTACATGCTGTGGACTGATGGTGTTGCTCGTGTCATGCCGGCATGGGAGCTTTACATCGGCAACTACACGATTCCGTCCGCCTTCTGGGTTGCACTGCTCTGTGGCTTGATGGTTGTGTTGCTGTTTGCTTACCCGTTCATCGAAAAGAAGCTGACTGGTGACGACGCCCACCACAATCTCTTGCAGCGCCCGCGCGATGTCCCGGTTCGCTCCGCTATCGGCGCGGCTGCCATCACGTTCTTCCTTCTGGTGACGCTGTCCGGTGGTAACGACCACGTGGCTCACTTCTTCCAGATCTCCCTGAACGCGATGACCTGGGTTGGCCGTATCGGCCTCATCGTCCTGCCGCCGATCGCTTACTTCATGACCTACCGCATCTGCGTTGGTCTGCAGCGCTCCGACCGTGAGGTCCTGGAGCACGGTATTGAGACTGGCGTTATTAAGCAGCTGCCGAATGGTGCCTTCATTGAGGTCCACCAGCCGCTTGGCCCGGTGGATGACCATGGCCACCCGATTCCGCTCGAGTACTCCGGTGCCGCGGTTCCGAAGCAGCTCAACCAGCTTGGTCTGGCTGACTCCGAGACGCAGGGCATCTTCTCTTCCGATGACCCGTCCATCGTCTCCCGCGTCAATGAGATTCGCCACGAGAACCACGCTGAGGAAGCGGAGATGTTCCGTCAGCTCAACGAGGCTAATCGCCGCGAAGACGAGGAGAACGGCCGCATCTAGCGCCTTCACTCGCTGAAACACGCTCACAAGAGCCCGTGTTCCTTCCCAATACGAGGAAAGGAGCACGGGCTCTCAGCGTTTCTGTATCCGCTTCGTAGCGCTGTGGCGGGCTTCAGGGCGCACTGGTGGGCCCTGACTCGGATAAGCGCTTCATGGCTCTGCCATGGTTGGGTAGAGCGGCTGCAGTTAACTTTCCGTTAACGGTGAGTCAACTTTGCTCCTTAATGTCACGCAAGGTGGCTGATCTCTGGTGGGGTGAGGAATAGTACTGGGGGTCGGTGGAGGAATCTGCTAAAAATCCACAGCATTTCTTGATTCTTTGGTGGTGTTTTAGGAGTGCACTGTGGGTAGGTTGGGGCATTTGATGCCCGGCATTACCGGTGTGTGATGAAGGTTACATCACTAATTTTATGGCGGATTCTGATTCCGGTCATGCGCTATTGGTCTAGCGGTCTCGCGTTGGCTGGCGACCCTGTTGTGGCAGGTTGTTGCCCGTATCTTCTGGCGGGTAGTGTGTATTGGAGTCGGGGCTGCGCGGGGGATGTCTTTTAGGTTTCCGTTTGATAACAGGACGGTAACGAAGCCGGTTTTGCGTTTCTGACTCGACATCGCTTGTGATGATTTCGTAACCTATTCGAGACATTGAGTTACCGACACGGTGTACACATCACCGGTGCTCAATACGAACTGAAGATTTAAGCGCCGCGTCTGGCCCCTCCTAAAACCGGGGGCCGAGCGGAGATGGCTCTACAGGAATGGGTCATCGTCGAACGCTAGGCCCGCCCCTTGGGTCAGAGCTTTTGCCCGCGTCATCAAGAAGGTGAATGAATGATTCGCCGTCTTGGCGGGCGAAGTAGGCGCATAGGAAGATTTGGAGTTTAAATTCGTGGCTAAGCACCGTCGTCAGGGCAACGTGAACACCCGTCGCATCGCATCTACCGCTGCTATCGCAGCAACCGCAGCTGTTACCGTACCGGCTGCCGCCAACGCTGCCGAGGTCGTTGTTCCGGACACCGACATCCGCTTCGAGGTTGCCGGCTTGGAGAATGTTCCTAACATTCAGCAGCTGCCCAACGTTGATCGCTACATCCCTGCCTTCAAAGCAAACCAGGGTGGCGGCTACGCCGCTGCTGTTGAGTCCCCGGCGGCACCGGCCCCGGCGCCGACCCAGTCCGTGGGTGAGAAGGTTCTTGAAGCCGCTCGTTCCGCGATCGGTTCCCCGTACGTCTACGGCGCTAACGGCCCGAGCGCCTTCGATTGCTCTGGCCTGACCTCCTGGGCCTACCAGCAGGCTGGCGTGTCCATCCCGCGTACGTCCCAGGCACAGGCATCCGCTGGCACCCCGGTGTCCCTTGATGCCCTGCAGCCGGGTGACATCATCGTGTACTACTCCGGTGCATCTCACGTTGGCATCTACACCGGCCATGGCACCATCATTGACGCTCTGAACTCCGGTACCCCGGTGGGTGAGCGTTCCCTGAACTACATGCCGATTCACTCCGCAGTTCGCTTCTAAGCGCACTCGGTAATCGTCCTAACCCCTTCCGCCGCTCTTGCCATGTTGATGGTGAGGGTGGGGAAGGGGTTCGGTTATTCTTGTAGCCGTTATGTTTTGCTCGACTGAGGGTATAATTCAGTTATCTATTAACCTTCTCTAAGTTTCGGGGGTATCCATGTCGCGTCGTGGCCTTGCGTGTGCGGTCGCTGCACTTGCCTTGAGCACGGTTCCAGTTGCCGTCCTTTCACCGTCGGCTTTGTCCCAGGAGGTTTCTCCGGAGCAGCAGCAGGAAGGCGCTCCGCAAGCGGAGGATCCTGAAGACCTGCCCGGCCTCATTGAGCGCATGGCGGACGTCGCCCAGCGCGTGTCTGCCAAGGGTGAGGAAGTCAAGGGGCTCGAGGATGAGCTCGCTGAGTCGGAGAAAGAGATCGGCGAGCTGGAATTGAAGGCCGAGGAGGCGCAGCGCACTTCCGAAGACGCCTCAGCCGCCGTGGCTGAACAACAGGAACGCATCGATGCTCTAGCGCAGAAGCGCTATCGTAGGAATGCCGCTGCAACGTCGGTCTCCGCCGCCCTCAATGCAAATGACGTGGCCAGTGCGGTAGAACGGATGGGCTATCTAGGTACCCTATCCAAGGCCGCGAAGCGTGAGGAAGACGCAATGGTCGCGGCTTCCGCAGCGGCCGACAACGCGCATCAAGAGGCGGTTGATGCCGCCGAGGAGGCACGCCATAAGCGTGACGAGCTGCAGGTAAAGCGTGACTCGGTGCTGAAAGAAAAGGCCGAGCTGGAAGAACAACAGAAGGAACTTGAGGCCACCGTTGATGGCTTAAGCCCAGAAGCGCGTGAGGCATGGGTCCAGCACTTCGGTGGATCCTCCGACCTTGACTTGGCTGCGCTGGCCGATGGGTCCGGGTCTGCCGCTGTGGAAGCCGCTCTCAGCCGTATTGGCGCCCCGTATGGCTGGGGCGCAACGGGTCCTGATGTTTTTGACTGTTCTGGCCTGATGGTGTGGAGCTATCAGCAGATGGGCAAGAGCATTCCGCGCACCTCGCAGGCGCAGCTCGCCGGTGGTACGCCGGTGCCGCTGGACCAACTCCAGCCCGGCGATATTGTGGGCTATTACCCCGGCGTTACCCACGTGGGAATGTACATCGGTGACGGCCAGATTGTTCATGCCTCCACCTATGGCGTCCCCGTGGCCGTGGTGCCGCTGAATTCCATGCCGGTGGAAGGTGCCGTACGCTATTAGGACATGGCGCGCACACTCCTCGTCACCAATGATTTCCCGCCCACCATCGGCGGGATTCAGTCCTATCTCCGAGACTTTCTGGCGACCCTCAACCCGCAGGACGTCATCGTCTTTGCCTCGACCCAAGACGGGGACGCCGCTGCGGAGTATGACTCGACGCTGCCCTATACCGTGGTCCGCTGGCCGCGCTCCATCATGCTGCCAACGCCTGCTACGGCCCGCCAGATGCAGCGCCTCATCCGAGAACACGATATCGAGGCCGTGTGGTTTGGTGCCGCGGCCCCACTCGCGCTCATGGCGCCGGCAGCGCGTGCAGCGGGCGCGCGCCGCATCGTAGCCACAACGCACGGGCATGAGGTGGGGTGGTCCATGCTTCCTGGGGCACGGCAAGCCTTGCGCAGGATCGGCAAGTCTTCGGATGTCCTCACGTATATCTCGGACTACACGCGCAACAGGTTGGAGCCCGCGTTCGGCTCGGGTGCGCGGTGGGTTCATTTGCCCTCGGCGGTCAACCTGGAGGATTTCACGCCAGCTACCGCAGCAGAGAAGCAGGCGGCCCGTGCGCATTTCGGGTTGGGCCCCGGCCCAGTAATTGTCTGCATCTCCCGTCTGGTCCCGCGTAAAGGTCAGGATCAACTCTTGCGCGCTATGCCAGCGGTGCGTGGGCGAATTCCAGATGCGCAATTACTCATTATCGGACGCGGCCGCTACGAGCCGACCTTGCGTGAACTTGCGCATCTGTACTGCCCAGACGCCGTGATTCAGGAGGCGCGGGATACGGCGGAATTGCGTTTGGCCCTCCATGCGGCCGATGTATTCGCCATGCCTGCACGCACACGAGGTGGCGGACTCGACGTCGAGGGACTCGGCATTGTTTACCTTGAGGCGCAGGCGGCGGGGCTGCCAGTGGTTGCTGGAGATTCCGGCGGAGCGCCGGAGACGGTGACTCCGGAGACAGGGCTCGTTGTGCGCGGGTCTTCGGTGCCGGAGCTTGAGGAGGCGCTGTGCACGTTGCTTGGCGATGCCCCCCGGGCCCACCGTATGGGGGCAGCCGGGCGCCGCCACGTGGAGGAGCGCTGGACGTGGGAAATCATGGGCGCACGATTGCGCGAGATTCTCGAATGTGATCGAGGGCAAGCCGGGGTATATCCTACTAGTCATGCTTGAACACACTCCCTCCGCTGAAGGCGGCCGCAGTGGCCTCACCATCGGGTTCGATATTGGTGGAACAAACCTGCGCGCCGCGGTGATTGATCCCGCCGGAGAGATTGTGGATTCGATGAGCGTGCCTACGGCCGTGGAAGCGCGAGAGCTCGAAGATGACATCGTGCGTTGCGTCGACAGCCTCGCAGCTTCTCATGACATTGATGCCGTTGGGCTTGCCCTCGCAGGGTTCTTGGATCCCGAATGCGAGATTGTGCGTTTTGCTCCGCATTTGCCGTGGCGGGACGCCCCAGTGCGTGAAATCTTGAGCAAGCGCTTGGACGTTCCTGTCCGGCTTGAGCACGACGCCAACTCGGCCGCGTGGGGGGAGTGGCGCTTTGGTGCAGGACGCGGGGCGAAGGAATGGGTTTTCTTCGCTGTCGGTACCGGCATTGGAACCACGCTATTTAATGACGGCACGATCTACCGCGGAGCTTTCGGCACTGCCCCTGAGTTTGGGCACCTCGTTGTTTCACCGGGCGGACGCCAATGCTCGTGCGGAAAGCGCGGCTGCCTCGAACGCTATGCGTCCGGAACCGCTCTGCCGGACACCTGCGCGGATCTGCGCGGTGACTTTGAAACCACCCTCCCGGAGAATCCCTCCGGCGAGGAGATCACCGTGGCCGCTCGCCGGGGAGATCCCCTAGGTCTGGCTGTCATGGATAACTTCGGACAGTGGTTGGGGCAGGGACTATCCATGGTGGCGGATGTCCTTGACCCCGAGCTGATCGTCATCGGCGGTGGGGTATCCAAGGACGCGGATCTGTACCTAGATCGGGCACGGGAAGCCATGGCTAGCCAGATTGTCGGGGCCGGTCACAGGCCTCTGGCCCGAGTCGCAACCGCGAAACTGGGTTCCGCGGCGGGTATGATTGGTGTCGCTGATCTCGCCCGCCAGGAGCACCGAGGTTAACACCGCACATTTTTCTTTCACTGGACAGCGCGGCCTGTTCGGCATAAACAGATAGGACTATAAGCGATGCGAAACAAGTGGTACTGGGCCTTTAAGCACATCTTTTTTGGCCCGGCCCTTCGAGTATGGAACCGCCCATGGTCCGAAGGAATGGATCGCATCCCGGAATCCGGTTCGGCTATCTTGGCATCCTCTCACCAAGCCGTCATGGATTCTTTCTACTTCCCTCTGTTGTGCCCGCGGCAGATTACATTTCTGGCTAAGAGCGAGTATTTCACCACCCCTGGTTTCGTTGGCGGCCTGCAAAAGTGGTTCTTTAGCTCCGTGGGGCAGGTGCCGATTGACCGCGTCAATAAAGACGCGAGCGACGCCATGCTGGCGAGCGCGCAACGCATTATCGGCCGTGGGGATCTCTTTGGAATCTACCCGGAGGGAACTCGTTCGCCCGATGGACGCATTTACAAAGGGCGCACCGGCATGGCGCGCATCGCGTTGACCACTGGTGAGCAGGTAATTCCCATCGCCATGATTAATACCCGGAAGGCAAACCCGATCGGTTCATGGATCCCGCGCCCGGTTCGCGTCGGCATGCGCGTGGGTGAGCCCATCGACCCCCAGGCGTGGGCCGCTGAACGCAACCTTGATCCTCAGGACCACGCTACTGCGCGCGCCTTCACGGACTACGTGATGAAGCAGCTGGCTGAGTTGGCGGGTAAACCCTATGTCGACGTGTACGCCTCCGATGTGAAGGCCTCTCTGCAAGCTGGACACGGCTACCCGGAAGGGGCCGAGCCCGGTTCGGAGGCACGGTAGTCAGTGTCTTCTTCTCTAACCAAACGCCTGGCGTGGCCCGATGTAGCGAAAGGCATCTCCATCCTGGGCGTCGTGCTTCTGCACATCACGCTCACCGTTCCTGAATCAGGGGAGACGTGGCTGGCGGCCTTTAACGTCTGGCTGGATCCGCTTCGCTTACCTCTGTTCTTCTTGGTGAGCGGCTTTTTTGCCCAGAAGGTTTTTCGCTTTAGCTTCGCGGAGCTTTTCACACGCCGCCTGTGGTACTTCCTCGTTCCCTATGTGGTCTGGATGCTCGTTGAGCAACAAACCAAACGCGTGGAGTACCACTGGGTCTTTGGAGATCCCATCTTCGATGTTGACCAAATGACAGCTAGCCTGCTCGTGGGCCATTCCATGGCATGGTTTTTGCATTCGCTGATTCTGTTCAACATCTTCTTGTGGTGCGTACGCAAGCTCCCCGGGTGGGCAGCGATGGCGCTGAGCTTTAGTCCGATTCTGTTCATCGCTTGGCAGGCGCAATACACCTCGATTGCGAAGGCCATCATGTTTCTCCCGGTCTTTGTTGGCGCTGCCTATTTCCGTGATGCCATTTCCGACTTCGCTGCAGCTATCGAGGCACCGTTTAAGGGCATATGGGATCACCGCAGTTTTTGGGCGTATTCCGGGATGACAGTGGCCTACGCCATCGGCTTTTTTACTCGCCGCGCGTGGGATAACTTCTCCGGAGAAGTTGACGTTACGTGGTTGTTGCCTGGTACGGAGGCGCTGGTGAGGGATGACGTTCATATCCTTGTTCGCATGGTAGAGCAGTTTTTCGAGGTTCCAGTGGGAATCGCGGTGGCGGTGGTGGTGTCCTATATTCCGGCCCTGACCACCGGTCTGCGTTTCATCGGTGCTCACACGCTGCCTATCTATCTTGGGCATCCCATCGGCCTCACCATTCTTTATGGCTACCCCATGGCGCTCCATCCTCGGGAGGTTAGCCTGGCGGGCCAGTGGCCGCTGGAAAACACGTGGTTCTGGCTTAGCATGTGCGTTCTTTATTGCGCTGTTGCGTCGCTAGCACTTTGGGCTTTGGGCAAGGTGCCCGTCGTGGGCTGGACGCTTAAACCGCCGCCGATCGGTGCGAGTCGGCGAAAAACGGAACCGTCGTCTGTAGGCTCAAGCCTGAGCCAGCAGCTCACCGCGACAAGAAACACGACGAGCAAGAAATAGTCGTTGCCCGGAATCTGCTGCCACCACGACCACGTCAGTTCCAGCTGCTCATTGTGCGGGATGAGCCAGTGGCCGCGGGCCAGCAACGTCAGCCCTGTGAGGGCAGCTAGGAACCAGTGTCGGCGGGCGGTCAGATAGACCGCTGCCAAGCAGAGCCACGTGAAATGGTGAGACCACGAGACCGGGGAGCACAGCAGCGCCGCCGAGGAAGCGAGTAGCACGAGCTCAACCTGCGATGACGTATGTTCCATGAGCCACCACAGAAGCGCGACGATGGCGATGCATCCGAGAACCCAAAGGGTCGTTGCTTGCTCGGGGACAATACGGCTTAGCAAGCCACGGAGTGATTGGTTGCCGGAGTAGGCCAGCCCACCGATGCGCGAGGAATCACGGAGGGTATCGGTCCAATACACCGCTGAGCTCGCCGGGGAGGCGAGGTGCCCCACTACACCACATGCGACAAAGGAGACCACCGCCGTGGCAAGAGCGCGCCAGTCGCGGCGAACGAAAAACACGGCGAGGAAGACCGCTGGGGTGAGCTTGATGGCTATTGCAATGCCCGTAAGCACACCACGCCACGAGCTTCGTGGGCTCAGCAGTAGGCAATCTACAATGACTACCGCGGTCAACAAAAGGTTCACTTGGCCGAAGCTGAGCGTCTCAGTAACCGGTTCCATCAGCATGCAGGCGCACAATGCCCACGAGGACCACCAACCAGGTCGCTCAGTAGCACAGCTCCGAGAAATCACGGCATACAGGCAAACCCACAGCGCCCCGAGCGATGCTGCGGTGAGAAGAATGGACAGCGGCCACAACGGGAGCCATGACACCATGGCGAAAAGCGCTGCAGCAAAAGGCGGGTAGGTAAAAGGCAGCGAAAAGCCGTTGTCGAGCACATAGCTCTGTGCGTAAAGATTTTCTCCGCGTAGAAGCGCGCGTCCTCCCTCGCGATAGACATCGAGGTCAATGTGGTAATAAGGCGCAATGCTGCCGCTGCTGAATAATGCCGGAAGCTGGATAATCCACGCTAGGGAGGCCAGCCCTGCTATGAACAAGGGGAGGAGAGGGGAGGAGAGAGCTTTCTTCACGCAGTTGAGTATAGACCCCCAGTGGGCAGGCCTATGTGGGCGGGAGACTAGGATACGGGGCGTGCGCTACTTCTACGACACCGAATTTATCGAGGACGGATCGACCATTGAATTGGTCTCCATCGGAATTGTCGGGGAAGACGGTAGCGAATACTACGCGGTATCCACAGACTTCGATCCGGCCAAGGCAAACGCATGGGTGCGTGAGAATGTTTTGGATAAGCTGCCGAGTCCAGCAGATCCGGTCTGGAAATCGCGCGAAACCATCCGCGAAGATCTCCTGAAATTCCTTGGCCGGCACTCCACTCCCATCGAGCTGTGGGCCTGGGTGGGCGCCTATGACCACGTGGTTGTTGCGCAACTCTGGGGCGATATGGCGAGTCTGCCCAAGGGCCTGCCGCGCTATACCCGGGAGCTTAAGCAGTATTGGGAATTCGCCGGCCGCCCCAAGCTGCCTCCAGTCCCGAACGGCAACCATGACGCGTTGGTCGACGCCCGCCATAATCTGGCCAAATTTCGGGTTTGTGAACAGCACTTGCCGTTGACTAGGGGCAACCGCGTTAATAAAGCGTGAATTAATACCGTGGCCGAAATGCCATTAACTAACGCGCGATAGACCCAAGATGGTTAAATACTGGGTGTGAGTTGGACAGTAGATATTCCCAAAGAAGTGCTCCCTGATTTGCCACCGCTGCCGGAGGGGATCAACGAGAAGTTTCAAGATGCGATTGCCCGCGAGGCAAAGCAGCAACCCAGCTGGGATCAGCTGCAAGCCGATAACGTGCGCAAGATCCTGGAATCCGTCCCACCTATCGTCGTGGCCCCAGAGATCGAGGACCTCAAGCGCAAGCTTGCCGACGTCGCCCTGGGCAACGCCTTCCTCCTCCAGGGAGGCGACTGCGCGGAAACCTTCGAGTCCAATACGGAGCCGCACATCCGCGGCAACATCAAGACGCTGCTTCAGATGGCCGTAGTTTTGACGTATGGCGCGTCCACCCCGGTGGTGAAGCTCGGCCGCATCGCCGGCCAGTACGCGAAGCCGCGCTCCTCTGATCTGGACGCAAACGGCTTGTACAACTACCGCGGTGACATCGTCAACGGCGTAGAAGCCAACGAGGAATCCCGCCGCCACGATCCCGCCCGCATGATCCGTGCCTACGCGAACTCCTCGGCGGCCATGAACCTGGTCCGCGCACTGACCCAATCCGGTACTGCTGACCTTTACCGACTCCACGAGTGGAATCGCGAGTTTGTGGCCAACTCTCCGGCAGGCGCTCGCTACCAGGCCCTGGCGAATGAAATTGAGAACGGCCTGGCCTTCATGAACGCCTGCGGAGTCTCAGACGAGACCCTGCGTTCGGCACAGATCTACTGCTCCCATGAAGCCCTGCTGCGTGACTATGAGCGTTCCATGCTGCGCTTGGGCTTGGACGCTAACGGCGAGACCAAGCTTTATGACCTGTCCGCTCACCAGCTGTGGATCGGCGAGCGCACCCGCGGCCTCGACGATTTCCACGTAGCTTTCGCCTCCATCATCGGCAACCCGGTAGGCATCAAGCTTGGCCCAGGAGTAACCCCGGAGCAGGCTGTGCAGTACGCAGAGCGTCTGGATCCGAACCGTGAGCCTGGCCGACTCACCATGATCGCCCGCATGGGCCACGATAAGGTGCGCTCCGTCCTGCCGCCGATCATCAAGGCAGTGGAGGACTCCGGCCACAAGGTTGTGTGGCAGTCCGATCCGATGCACGGGAATACCTTCACGGCATCGAACGGTTACAAGACCCGCCACTTCGACAAGATCGTCGACGAGGTCCAGGGCTTCTTCGAGGTGCACCGTGAACTGGGTACTCACCCTGGTGGTGTCCACCTAGAGTTCACCGGCGAGGACGTCACCGAGTGCCTCGGCGGCGCTGAGGACATCACGGACGTGGATCTGCCGGGCCGCTACGAGTCCGCCGTGGATCCGCGCCTGAACACCCAGCAATCGCTGGAGCTGTCCTTCCTTATCGCGGAGATGCTGCGCAACTAGAAGTTGCGCAGGCTAATATGGCCTCCAGAGAATCGGCCACGTGCCGTATTCTCCGGAGCCAAACCACCAGGCCGCCACGGCGACGGCCAAGGTGGCAAGCCCGACTAGTATGAGGAAACCTATAAGCGCGATGGCGCTGCGGTTGCTCAAAGGGCGCTCTTCTGGCTCCTCCTCGGCACCGGCCGGGGGAAGCGGCGCAGAAGGTTCTGCTACCGCAGGGGACGGTGCCGGGGGATTTACCGGTGCGGCCGGCGGGAGAAAAGCATCGTTTCGAGGCTCGACACGGGTTTCCCGCGTGGGCGGTTGAGGCGCCGGGATCGTGGAGGTGGCTTCGAAGACCCGGGTATTGCCTGCCCCCGAAAAATCCGTGGGCACCGCAGCTGTTCGTGCAGCAGCCGAGTTCCGCGGGACGGGGACGGTGAATTGCGGGAGCTGCAGTTCACGGGATACATCATCCAGCGCATCGAGGAATTCGCCGGCATCCGCAAACCTTTCGGCCGGCTGGCGCGCGGTGGCGGTGGCCACGAGGGCGTCGAAAAGCATAGGTACCCCCTCGATGCGTGAGGACGGCGCCACTACATCCGCGTGCACGCGCGCTGTGGCGTGGGCCAGTGGGGTCTCGCCGTGGAAGGGGACCGTGCCGGTAAGGAGCTCAAACAGGACAATTCCGGCCGAATAGACATCGGAAGCCGGGGTGATATCCGCACCCGTAACCTGCTCGGGGGAGAGGTAGCTGACGGTGCCGACGATTTGACCCGAGCTATCGTGCTCCGCTTTGGCGGAGCGCACCAAGCCGAAATCGCCGACCTTAACGCGGTGGTTGTCCGTGATGAGAACGTTGTCTGGCTTGATATCGCGGTGCACGAGGCCGGCGTGGTGGACCTCGGTGAGCCCGGCCAGCACGGAGTGCATGACGCCGGCTGCGGCATGTGGCGGCATGGGGCCGCGTTCAGCAAGGAGCTCGCGCAAGGTGCCGCCGGTGATGAGCTCCATGATGAGATAGATGGGCAACCCATCCGCGGAGAAATCATGCACGGCGACGAGGTTGGGATGGCTTAGCTGTGCCATGGCGCGGGCCTCGCGCTCGAAGCGGGTGACGAAGACAGGGTCATCGTGATAGCGCTCATCCATGACCTTGGCGGCCACTGCGCGGCCCAAGCGCATGTCGACACAGCGATACACAGTGGACATGCCGCCGCGAGCGATCGGCTGATCGATGCGGTAGCGTCCTTCGAGAATGTCGCCCACGTTCAGCCTTGTCATGGATTCCAGTATGGCCGATCTGCGCCCCAAAGTGTGATCCGGCTACAGTTGTGTCCGTGACTAATTCTGAGAACAACTTCGAGAATCCCCACCCGGAACTACCGCAGCTCCTCGCCGGGGAAAAGCTGCTGACGCTCGCTGAGGTTGCTGAAAAGCTCGATCTTCCCATCACTCGCGTCTTCGACCTGCTCAACGCGCGTAAATTCATTGTGTGGCGAAACGCCGAGGGGGAGCGCCTCGTCCCGGAGGCATTCTTCAATTCCAAGGGCGTCATTTCCAAGCACGTGTCCGGAGTGATTACGGTCCTCTCCGATAACGGCTGGGGCGACAATGAAATTCTGGCGCACCTGTTTACCGAAGATGAGTCCTTGCCAGGCCGCCCCATTGACGCGCTCCACGGGCACCTTGCGCGCGAGGTTATTCGGCGCGCGCAGGCTTCGGCGTTTTAGCAGTAGCAGCCTCATCCATGGCCGCGGTGGTGCGTGGAACACCATCGAAAATCCACTGCGTTGCTGACCACGCCACGACCACCATGGCGATGTCCCAGAACCAGTTATAGAGCTGGTGGTTTCCGTCGCCAGCGAAGGCCACTCCGATAAAGAGGGCCACGCCGGTGGTTAGTTTGATCAAGGGCAGCGGTGGACGGAAGGTTCCCATGAGCGTCAGCACGGAGGCGTAATACCAGGGAAGCGTCACAGAGTTGAAGACGAACGCCACCTGGTAGGCAGCAGCCGTAGCGGCAATCGCGCGGCGCACGCCCGTTCGCCCCCACCACCACACGACGACGAGGCCGAGGAGCATGAGGATCATCGCAATTGAACGCAACACGCTGAGCACCCCGTTATAGGTGGTATCGGGGGAGAAGACCTGGATGAGCGGTACCAGAATGTCGGCGAGCAAGGTAGGGCCGGCCAGGGGATTGATCACCTTGGAATTGCCACTGATTTGTGACAACCAGCCCCACGAGCTTCCCGACGCCCACGTAATCACCGCCACCGCCAGCGCGACCTCCGCCACGGCAACGACGCCGGACAGGAGAAAGACCTCGAAGCGCTTGAGTGGCGTGGTGCCTTTCGGCGCCCAGTGGTGCAGCATGAGCCACACGATAAACGGTGCGGCGAATACAGCTGTGGCTTTGAGCGACACCGCTACGCCGACAAGAAGGAGGCTGAGATGAAACTTGTTGTGAACCGCGGCGAGCAATCCCAGCGATACCAAGCCCACCATGACCGATTCATTGTGCATGCCGCCGATGAGGTGCAATAGAATCACTGGATTCGCTACACCCAACCACAGTGCTAGCGCCGGATCGCCCCCGATGCTGCGTGCAAGGCGTGGAATCGACCAAGCGATGGCGGCAAAGCCGAGGACCGATATCGCCTTATAGACGATGATGCCCGCGGCGACATTGTCCCCCACGAGGTTGGTTACCCCGTTGCCCATCCACAAGTGCAGCGGACCATAAGGCGTAGTGGTGTTTCGCCAGTCGTGTGAGACTTCCAGCAGGAAGGGGCCGGGGTTAACAGCCGCGCCTTCGACATAAGGATCGAAACCATCGCGCACCATGGCTCCCTGCATGAGATAGGAGTACACGTCCCGCGAAGCCAGTGGGGCCGCGCACAACAGCGGGGCAACCCAGCACATCAGCATTCGGCGGATGTCAGACAGCGCGCCGTCGGGTTGCGGGTTCTTGAGCTGTGGGGCGATGAGATAACGCCCAGCCAGGACCCACGCGGCGACCAATCCAAAGAGGCCAACCCAATAGAGGACTATGCCGATGTTGCGGCCGTGGCCATACGCGAGAAATCCGATATTGAGTGCCTCAAGAAAGCCGCCGCGGTTCTGGGTTGCGCCACCAGAGAAGGAGGCGAGAGCAAGGATCGCCGCGGAGACGATGCCCAAAGGAAGGGGGTTGGGAATGCGCAGGGATACGCGCGCGGATGCGGAGCGGGCCATGCTACATCCGGCGTGCGGTGGATTTGTGGGCAAGCTCTTCCAGCGTTGCCGTGACTTCGGGGGCGACCTGGGCATTATGAAGGTGGTCAAGGCCCGAGCGCGTGAGATCGCTGATGCGCTGCTCGACGACATCCGGTGCCCCGGAATCGGCAATGATCTGGGCCATGCGGGCAATATCTGCGGGATCCTCCGTCTGGCCGATGAGTCGGCGAAGCTCCGCGGCAGCAGCGGGATCAGTGGTATCCGCACGTTGCAGAGCCAATGACAAGAGGACCGTGCGCTTGCCCTCGCGCAGATCATCACCGGCGGGCTTGCCAGTAATTGCTGGGTCACCAAAGACCCCCAACAAATCATCGCGGAGCTGGAATGCGACCCCGATGTCTTGTCCATAGCCGCGGAAAGCGGCAACAAGCTTTTCGGGTGCTCCTGCTACGGCTGCGCCCAAATGCAACGGGCGCTCGATGGTGTACGCGGCGGTCTTGAAACGGTTTACTGAGTCCGCCAACGTTGCATCCTCGGAGCCTTCCGCTTCGAGGCAAATATCCAGCATTTGCCCGCCGATAACCTCGCGGCGCATCGCCCGCCACGGCGCCCGAGCGCGCGCGAGCGCCTCGGGGCTCAGCCCGGAATCCTGGAGCATGTCCTCGGCCCAGACCAAGGCCATGTCGCCCACAAGGATGGCGAGAGACTGCCCGAAGAAGTCAGCGTCACCGCTGAGCCCGAGCTCCCGATGGCGAGCGGCTACGCCACGGTGGACGGTGGGATTGCCGCGCCGGGTATCGGAAGCATCCACGATGTCATCGTGGATGAGAGCACAAGCCTGGATGAATTCTAGGGAAGAAGCTGCGCGGAGCATCGCCTGCGGGGACTCCGTGCCCTCGAGCCCATGTGCGCCGATAAAACCTGCCCACGCGTAGAGAGGGCGGATACGTTTTCCGCCGTCCAGCACGAAGGATTCCAAATAGGAGATCGCGTTAGTCACCGGGGAACCGATGGACGCGATGGCGTCGCGCTGACTATCTAGGAAAAGCTCGAGCTCCTCGCGTACGGCTACGGGGATATCGTCCAGGGAAGGTATTTGCGGAGTAGTCACGCCTGCCACTCTACCTGGGCAGGCTCACGGATTAGACGCCAGGTTAAGCGGTACCGGCTGGTGCTAGCGGCACAGCTGATTGCAGGATGGCGAAGGGGCGTGAATCGGCGGGGTAATGGAGCTGGCGAAGGAAGTCACTAAAGCCCATTTTGCGGTAGAGGCCGAAGGCGGAGTTGGCTTCATTGGGAACCTCAGGTGTGGAGAGCAGGATGTAGCGGGCGGGGAGGTTCCAGGCCAGTGCTTCAAGCAGCGCACGGCCCAGACCGTGGCCCTGTGCCTCGGGCACTACGTGGATTTCCGCCAACTCAAAATAGTTGTGGAGAACCTCTTCTTGCTCTGGGGTTGCGCCGCCGTTGTTGGAGAGCGCTCGGCGGAGTTGCTTGTCCCACCAGGTATCAGGAGAGCCGAGAAAGCCGTAGGCAAATCCGGCGATGCCGTCTTCGGAGGTGGCCGCCACGCAGGAAAACCCCGGGCGTATGAGATCCCCGCGCCACCGCATGATGGAGCTGTTGCGTACTGAGGGGTCGTAGTTCATCGCTGCAATGTAGATATCCACCAAGTGCGGGAGGGCAATGGCGAACTCTTGGGGGCTTAGTCGGCACAGCGTGTAACTCACATGTCTAATAACAACAGATTCTTGCGGTATGTGAAAGCAGGCGGCGAACCCATTCCGAGCAAAATTGATGTGCCTGTTCGAAAAACGTGGAGAAGTTCAGTAAACCTATTGTCGAATTCGAACATGTGGACTAAAATTGGGGGTGGATGTAGGAAGGCGGCTTTAAGGTGAATCGCGTCAACAAACAACGACAGAAAATCAGCAACACAGTCTCTATTGACAAGCTCAGGAAGAAGCCCAAGGGGGAGAGGTCATGGCACAGGTAATCTCAGCAACAGCAGCGGCGCGGAGCCGTAACCGGGAGGCGTTGCAGCGCGTACGCCGCGATCGTTTCGTGGGGCAAGCGTTGGATTTGTTGGTGGACGCGCGTCAGAGCGCAGCGGAGGGGCGTTTCGCGGATGCTTTAGAAATGGCCTATCGCGCCTCGCTGCGCGCTGCCGGGGCTCGGGTGGCAGCGTCCACGGTGTCACGTCGCCGGCGCTTGCCCACCTCCGCTTGGGAGCAAGTGGCGCTCATCGGCCCGGCTGATGCGCAGTGGGCAGCGGAGTTTAAGGACTACTCGCGTGTGCGTTCGCGAGTGGCATCCGGACTGGATCCAGTCCCTGATCCTGATACCGTCTATCGCTATGTGGCGCTTGCCGCCCGCTATGTGGATGCGACTGAGTCTGAGCTGGGCTTCGGTGGTCTCGCGGCTTAATGCGGAGCGCAGGGCCCTGGCGATGTGGTGTAGTGCGGCTAAAACGTGCGGACTGTCTTTGCGGGAACTATCTCGCTATTCTTGACGTTATAGAGGTAGTAATCCTATTTCCCAGTTCCACTACCTAAACCCAACCCACTACGGAGGACGCTGTGGCCCTTTCTGAGCACGAACAGCAAGCGCTGCGTGAAATTGAGCAGTCGTTGCTGGCCAATGATCCTGATTTTGGTGCGTCGGTGTCCGGTGAAGCTTCTTTCGGCGCAAACTCGGGCGCTATCACCCTCCGCGGATTTGCCTTGATTGTTGTCGGTCTCTGCATGATGGTGGGCGGTATTGCGTTGGCCCAGCAATCCCTGTGGTTTGTGAGCCTCTCGGTCCTCGGCTTCCTAGTCATGTTTGGATCCGGCGTCTGGATGCTGCTCGGAAACTCGGAGGATTCTCTGGTTGCAGTCGGTGCGCAGTCGTCCACTCGGGATCGCGGCAAGCAATCCAAGAAGGGTGGTAGCGACGTTGGGAACCGCCTCGAAGACAATTTCCGTCGTCGCTTTGAAGGCCGCTAAGCGCATATGCGCCTAAAGGCCGGTCCGAAGAGCCCTCCGCTTTAAAATCAGCGGAGGGCTCTTTTAATGCGGTGACCTAGGGCAGGATGGCTTCGGCCATTGCGTAAAGGGTTTGCGTTGCGCTGCTGAGCTTTTCCGGTGAGCCGTCCGCCAGTTCAGAGGCTCGGACGATGGCCGCATTGAGCAACGAGATATCTACTGGGGAAACGCCGGGGCAGAACTCGTCAACGATGGAGGCGAATCCGCCATGTGACTTTTGTACTTCCTCGTCAGCAAAGGCTTGGGGGAAGTGCTGTGCGGCGGTCATCAAATGGCCGTGTGCACTATGAATGAAGAGATCGAGCGTGGCGTCGACATAGGCGTGGATGCGCTTCTTAGGCTCCGGGGAGGCTACCTTCATGGCGGCCTCGAGTTGCTCATTCCACGATTGGGTCGCCTGAATAAGCAGCTGTACCAGTAGATCGTGCTGGGATGATACGTATCGATAGATGCTGGGGCGGGCAAGCCCGACTTCTGCGGCAACTTCGGCCAAGGTGGGGACTGCACCATGGCTAGTGATGATCAGCTTTTCGGCAGCCTCGAGCACCGCGCGGTGCTGGACGGCGCGGTGCTCGGCTACTGTCGTTTCAGTGATCTTTGGCATGCGTGTGAGTCTACGTTAAGCTGCGCATTCTTTGCTTATCGCTGGGTGGATGCGGTGGCCGGTGTTAAGCGGCCGTCGACCATCTCATAGACCTTGTCGCAGTGATCGAGAACCTCGTAGTCGTGAGTGACCATGATGCCCGCGACGTTAAAGTCGTGGCATTCTTTTGTCAAGAGCGCAACGATCTCCTGGGAGCGTGCGCGATCCAGGGCTGCGGTGGGTTCGTCGACAAGCAGCACCTGGGGGTCGCCAACAAGTGCACGCGCGATGCCAACGCGCTGCCGTTCACCGCCAGACAGGCTTCCTGGGCGGTGCTTGGCGCGGTGCTTCATGCCAACCTTGTCGAGGAGTTCGGTGCTGGAGTAGCGCCCAGTCTTTCCAATGACTTTGCTGGCCAGCTCGAGCTGTTCCTCCGCAGTCAACGCGGAAGGAAGATTTCCGGTGGACTGGAAGACGAAGCCGATGTGGTTGCGGCGGACCTGCGCCAGTTGGGCGTCGCCAAGCTGCACGATGTCCTCGCCCGCGACGAGGACCTGGCCGGAATCGGGCGTCGTCAATGCGCCCGCAACAGCGAGCAGCGTGGACTTGCCGGAACCTGATGGGCCGACCACGGCAACGAATTCGCCGGGATCGATGCTGAGGTTGACGGAATCGAGTGCCTTAACCTGCGAGTCGCCATCGGTGTAGCTGACGGTGACGTCTTTTAGTTCTAAAGCTGGGCTCATCGGTTTTCTCCTAGGGCTGCGAGGGGGTTGGTTCGGGTGACACGGACAACGGCGATGAAAGCGCCGAGCAGACCAGCGACGAAGAGGATGAGTCCGCCACTGATGACGGAACTGAATTCGGTGGCATAAGGCATGGCAGTCTGCTCCAGGAGGCTGCCCAGGCCGACGGCGACAAGCGCACCCGCCAGGATGGACAAGACAAGGATGACGACTGCCTGGCCGAGGCTATCGCGCAACAAGAAACCCTTGGTCGCGCCCATCGCGCGGAGGGTGGCGATATTGCCGGCCCGCTGAATGGTCCACACGAGGAAGAAGGCGCCGGTCACGAGTGCGGCGATGACGTACAGGAACCACGTGATCATGGATAAGGTCATCATCTCGGCGGTGTAGCCGGGGGAGGAGTCGAAGCTTTCCTTGAGGGTTCGAACATCCAGGCCGGACTGTTCCGAGAGGGCCTCGGTGTCCGGCTTGTCTGACGTGCGGGCGACGATGACGGAGGCTTCGTCATAAGCGTCTGGGTTCACGGCTTCACCGTGGCGCCCGCCAGCGTGGATCTCTTGCCAGATGTCGAGCGGAAGGTAGGCCACGTCCACGTGTCCGAAGGTGCGTTGGTTATCGGTAAACCCAACGACATTCAGCGGGATATCCAAGCGATCGAGCGCGATGGTGTCGCCGACCTCGATGCCCTCATCGTGCAGGGTGGAGGAGACGATGATGTCGTGCTTGGTGTTGCTGGGCTGGCCGTCGACCCGGTTGGTGTCAAGTGCGGGCAAACCTGCCGGTGCCACGAAGGAGTCCGGTTCTACTCCCAGCAGGGTCAGGTCCACTGCCGTGCCGTCTTGGTTATGGGCATTGGCGATGGTCAGGCCAAGAGGAGCGGCCTCCTCCACGCCGTCGTGTTGAGAGAAGGACTCGCTATCAGAGGCATCGACAACCGAGCGGGTGAAAGCTGAGTCTTTCTGGGTGCCGTCGGCGAAAGCGACGACGTCGGCATCCATTGCTTTTAGTCCGGAGACGCCGTCGTTGACCAAACCTGCTGTGAGGCCGGAGATGATGACGACGAGCATGGACATGAGGGCAAGGACAACGCCCATGAGGATGAATCGGGTACGCGCGAAGAGCATCTCGCGCCAAGCTAGATACATAGGTGATCTTCCTAGTGGGTGAAGAAAACTAATGGAGCGCCATCCCGTGGTTCTCAAGATGGCAACACACTGTTTCTATCATAGGAACGCGGCGTTTCTAAAAAGAAGCGGTGGTGGCGGCGCTTTTTGACGCTTTCCCTTAATTCCCCACTTTCACCCACCGTGTGTGGCCTAGAGGTCGGAGTCCTGGGTGTCGCTGACGGTTTTGTCAGGGGTGGGGAGGGTAAAGTTGCAGGATTCTGGGGCTGGTGGGGAGATCTAGCTTCTAAGGGGCGGAAGTTGCGTGGGTGATCGCGTGGGAAAAGCCTCTGCTTCGGTGGTGTGTCAAGGGGGTGCCGGGAAAACTTCCCACCGTAAAAACATCCTTTTATCTGGAGGTTTATTGTGACACGCGGGCGAGTGGGGTGCTAAAGGTGTTGGCGGTGGGGGAAAGTGGGGTAGAGTGGGGCGCAGCGGAGGAGAATTGTTCTCTTGTCGCGAGAGGAATCCGGAGTTTTCGAGTGACAGGAAGGTGGACCCGGGGATGTTTCTCGGCACCTACACTCCCAAGCTCGATGACAAAGGGCGGCTTACGCTTCCAGCGAAGTTTCGCGAAGAACTGGCCGGTGGCCTCATGGTCACCAAGGGGCAGGACCACTCGCTTGCGGTGTACCCGCGCGAGGAGTTCGCGGCACGAGCCAGGAAGGCTGCGGCTGTGTCTCGTACCAACCCGGACGCGCGTGCGTTCATCCGTAACTTGGCAGCGAGTGCGGACGAACAGCGCCCCGATGGGCACGGGCGTATCACGCTGTCTGCAGGCCACCGTGAGTACGCAAACCTGACGAAGGAATGCGTGGTTGTGGGCTCGGTCGACTTCCTCGAAATCTGGGACGCAGCCGCATGGGCTGAATACCAGGCGCAAACTGAAGACGCTTACTCGGCAGCAGACGCCGATGACGTACTTGCCGGACTGCTTTAGGGCTAGCCCGGTGCACTGGGAGTGCGTGTACGGACTCTGCCCGAGGAGGATGAGCTGGTGTACTTCCCCGACATCAGAACCCTTCCTCGGACAGGGCCCTATACGCACTCGATTTTTTATCGACCACATCAGACAGCAGCCTCAGGCGCCTGAACGGAAAGGGGGACAGCAGCTGTGGACCGCAATGGCACCATTACCTACGACGTGAATGACAACCACGGCCATGTCCCCGTCATGCGTGCGCGCATGGCTCAGCTGCTCGCCCCAGCGGTTGAAGCGGCAGGGGAGAACGCAGTGATTGTCGACGGCACCCTAGGCGCCGGTGGCCACAGCGAGTACTTCCTCAACTGCTTTCCCGCCGCACGCATCATTGGTGTGGATCGTGACTCCGCTTCCTTGAGCAATGCTTCTCGCCGTCTCAGTCCCTTCGCTGACCGCTTCGTCGCCGTCAACGCGCGCTTCGACGAGGTGGGCAGCGCCATTGCGCAGGGCGAGCATGAAATTTTTTCTATCGCGCGGGAGCACGGCATTGCCGGGGCGCTGTTTGATCTTGGTGTGTCATCCATGCAGCTCGATCAGATCGACCGCGGATTTGCGTACAAGACCGACGCGCCGCTGGATATGCGCATGGACCCACGCCAGGAAATGACGGCCGCCGACATTCTGAATACGTATAGTCACGGCGAGCTTGCCCGCATCCTCAAGACTTATGGTGATGAGCGCTTCGCCGGCAAGATTGCGTCCGCTGTGCTCAAAGAAAGGGAAAAGGAACCTTTCAGCAATTCCGCGCGATTAGTTGAGCTGTTGTACGCCGCTATCCCGGCGGCAACTCGCCGCACCGGCGGCCACCCTGCGAAGCGAACCTTCCAGGCTTTGCGCGTCGAGGTCAACCGCGAGCTTGAAGCGATTGAGCAGGTTATCCCCGTAATCACGGACGCCCTGTCCGTTGGTGGGCGCGCGGTGTTCATGAGCTACCAGTCGCTCGAAGATCGCATCGTCAAGCATGCCTTCACCAAACTCAGCACCTCGACCACACCGGCGGGCCTGCCCATGGATCTCCCGGGCACCGCGGCGCACTACTCCATTGTGACGCGTGGGGCCGAGAAGGCGAGCAAGGAAGAGATTGCGGAGAACCCGCGGGCGGCATCCGTCCGGGTGCGCGCTCTCGAGCGTCTTGAAGGGACCCCGTCTTTTCATGAACCGGGAGGTAGGCCATGACGTTGAGAGACCGCACTGCACAGGCAACCGACCGCCGCGACCACGAGAGGACCCACACCATGGGCACTAGCCGCGATTTCACTACTGGAGCCGACGTCTCGGGGCAGGGGACCGCACTGCTTGAGCGGGGTCGCCGTACCACGCCGCTGCCCAGCCGCACTCCGCATCGCGGCACAGTGCCCTCACGACGGGGCGCAACCAGTCTGCGGGGAAACCGCCTTGGGTCGAAGCAGGTAGTGAGCAATCGTGGGCGCCGTGTTGTGCAGCCCACTCGGGTCACTGGTCTTTTCGCCCGCCTGTCCTTCATTGCCATCGGCCTACTTATCGCTGGTGTGGCTGTGGCCATGTGGCTTTCGGGCTTGTCGACGTCCCAGACTTTCAAGATTCAGGAGCTTACCGCCCAGGAATCCACGCTGGATAACCAGCTAGAAACTCTCAACCGAGACTTGGAGAATGTTCGCTCCGCCTCCGATGTTGCCCGCCGTGCCCACGAAGCCAAGATGGGTATCCCGGTCCAGCCAGGCGTTGTGGAAGTCGGTCCGGACGGCAACGTGGAACAAAAGCGTGAGGCAACTCCGGATATGGAATCGGTCATCGATGTCAACGGCGAGCCGGTCCGCCCGGGGCAGGCTTCCAGTGACCCGAACGCGACCGCCAACATGTCCGACAACCTGAACGCCCGCCCGAATCTCAACGGAAGGCAGGGCGAGCGTGAGAGCTCTGCCCCGAATGATTCGCGTTCGGGAGACAACTCCGAGGGAGGTCAGTCGGGTGAAGGAAACGTAGAGCTGCCGGATATCCCGGCCCAGGCTCCTTACGCCGCTCGGGGATAGATTCCCTTCCCGCTCCGCGCGTGCCTGCGTGGACGGGCGGCGATCATAGGGCACAATTCGGGATGAGTTCATCTCCACCCCGCACCAGTGGGGGCACGATGTTTAGCTGTTCAAATACCCATCCTCGCTGCAGATAGAAAGGTGACGTGTGACCCCACCACACTCAGGTGGCCGGCGCCCGAGGCGCGTTTCCGCCGCCCGTGCCGCCCAACCGCGCGGTACCTCTCACCAACCACGGCAGCGTTACGACGCCGACCGCGTCGTTCCCGCGACCCGTTCCCGAAACCCGCGTACCGGCAAGCCGTTTATGAGCCAGCAAAAGACGATGCACCATCGCGTTCATGTCATTGCAGCGGTACTGCTCGTCGTCATGCTGGCGTGGATGGGGCGCCTCGCATGGGTGCAGATCGTGTGGGGCCCAGACTTGGCAGCGAAGGCCGCAGAACAGCGAACTCGTGTTTATGTGGATACCGCTGGGCGTGGCGAGATTCTTGCTCGCGATGGCCAGCGTTTGGCCTACACCATGCGCGCTCGGTCTTTGACTGTGTCACCGACCCGCCTGCGTGATGAGCTTCGTGAACAGGAAGAGCAGAAGGCCTCCGACGAGGCCGAGTTTGCGTCCCTAGCGCCCGACGCAAAGAAGACCTACCTCGACGACAAGGTGACTGAGAGGCTCACCGACATGTCGAAGGGAATCCCGGACAAGCTGAAGGAAGCGGGCATCGACGCCGGGGACGTGGATTCGGAGCAGATCATGGATAAGCTCCGCGCCGATACCCAGTACGAGGTTCTCGTGCGAAACGTCGACCCGGATGTCGCGGTAGCCATCGCTGAGGAATACCACGGCCTGGCTGCCGATGAACAGCAAATCCGCCAGTACCCCAACGGATCGATCGCTGAGAACGTCATTGGCAAGGTATCCATGGATGGCCAAGGCCAATTCGGTTTCGAAGCTTCCGGAGACACCACCCTCACGGGAATCGATGGCAGCTCGACGGAGGACGTTTCCGCCAGCGGCCAGGTCATCCCAGGTACTCTCCGCGATCAGGTGCCCACCACCGACGGCAAGAACGTGACGCTGACGCTGGACCTCGACTTGCAGACTTACGTGCAGCAGAAGCTGGAGAAGGCGAAGGCCAACTCGAAGGCGAAGAGCGCCGAGGCAGTCGTCTTGGACGCAGCTACCGGCCAGGTTTTGGCGATGGCAAATACTGGAACGGTTGATCCGAACAAGGACATCGAAAAGCAGCTGGACAAGAATAAGACCTTCGATAACCTTGCTGTCTCGCACCCCTTCGAGCCGGGCTCGGTGGCAAAGATCATCACCGCCGCAGCAGCCATTGAAGAGGGGCTTACTGACCCTAATGAGGTTCTGCAGGTGCCCGGTTCCATCGACATGGCCGGCGTGACTGTGAACGATGCCTGGCCGCACGGCGTCGAGCCCTACACCACGACCGGCGTCTTCGGTAAGTCATCGAACGTGGGAACGCTGATGTTGGCGGATCGACTCGGCCAAGATAAGTATGCCGACTACCTGAAGAAGTTCGGCCTCGGCCAGACGACCGGCATCGAGCTGCCCAACGAGTCTCCGGGACTTGTTCCCGATCGCTCGCAGTGGTCGGGCGGAACGTTCGCTAACCTGCCCATCGGCCAAGGCCAATCATGGACCGCCCTGCAATTGGCATCTATTTACCAGGCCCTGGCCAATGATGGTGAGCGCATCGAGCCGCGCATCATTGACTCGATTACAGCGCCGGACGGGACGAAGGAAGAACTGGACGAGCCCGAGACCACCCGCGTGGTCAGCGCCGAAACCGCGCGCACAGTCGTGGATATGTTCCGAGCCGTTTTCCAGGATGACCCGCAGGGCATTAACAACGGTACCGCCGGTAACGCAAACATTGAGGGCTATCAGCTCTCCGGCAAGACCGGTACCGCGCAGAAAGTTGATGAGGAAACTGGGGCTTATTCCAACTCCAAGTACTGGATCACGTTCGCGGGCGTTGCGCCTGCCGACGACCCCCGCTTCGTCGTCGCCGTCATGCTTGATGAACCAGAATCCGGCGTTAACGACGACGGTTCCGGCGGTCAATCTGCGGCCCCCGTATTCAGCGATATTGCATCCTGGTTGCTAGACCGCGACAATATCCCGCCCTCCCCGCCAGCACCGAAACTGACCTTGCGTGCCGAGTAAAAGCAACAGCGCCGATAAATACACCTAGAGCACAGAACAACAGAGAAGAGGAAGCATCGTGACAAGCAGCACCAGCCTTGAGCGCCTAGCAAGGATTTCTGGGGGCACGGTGATCGGGGATACCTCGATCACTGTGGGGGCCTGTGGATTGAATTCTGCGACGCTGCCGCCCGGCGGCCTGTTCGCGGCGCTTCCTGGAACACGCGTCCATGGCGCGAAGTTTGCCGCAGATACCGCGGCGGCTGCCATTCTTACGGATGCCGAAGGCCAGCGCATTCTCGTCGAAGCAGGGGAGTCGCGGCCGATTCTCGTGGTGGAGGATATCCGCGCCATCCTCGGTACCGTCTCTGCCGAGATTTATGGCCATCCCACGCAGAAGCTCACCATCCTCGGCGTGACAGGCACCTCCGGTAAAACTACGACGAGTTACCTCCTTGAGGCGGGGCTGTTGCACGCAGGCTATTCGGTCGGTCTCATCGGCACGACGGGCACTCGCATCAACCGCGAGCCGGTCCCGACCTCCCTGACCACTCCGGAGGCGCCGACCTTGCAAGAGCTTTTTGCGCGAATGGTTTCCGAGGGTGTCACGCACGTCGTGATGGAGGTGTCCTCCCACGCGCTTTCCTTGGGGCGAGTTCAAGGCACACACTTCAACGTGGGCGGATTTACCAACCTGAGCCAGGACCACCTGGACTTCCACCCGACAATGGAGGACTATTTCGAGGCCAAGGCCATGCTTTTCGACGGCCCCCAAGCCGCCGACCGTTCAGTGATTTGCATCGATGACGAATGGGGGCGTCGCATGGCGCAGCGGGCAGCTGCACGCCCGGTGATTCAGGTGTCGACGGGTTCGGAGGCTCGCGAGGCTGATATCACTGGCCGCCAGCTCAGCACCGAGGTCACCGGTGCACAGCAGGTGGAACTCAAGGTCGCCTCTGGTGAGCAGGCCGGTACTTATGAATTCCGCCTGCCCATGCCGGGCACCTTCAACATTGCCAATGCGGCACTCGCGACGGGAATGGCCGCCGCTGTGGGAGTCGAGCCACGAGTTTTCCTCGAAGGAGTCGAAAAGGTGGCGGTCCCAGGCCGCATGGAGCGCATCGACCGCGGCCAAGACTTTGTCGCCGTGGTTGACTACGCACACAAGCCGGCTGCAATCGCGGCCGTGCTGGACACCCTGCGTACGCAGTTGGACGGCAGCGCGGGCCGCATCGGCATCGTCGTTGGCGCAGGTGGCGACCGTGACTCTTCCAAGCGCCCGCTTATGGGCGCGGCGGCCGCGAATGGCGCCGACCTTGTTGTCGTCACCGACGACAATCCCCGAACCGAAGACCCGGCCGCCATCCGCGCTGCCGTGCTGGCGGGAGCCCGCGAGGCGAACCCGTCGGCCGATATTCGAGAAGTTGGCTCCCGCGCCGAGGCCATCGATGAGGTCGTGACGTGGGCGCAGCCGGGTGATGCTGTCATCGTCGTCGGCAAGGGCCACGAGGTAGGACAGTTGATTGGCGATACCGTTCATCACTTCGATGACCGCGAGGAGATGGCTCGCGCCCTTGATGCCATGGCCACTGCGACTACCCTGAGTAACGAAGAATCCAAGGAGCAAGCATGATTGCGTTAAGCCTCGCTGAGATCGCTCAGATCACGGGCGGCCGCCTGGATAATGTCAACGATCCAGATACCCGAGTGACTGGGTTCGTCGAATTCGATTCTCGTAAGGTCACCCCGGGCGGTCTCTTTGTGGCGCTGCCCGGCGCTCGGGTAGATGGGCACGACTTTGCCAACACCGCGATTGACAAAGGGGCCGCGGCTGTTTTGGCGGCGCGGCCGGTGGGCGTTCCGGCGATCGTCGTCGAGCCGCACGGGCGCGTCGAAGGCGACGGTGCCAATGCGGACATTTATGCCAATGATGCCGATGGCTCCGCCGCGGCCGTCGTTGAAGCACTCTCCGCGCTCGCCCGAGCAGTAACCCAGCGGCTTGCAGCCGAACAGGAGCTCACCATTGTGGGCGTTACTGGTTCGGCAGGAAAGACGTCCACCAAAGACCTGATAGCCACTATCTTCCGTGAGGTGGGGGAGACCGTTGCCCCGCCAGGCTCCTTCAACAATGAAATTGGTCTGCCTTATACGGCCCTGCGCTGCGATGAGCACACGCGCTACCTCGTGGCGGAGATGTCGGCCCGCGGCATTGGACACATCCGGCACCTGACCAACATCACCGCGCCGCGCGTCGGCGTTGTTCTCAACGTCGGCACAGCACACCTTGGTGAGTTTGGTTCGCGCGAAAACATCGCGAAGGCCAAAGGAGAACTCGTAGAAGCACTGCCGAAGGCTGTCGACGGCGGCGTGGCCGTCCTCAACGCTGATGATCCTTTCGTCGCCGCGATGGCTCCCCGCACGGCGGCCAAGGTGGTGTACTACTCCACGGAAAACCGCCGCGGAGGCGCACCGGCAGCGCAGTATTACGCCACCGATATTGAACTCGATGACGTCGCCCGCCCCTCCTTTACCTTGCATAGCCCGGATGCCGAGCCCGTTGCCGTGAAGCTGCAGGTTTTTGGCTCCCACCAGGTATCCAACGCGCTCGCTGCCGCGGCCGCAGCGATCGAGCTCGGGGTATCGGCCGCCACCGTGGCTGCTGCCCTGTCTGGGCATCGTCTCGCCTCCGAGCACCGGATGGACGTGCGCACACGCCGCGATGGCGTCACAGTCATCGATGACTCCTATAACGCTAACCCGGATTCGATGCGCGCGGCGATCGCCGCCTTGGCCTATACCGCCGCTGCGCGCCCCGATGCTCGTGCCATCGCGGTGCTTGGGGAGATGGGAGAACTGGGCGGCGATGCGGAAAAGTCGCACCGCCAGCTCGGTGAGATTTTGGCCAAATACCACGTGGAGCACTTAGTAGCAGTAGGGGAGAATCCCAACTGCCGGGCAATGGCCAAGGCAGCCATGCAGCAGGGTATAAATACAGTGGTGTGCGCCGATGCCGCGGCGGCTGCAAAGGCTGTCGACGGCATTCTGCGCGTGGCCCCGGCAGGGGTCGATGATTGGGCTAGCCGTAGCGTTAAGGACGTGGTCTTGATTAAGGCCTCCAATGCCCAACGTCTTTGGTTGGTCGCGGAACAGCTGAACAACAGCTAGCCGCTAGAAAGGACTTCAAGCTCGTGACTCAGATCATCATCGCTGGTGCGGTTAGCTTCCTCGTGGCGATCTTTACCACCCCGGTTCTTATCCGGTACTTTTCCGACACTGGCCGCGGACAGGAGATCCGTGAAGACGGTCCCAAGTCCCACCTGCGCAAGCGCGGTACGCCGACGATGGGTGGACTCGCCATCCTGGCCGGCATCCTTGTGGCCTATCTCGTTGCCAGCATCTACGGGCTCCTGACGGGGCATGAGGGCTTCACCGCGTCGGGTCTCCTCGTTCTCGGATTGACGCTGGGACTTGGCGCAGTGGGGTTTGCGGATGACTTCATCAAGCTCTTCCGGCACCGCAATCTCGGCCTCAACAAGACCGCAAAGCTCGTCAGCCAGCTCGTGCTGGCGCTGCTCTTCGGCTTCTTTGTTCTGCGCTTCCCCAATGATGCTGGCCTGACCCCCGGCTCCACGAAGCTGTCTTTCATCCGTGACCTGAAGACTTTTGACCTCGCCGTCGGCGGCACCGTGATCGGAACCATCGTGTTCTTGATCTTCATGTACATCCTCATCGCGGCGTGGTCGAACGCCGTCAACCTCACCGATGGCCTCGACGGGCTTGCGGCCGGTGTCACGGCCATCGTCATGGGCTCCTACTCGCTGATGACTTTCTGGCAATTCCGGTACTCCTGTGCCACCAACTTCGCCGCTGGTTGCTACCAAGTGCGCGATCCCCTCGATCTGGCCGTACTCGCGGCTGCGGGCTTGGGCGGTTGCCTCGGATTCCTGTGGTGGAACGCCGCCCCGGCAAAGATCTTCATGGGAGACACTGGCTCCCTGGCGCTGGGTGGTCTGGTCGCCGGCATCTCCGTCACCAGCCGCACCGAGCTGCTCATGATCATCATCGGTGCTCTCTTCGTCATCGAGACGGTGTCCGTTGTCATCCAAATCGTGGTCTTCCACTCCACCGGCAAGCGTTTCTTCCGTATGGCTCCGATCCACCACCACTTCGAGAATGGTGGATGGGCAGAAACGGCCGTCGTCGTCCGTTTCTGGCTTTTGGCCGCCATGGCGGCCATGGCCGGCGTCGCCATCTTCTACGGCGATTGGCTGACTGCTGCGGGCATTGGAGTCGGAGCATGACGCGTCCAGAATTCCTTTCCGGCCGTGTCCTTATCGCCGGCGCAGGCGTATCTGGTCGCGGTTGCGCGGCGGTCTTGGCCAGCTTAGGCGTGGACCTCACGGTGGCTGACGGCAATGCGGAATCCCGCAACCGCATCGCCTCCGAGCTGGGCGTCGCTGCCGTAGACACGGCCGCGGTCGACCTTTCGGAGTACTCGCTCGTCGTGACCTCACCAGGATGGCGCCCCGACTCGCCGTTGCTCGTCGCGGCCGCTTCCCAAGGCCTTGAGGTCATCGGCGATGTTGAGTTGGCCTACCGCCTCGACCGCGCAGAGGTCTTCGGCGCCCCTCGCCGCTGGCTCGCGATAACCGGTACGAACGGCAAGACCACGACGACCGGCATGCTCGCCGCCATCATGGCTGCCGATGAGCAGTGCTCCGGCCAGCGCGCACAAGCGGTAGGCAATATCGGCGTCTCGTCCTTTGATGCCCTGGCCGCCGAGCCCCGCGTGGACATCCTCGTGGCGGAGCTCTCCTCTTTCCAACTGCACTGGTCCTCCCAGCTGCGCCCGGAGGTGGGAGCGCTGCTCAACCTCGCCGATGACCACCTGGATTGGCACGGTTCCTTCGATGCCTACGCCGCCGACAAAGCCAAGATCCTGCGCGGGCAGCACGCCGTCTACGGCAAAGATGACGAGCACGTTATAGCTCTCGCCTCCTCGATTCCGGCAGCGACTGCCTTTAGCCACGCCGAGCCCGCTGCGGGTGAGGTGGGAGTTAGCGCCGGTAGTCTCGTGGTGAACGAGGTCGCTGGGATGAAGGCCGCCGTTGTCGAGGACGTCACCACCATCCAGCCCGCCGGCCTGGCCGGGGTGCTGGACGCTGCCGCTGCGTCTGCGGTTGCCGCTCTCGCCGGCGCGCGCCCCGAGTCCATCGCCGAAGGCCTCGCCTCCTATGTGGTGGCGGGGCACCGCGGAGAGGTCGTTCACCGCCACTCTGGCGTGACCTACATCGATAATTCCAAGGCCACGAACCCACACGCCGCGGAAGTCGCTCTGCGCGGCCTGGATTCGGTGGTGTGGGTCGCCGGCGGTCAGCTCAAAGGCGCCGACGTTTCGGACCTACTGCGCACCCACGCGGCGCGGTTGAAGGCGGCGGTTCTGGTGGGCGTCGACAAGCATGTGCTCGCCCAAGCCTTAGCAAAGGAAGCGCCGCACGTCCCCGTCGTCATCGTGGATAGCCACGACCCAGAAGCAGCAATGGAGCAGGCAGTGGCCGCCGCAGTGCAACACGCCGAGGCCGGCGATACCGTACTTTTGGCGCCCGCTGCGGCATCGTTGGACATGTACACCGGAATGAGCCAGCGCGGCGACATCTTTGCCGCCGCTGCCCGCCGTCTCGCCCGCTAGCTAGGAGCACCCAGAAGCCGTGACTGCCACCAGCACCCAGAAGCCACCACGCACGCTGGGACACCACCTGCGTGATCTCCGTGAGCGCCTGCGCGCTTATCCCGGGCTCGATTACTTGGTGCTGCGTATTGCCATCTTTTCACTCATTGGCATTGGCGTGCTCATGGCCTTTTCCTCGTCGATGGCGACGTCCCTTTCAGAAAGCGATAGCCCGTGGTCAGCCGCCCTGCGTCAGTGCGTGCTCGTCGTCGCCGGCCTCATTGTGTTCTGGATTGGCCTGCGCATGTCACCACGCACGCTGCGGGTGCTCGTGCCCTGGTTCTTGGGGCTGTCCATCTTGCTTCTCATCCTCGTCCTCGTTCCCGGGATCGGTACTGGCCGCGCGGAGGTCGGTTCGCAGTCATGGATCATGCTGCCGGGAGGCGTGGCCTTCCAGCCTTCAGAGTTCGCGCGTGTGGCTGTGGGCATGTACGGTGCCTCGGCGCTGGCGGATAAGACGCATCGCTCGATGCGCCTGACGGATCCATTCATGATGTACTCCATCATCGCCGGCATCATGTTCGTACTTATCGTTGCTCAGGGTGACTTGGGCATGGGCGTATCCTTTGCCCTCATCGTCGTCTTCACCCTGGTTTTCGCAGGCGTGGATTGGCGCGTTCCTACCGTCGTCGGCATCTTCGGCGCTATCGGCATGATCACCGTTTTCCTAGCCGGTGGCTTCCGCTCGCACCGCTTCCACACCTACTTCGATGCCTTGCGCGGAAACATTGAGGACACGCAAGGTACAGGTTTCCAGGCTTACCAGGGCTTCCTTTCGCTTGCCGACGGCGGCTTCTGGGGCGTGGGCCTCGGCCAATCGCGCGCCAAGTGGTTCTACCTCCCAGAAGCGAAAAATGACTTCGTCTTCGCCATCATCGGTGAGGAACTGGGGCTGTGGGGCGGTGCCATGGTCATCGGGCTTTTTGCCGTGCTGGGCTATTTTGGACTGCGTACCGCAACCCGCGCGCAGGATCAATTCCAGTCCCTGCTGGCCGCCACATTGGCGGTCGGTGTTGTCGTGCAGGCATTCATCAACATTGGCTACGTCATCGGCGTGCTGCCGGTGACGGGTATTCAGTTGCCGATGATTTCCGCGGGCGGTACAGCTGCGGTGATTACGATCGGTTCGATGGGGCTGCTGTGCAACGTGGCGCGCCATGAGCCGCTCCAAGTGTCCGCGATGCAGAACTTTGGCCGCCCGCTCTTCGACCGCATTTTCTTCATCCCCGAGCCGACGCCGCCCAACGAGCGCCGCGGCGGAGCCCACCGAGCCCCGCGCGAACGCGCGCAGGGCAAGCACCCTCAGCGCGTGCGCCGCGAGCACTCCCAACGACAGGTGGAGCGCAGCCGCGAGGAAAGGTTTGGCCGCGCTGTGACGGGGCGCTCGCCGCGTGCGCAGGTACCGCGTGAGGAGCAGCGGCGGGAGTACCGCCGAGAGCGTCGGCGCGGCGAGCGTCGGTAGGGCGGGGTCGCGCTGGTAGCGTGTAGAGCATGAATGACACGCCGATTTCCGTCGTTATCGCAGGTGGCGGCACTGCCGGTCACATTGAACCCGCGCTCGCGGTGGGGGAGGAGCTCCGCTTGCGCCACGGCGCGCGGGTGACCGCATTGGGAACCCCGCGTGGTTTAGAGCGCGACATCGTGCCGGAGCGCGGAGTCGATTTGCGCATGATTACCCCCGTCCCGGTCCCGCGCAAGATCAACGCTGACGCTGTGAAGCTGCCCTGGCGAATCCTCACGTCCGTGCGCGAAACCCGCGCGGTACTCAAAGACGTTGGGGCCAACGTTGTGTTTGGAACCGGCGGCTATGTCGCCGCCCCGGCCTATTTGGCGGCCAAGTCCTTAGGCATTCCGTTCTTCGTTCTCGAAACCAATGCCCTGGCCGGCATGGCGAACAAGTTAGGCGTGCGTTTGGGCGGCACGGGCATTAACGCGCAAGAAGGTTCTGGGATGCCCGGGGATGTCTTGGGCATCCCCGTGCGGCCGGGCATGGGGGAGGACCCCGACGGCGCAAAGGCGGCAGCTGCTCGCCAGAACTGGAACCTGGACGCACATCGCCCGACCATCGTGGTGACCGGCGGTTCGCAGGGCGCGGTGAGCATCAACACTGCCGTGGCCGGCGCACTCGAAGACCTGTGCCGGGATTTTCAAGTGCTGCATGCTTATGGCAAGAAGAACGAGGCGCCGGCTGGGCGCGAACACTACACGGCGGTGCCTTATATCGATGACATGGCTGGCGCGCTCGCGGTTGCTGACCTCATGGTGTGCCGCTCCGGTGCAATGACCGTGGCCGAGGTTTCCGCCGCCGGTCTACCCGCGCTCTACGTGCCGCTGCCGCACGGCAATGGCGAGCAAGCGCTGAACTCGCGGGCATTGGTGGAGGCGGGGGCCGCGGTCCAGATTCCGGACGCCGAGTTGACCTCGGAGCGCCTTATCAGAGAAGTTCGCGCTATTCTTGACCACCCCGAGGCCCTGGCAGCCATGCGTGCCGCTGCCGATGCCAGCGAGGCCGGCGACGTTGCGGCTGTCATCGCTGACCGCATCGCGCAACGCGTCGCCGCCGGCGTCCGCGATTAGGCGCACAGTACAGGTTTATTAAAGAAGGATTTTTTCACTATGACTGACACCCCCTCCACCACGGACCTGTCCCGCGTTCACTTTGTCGGTATCGGAGGCTCCGGCATGTCCGGTCTCGCGCGCATCCTGGTCAGCCGGGGTGCGGTCGTCACCGGCTCGGACGTTAAGAAATCGACGGCTGTTGACGTCCTCCGCACAATGGGCGCGCACATTGCCATTGGGCATGCGGCCGAGAACCTTGAAATGGCCGGCGATAAGCCGACGGTTGTCGTGACTTCCTTCGCCGCCATCCCGCAGGATAATCCTGAGCTCGCTGCCGCGCGCGCCGCCGGTATTCCGGTTATTCGCCGTTCCGATCTATTGGCCGAGTTGATGGAAGGCCACCGCCAGGTGCTGCTTGCCGGAACCCATGGAAAGACCTCGACCACGTCCATGGCGGTATCCGCGCTCCAACAGGCGGGGCTGGATCCTTCCTTCGCTATCGGTGGACAGCTGAACCGTGCTGGTACGAACGCACACGGCGGTACGGGCGATGCCTTCGTGGCGGAGGCCGATGAGTCCGATGCTTCGCTCTTGCGCTACAGCCCATCCGTGGCCGTGATTACGAACATCGAGCCCGATCACCTCGATTATTTCGGCACCGCGGAGAGCTACTACCAGGTCTTCGATGACTTCGCCGACCGCATTGTCGACGGCGGCTACCTTGTCGTCTGCCTCGAGGATGCGCAGGCGGCCGCCACCGGTGAGCGTGCCGCTGAGCGCGGTATTCAGGTGCTGGGCTATGGCGCGCGCGGCGAGGCAGACGCTGCTTCTTCGGTGCCCCTCGCGGCTGAGGTTGTGGAGGAGACAGTCTCTGCCGTCGGCGCGCACGTCCGCGTTCGCCTGACCCTGCCGGGCCAGGCTCCGCAGGAGCTAAGCTATGACCTGCACGTTCCCGGCCACCACATGGTGCTCAATTCGGCCGCTGCCCTGTTGGCCGGTGCGCTCGCTGGCGGGGATCCGGCGGAGCTCGCCGCGGGCTTGACCGACTTTACGGGCGTGCGCCGTCGCTTTGAGTACCGCGGAAGCGAGCGCGGCATCCGCGTCTTCGACGATTATGCGCACCACCCCACGGAGGTTTCCGCAGTTCTCGGTGCGGCCCGCGCAAAGGCGGATGCGGAGGGCGAGGGCGCGTGCGTCATCGCCTGCTTCCAGCCGCATCTGTACTCCCGGACGATGAAGTTCGACGCCGAATTTGCTCAGGCGCTGGCGCTTGCCGACGCCGCCGTCGTCCTCGACATCTACGGCGCTCGCGAGCAACCGGTTGAGGGCATTACCTCCCGCATCATCACCGACAAGATGCCGGAAGACATGCCGGTTATCTTCGAGCCCGATTTCTCCGAAGCCGCCAGCGACGTCATCTCCTTGGCGCAGTCCGGCGATATCGTCCTGACCATCGGCGCGGGCACGATTACCTATGTGGCTGGCGAGATTCTGTCCGAGCTGGGCAATAAGGATGAGGCGGAGGAGCCGAAGGAACCGAATGTCTAAAAAGGCTGGGGCGCTCGTGGTGGGCGCGGTCCTTCTCGTAGCGGTGATCGCTGCCGCAGCGGTGTGGCTTTTCCCGATCCTCACGGTGAAGTCCTTCGAGGTAGTGGGAAATGACCATGTCACGGCTGAGGATGTGGAACAGGCCAGTGGCGTGCCTAAGGGCGCGAACCTTGCGCGCCTGGACGCTCGCGAGGCCGCGCAGGGCGTGGCGGAGATCCCCTGGGTGGAAAGCGCAACGGTGTCGCGGGCTTTTCCCTCGACGGTGCACATTGAAATCGTCGAGCACGAGGCAGTGGCCTTCGTGCGCGACGGTGACAGCACCGTTCTAGTGGATAACCACGGTAAGGAATTCGTAGAAGGCGAGGCGCCGCCCGAAGCCGTGGAGGTTACCGGGCACACTGACTCCGGTTCCCCGGAGATGCAAGCGGCCGTCGATGCCGTAGCGGCCCTTCCCGCTCCAATCCGGGAAAAGGTATCGGCCCTCGAGGTCAAGGATAGGTACTCGCTGACGTTCCGAACCAAGGACAACAAGACCATCTTTTGGGGTGCCTCGGAGGACAATAAGAACAAGGCAATCGCTTTCGAGGATGTGCTCAAACTCGAGGGTGAATCCTGGAACATTTCCAACCCGTCGCTGGTGACTCGCCGCTAGGTCCGTCGCGAGTGGGACGGGTGTGGCGCTTGTTAAGAAAACCGCATGTCAGCAACCCTAAAGTAGAGGTTGAGGGTACCGACACGCGGCAAAATGTGCGCCGAAATTACCCCGTTGTCGTTAAAGATGGATGTAACCGCCTCTCGCGAAAAGAGGCGCCTCCTCGTTTACATTAAAAGCTTATTCGAAAGGCAAGAGACCCTCGTATGATCTCATCTAGCAACAACCTCGCGGACATCAAGGTCGTCGGCGTCGGCGGCGGCGGTGTCAACGCTGTCAACCGCATGATCGAAGAAGGGCTCAAGGGAGTCCAGTTCGTCGCTATCAACACCGATTCCCAGGCGCTGATTTTCTCCGATGCGGATACCAAGCTCGACATCGGCCGCGAGGCCACCCGCGGCCTCGGCGCCGGCGCTAACCCGGAGGTGGGCAAGACCTCCGCGGAGGATCACAAGACCGAAATCGAAGACGCCCTCCAGGGCTCCGATATGGTCTTCGTGACGGCCGGCGAGGGCGGCGGAACCGGCACCGGCGCGGCCCCCGTCGTGGCGTCCATCGCGAAGAAGATGGGTGCTTTGACCGTTGGCGTCGTTACCCGCCCATTCAAGTTTGAGGGCGCGCGCCGTACCCGTCAGGCCATGGCTGGCATTGAAGAGCTGCGCGAGGTCTGCGATACCCTGATCGTTATCCCGAATGACCGCCTCATGCAGCTGGGTGGCGAGGAGCTGTCCATCGTCGAGGCCTTCCGCGCCGCCGATGAAGTTCTGCACAATGGTGTTCAGGGTATTACCAACCTGATCACCATTCCGGGCATGATCAACGTCGACTTTGCGGACGTTCGCTCCGTTATGTCCGATGCCGGCTCCGCCCTCATGGGTATCGGCTTCGCTCGTGGGGACAACCGCGCGCTCAACGCCGCCGAGCAGGCCATCAACTCCCCGCTGTTGGAGTCGACCATGGAAGGCGCCAAGGGCGTTCTACTGTCCATCGCTGGTGGCTCCGACCTGGGCCTCCACGAGGTCAACGCAGCCGCCTCCATGGTGGAGGAGCGCGCCGACGAAGACGCCAACATCATCTTCGGCACCATCATCGATGACAACCTCGGTGATGAGGTTCGCGTCACTATCATCGCCACCGGCTTCGACGCACAGGCCAACATGACTACGCAGCCGGCGCAGCCCGGTCAGGCTGCACCGCAGAGTCAGCAGGCCACCCCGGCTGCCCGCCCGGGTTCCCTCTTTGAGAACCGCGCCGAGGCACAGGCGGAAAGCCCCGCCGCATCCCGCGCCGAGCCGCAGCGTGTCGACGCCCAGCGTATCGAGCGCGAGGAGTACACCCCGCGCCACTCCTACGAGCGCGAGCAGCCGGCCGAGCCGGCCCCGTCCAGCGGGCTGTTTACCACCTCGGACCGATTCCGCGGTGAGGAGTACCGCCGCGGCGCCGATGACGAGTACCGCCTCTCGCGCCCCGCTGAGCGCCGTGGCCGCGACTTCGATGATGACGGCGACGACGATCTCGACGTGCCGTCCTTCATGCGTTAACCGGCCCTTCCGGTTTTAGAGTGCGTTGATTT
>NZ_KV799821.1:0-87309 GCF_001810085.1 Corynebacterium sp. HMSC072A02 | reverse complement strand
CGGGAAGTAGTCAACGACCTCCTCAACGGAAAAATCGAGGCCGGCGGCGGTAATCCCCCCACCACCAAAACCGAAATCCACCAGTAGTAGTGAACGACCCATGTTCGTCTACCGTGAGCCGCGTTATGGCAGTGACGTGTTCTCGTCGGGCACAGTCATAGTTCCCGGCGTTGCCAGCGACAGGGTTCTACACCCAGCAGCGGGACCGATCAAAATCACCCGCACGGGGAACGACCCTGCTGGTGGTTTCGATTTTGATGAAAGCGAGGAGACATAGCCCCTCGCCAACTCCCCGTAGCTGGCGAACAGTAGCTCCTGGCGCTGGCGCTCGTTGGTGAGTTTGCGTGCCACATCGAAAGCCTTATCGACTTCCCGGTCCAAGTTGTTGTGAGCCTTGAGCAGAATTGGGTCCATCGATAACGGGTTGTAGTGCTCCGCGAGTGACCGCTGGGGGTGCCGCTCGCGTGCCCGCAGCACCAACTGTCCAGCGTCGATGATTCGCTGCTGCGCCTTCTCATCTAGTTCACACAGAGCTGGTCCGCAGTTGTAGCTCCCGATGTACTCCGAAAAACGGAAAAAATAAATAGTGGGGATACATCAACCTTCCACTTTCCATTCTTCCGGCTCAGAGTATTGAGGGGTCTGGGACCGGGTCCGTAAACCCTTTATGTTTTTCGCGCACAGCGGTTTTTAGCGACGCACCCTATAGGTTTTCCGCAGAACTTATATGTGTTTCTGTGCACCCCATATGTTGTCTGTTTTAGCGGTATTTCGTTGTTAATTCCGCACGCGCGCATCAAATGGTTATTTATCGACGACACTCCGTCGAGTTCAAGTTCAACGTGTAACGCGAGGCGTTAATGACGTTTCGCGTTATTGGGGGTAGGTTGAAGAGCGCTGTCTCTAACTCGGGTTTTCGTTCGGCCTCGGTCCATTCCGCTACCTCGTGTGAAGAATCTGCAAGCGGTATCGAACCGTTGAACTATTAGGTTCCCCCACAGTTCCCGTGCCTGCACGCATCGAGAAGGACCAGGTGGTGAACTCGAATGACTCGCCTGGTCCAACGTGTGTGCGCTCGGCGCGTGGTTTAACCCTTATAAGACTTGCCGGTCACAGCCTCAGCGTTTCGCTCGTGCAGCCCGCAGGCCGTTCAAGATCACGATGACTTCGGCGACTTCGTGTACCAACACGACGGCGGCCAAGCCCAGTACACCGCTGATCGCCAGTGGCATCAACACGATGATGATGGCCAGAGACAGCACGATGTTTTGGTTGATGATCCTGCTGCCTCGGCGGGCGTGCTGCAGCGCCTGCGGGATCAGCCGGAGGTCGTGGCCAGTGAAGGCGACGTCAGCGGACTCGATCGCGGCGTCAGAGCCGGTTGCTCCCATCGCAATGCCCACCGTTGCGCCCGCCAGTGCCGGCGCGTCGTTGATGCCGTCGCCGATCATCGCCGTCGGCGTCTTGGAGGAGAGTTCGGCGACGATGCTTGCCTTGTCCTCCGGTCGCAGCTCGGCGCGCACGTCGTCGATTCCGGCGATTTCAGCCAGCGCCCGGGCGGTGCGAGTGTTATCGCCGGTGAGCATGCTCACTTCCACGTCGTTGTCGTGCAGGGACTGCACGGCATCGGGCACCTCGGGCCGCAACTCGTCGCGCACCCCGATCGCCCCGGCGAGAGCGTCATCGACGGTGACTAGGACGCAGGTCTGGCCTTCGGACTCCATGCGCTCAACGTCCGCCTTCAGTGGCCCGGCGTCGATCCATCGGGGGCTGCCGACCAGCACCCGTCGGCCTTCGACGGTGCCGCCGATGCCATGACCGGCTTCCTCGCTGATATCCAAGGCGGTGGGCGCTTCGGGCTCCGCTGCCACGATCGCCGCGGCGAGGGGGTGCGTCGATTGCTGCTCAACCGCCGCCGCGAAGGAAAGCACCTGCGCCCGATCGAATCCGTCTGCCGGGACCACTCCGGTAACCTCGGGCTGGTTGCGGGTAAGGGTTCCGGTCTTGTCTACCGCTAGGTGACGGATGCCGCCGAGTCGCTCGAACGCCGCGCCGGACTTGATGACTACTCCGAACTGGCTGGCCGCGCCGATCGCGGCCACGACCGTCAGCGGCACGGAGATTGCCAGCGCGCACGGCGACGCTGCGACCAGGACCACCAGCGCACGGGTGATCCAAGTCTCGGGGTCGCCCAACAGCGAGCCGATCACGCCGACCAGCACCGCCAGGATCATCACCCCGGGCACTAGGGGTTGGGCAATTCGGTCGGCGATCCGGGCGCGGTCACCCTTCTCCGCCTGCGCCTGCTCGACGAGGTCGACGAGTGTGGTCAGCGAGTTGTCCGTTCCAGCTGCGGTCGTCTCGACCTCCAGCACACCGGCGGAGTTGATCGCTCCCGCGGGTACCTCGTCGCCGGGCGCAACCTCCTCCGGAATGGATTCTCCGGTGATCGCTGAGGTGTCAAGGCTGGAGCGTCCGGACCGAATGATGCCGTCCGTGGCGATCCGCTCCCCGGGGCGTACGACCATTAGCTCGCCAACCTCAAGGTCCTTCGCAGCGACCTCGGCCGTCGTACCGTCGCGCAGCACGGTCGCGGTTTGCGGTACCAGCTTCAACAGTGCCCGCAGTCCGCCTTGGGCCCGGTCCATCGCCTTGTCTTCAAGCGCCTCGGCGATCGAGTACAGGAACGCCAGCGCCGCGGCCTCTCCGACGAAACCAAGGATCACCGCGCCGACCGCGCTGATCGTCATAAGCAAGCCAATGCCGAGCTTGCGCTTCGTGACAAGGTTCCGGATCGCTCCAGGTGCGAACGTGTAAGCGCCCAACAGCAGGCCAAGCCAATACAGTACCGTTGCGGGCGTCTCCAAGTCGGACCAGTCCAGCGCCAGTCCTGTAATGAGGGCTACGCCGGAGAAGATCGGTAGCAGTAGCTCGGGGTCCTTCCACCATGGCCGATCGAGCTCTTCGATCTCCGTGGCGGGTTCGTGTTCGCATCCACATGCTGAACTCATGCGTCCGTTCCTTTCTCGCCGCAGCCGGGCACCGAGCACTCGGTGTCGATGCAGGGGGCATTCTCGTCGACGGCCAGCGTCGCGTTGACCAGCGCTTCGAGCGCCGCCGCGAGGTGCGGATCGGCAATTTCGTAGCGGGTCTTACGGCCCTCCGGCTCAGCGACGACGATGCCACAATCGCGTAGGCAGGACAGGTGGTTCGAGACGTTCGAGCGGGTCAGATCCAAGCTTTGCGAAATCTCGGCCGGGTAGCCCGGACCGTCGAGTAGGGTCATCAGGATTCGGGAACGCGTCGGATCAGCCATGGCCCGGCCGAGCCGGTTCATGACGTCGAGGCGCGAAGCAATAGTCAGCATGTGCTGAACAATACAACGTGTGTTGAACTATTCAAAATGCACTGAACTGACGGTTCCGCGAAGGTCCTGCGACCTGCAGGAATTAGTCGATGGGATAGCAGATGACTGATCCTTTGTGGTTCGGCTGCCACCCAACGCGGGAGCGACGTGATCGGCGGGGTCAGTTCAGCATTCGAATCAACGACCAGTGGCGGATCTGTTTTCGGTGGTCCGCCGCGGGGCCAGAGGAGGTTGAGATCGTTGACTACCACTGACAAGCTCCCTCCGGTTCACCCCGGTGAGATCCTCATGGAGGACTTTCTCAAGGAAATGGGGATCACCCAGCACAAGCTCGCCGTCTCCATTGGCGTTCCGCCCCGCCGGATCAACGAGATTGTCCACGGAAAGCGGGCTGTAACCGCGGACACTGCTCTTCGCTTGGCTAAGTTCTTCGGAATGAGCCCCCAGTTCTGGCTCGGGTTACAGGCTCAATATGACTTGGACGTGGCGGAAGACAAGATCCTCTCGGAAATCGAGCGGATTCAACCGGTCCAAGCTGTCTCAGCGTAGCGGTTACCCGAACCAGGTCCGTCAGCGTGAGGATATGCACGCGGATGGTTCGAACTAGGAAATTTGGGGCTGCCGTCGCGTGGACTTGAGTTCCGAGCGCCGCTTTTTCGCTTCGAGACGGCGTCGCACCGAGCTCTGCGTCGGCTTGGTCCTGCGCCGCGGGGGAGGAAGCGGAGCGAGCGCCTCACGCAAGAGGGCGGCCATGCGCTCTCGCGCCTCGGTGCGGTTACGGACCTGCGAGCGCTGCGTCGACGCGCTCACGGTGAGCACTGTGCCGTCCAGGCGGTGTTCGAGGTTGTGAAGGACGCGGCGACGCTGGGCGTCGGAAAGCGATGAGCACGTAGCGATATCGACGGAAAGCTGCACTTTGCTGTCCGTAGTATTGACGCCTTGGCCACCTGGTCCCGACGACTTCGCGAACCGCTCCGTCAGGTCGGCGGCGACGATGACCAGACCCCCGGGGATCCCTGGGCCAGGCGCGATGGTCAGGTCGTTCATACCGCCCAGCTTAGTTAGAGTTGCTTCCGGATCAGACCCGCCGTGCGAGATCAGGGTAGTGTACGACCACTCCGTCACCGTCGACCTCCAACTCGACGTCGACTCCCCGTGTTCCGCTTTCGTATCGGACAGTTTCAGAATCGATGGAGCTGTAGTACTGGTCTGATGCGATCACCTGGAGGGACGGTATATCAATCCAAGCCATGATCAGCTGCGTTTTCGGAACCTGAGTCTCAAGCAGCGTCAAGCGACGAATAGGCATTGTGTTGGTGAGAGGGCACAGACCGAGATCGCAATCGAGTGCGGCTTTCAGATCGGCTGACTGGACGATACCGGGGGAGGGCAGATCTCCAGGCTGGGCGCCCTCTTCATTGGTTTCCGCCGACCACACGCCTTGCTCGGACCTAAACAGCTCGAGGCTTCGCCCCCATCCGTCGCCTTCAACGTTCACCGACACACGTTCAGTCACCCAGTTCTCCGTGGCGCGCCGCTCCCACGTGGCCTCGTATCCATCGCCGTATTGCACTCCGGAAGCGGTCAAACCGGCTCTTAAAAAATGAACTGCGGCCTAGTTCCGGATGAGGGGAATCTCGACATGCTCCCACTTATACGTGCGCTTCATGGTGAGGATTTTCCCACGCTTGATGGTGCGAAAAGGCAGGTAGCTTTCGATTTGGACCACGTACCGAGGACGAGGCATACCGGCAGAATGGTGTATTCAGTAAGTCCGCGACGCAGAAGAATCCCATGAATGAGAGCACGGCCCACACGGCCGTTGCCATCTGCAAATGGGTGAATCGTTTCGAATTGAGCGTGAGCAATCGCGGCCTGGATGAGAGCACCGCGCGAAGCGCCATCGAGGTAAAGACATAAGTCGTCTACGAGGTCATGGACTAGACGTGGGGGCGCTGGGATGAACTCGGCCCCAAAGAGTGTGTGGTTACTTCCACCAATCCAGTTTTGAATAGTGCGGAGACCAGTGGGGATAGAGCCCTTCTCCCCCATCAACTCTCTTTGGAGCTTTTCAAGAAGGCCGATGGAGATGTTGGTTCGGTGGCAAAGCTCTTCTCAATGGAACACAGAACGGTGAGGTTACGCGCAACCTCTTCCGCGCTTTCCTTAAAGCCGCGGACTTCCTCCTTTTGGGCGAGTTCCGCGAGGACAACCTTGTCGACGTTGGGCGCAATACCTTCAATGCGTGAGGAAGAAATCGCCTCAGAACGCATGAGTAAGCGGGCCACAGATTCCAACTGGCCAGAAGCAGCATGACGGTTGAGATCCAAGATCTCTCGCTCGATACGTGCTGCCCGGCTGGTGAGCTCTGGGGAAAACTCCATGCCTTACTTACAAGATGGTCAGGGACATAGACCTAAAAAGGGCCTCCGGCCTTATCGCGCCGGGGAATGCCGGAGCCTGATTCGGGGATCCAGCTCTCGGTAACGTAGTGAGGCTTGTAGAGGCTATCCATTCGTCAGACAGCAAATGAGTGGTTGGATAACTCTTATCCAACCACTCATTGCGGTTTATGCGCTAGATAAAGCTTAAACATACGGGGTTTCAGGGCCATAATTTGGCCTCAATGAGAATGTCAATGACACCTCAATGGGAAGATCAATGAGAACTCTTGTCATTGAAGAGGAATGAAGTTAGCATTGAGCCGTCATTGTTAATATTGAGGGCGGGTATTCATCGTGAACAATTGGTCCGAGAATCAGCTGAGAGAGCTATTGGCTGAGCTTGAGTTGCGCGGCGGTGATTCAACAACAGTCGAGGTCAAAACCGCTCAAGGGGGCATTCCGGACTCTCTACCGCAGACATTGTGCGCGTTCGCAAACATGCCGAGTGGCGGCCTTATCATTCTCGGTGTCAATGAGAAGGAAGGATTCATTGTCACTGGCATTGAGAATCCTTCGGAGATGGAGGCTGCTCTGGCCTCGCAGGCGCGTCATGCCATCACCCCTCCAGTCACAGTGCATACCGACAGTGTGGCAATAGATGGCACGCATGTCGTGATTGCGGAGGTTACGGGTCTTCCGATTATTGATAAGCCTGCTATCTACAGGGGAGAAGCGTATCTTCGAATGGCTGATGGGGACTACCGTATGAGTGCCTCGGAGCTGCGCATGATGGACGTGGCAAAGCTGCATGCCGAAGAGGCAGTGTCCTATGACACGACGATTGTGGAAGGTACGAGCCTTGCAGACCTAGATAGCGACGTGGTGCAAGATTTCTTGGTTCAGGCGCGGAAAAAGAATCGGCGACTATCGGGACTTACTCAAGATGAGGACGTCTTACGGGCGCTAGCGGTGACGACCGCGACTGGAGAGCTGACGCTTGCTGGCCTGTATGCGCTGGGTTTCTATCCCCAAGGGCATTTTCCCTCCTTAGCAGTAACGGTGGCGCAAAGGCTACCAAATGGTTCGAAGCACGGGCGAGTGTTGGGGTTGGAGACCTTTGAGGGGCCCGTTCCGGTGCTGTTGAACTCGGTAATGGGATGGGTAAGGCAACGTTTAGCCGCCGTACGGCGATATCGAGAGGACGGATCAATGGTGGAAGTTCCTGAACTTCCCCTTCCGGCCATTCGAGAGGCCGTGGCTAATGCATTGGTGCACCGTGATCTTGGGCCAAATACGTTGGGTGCGGGTAAATCGATTGATGTCCGCCTATTACCGGACAAGATGGTTATCTCCAGTCCAGGAGGCCTACGGGATCTGACGGTTGAACAGCTCAAGTCGAGAGATCTGGCGCGCCAGGAGATTAACCAGCGGCTCTATAGACTGTGCCGATATCTCAAAGCAGACGATGGCTCTTTTGTTATTGAGGGCGAAGGCGGCGGCGTGCAGCTCATGCTGGATGCCGCGCGAGAGCAAGGACTACCGGAGCCTGACCTGATAGATTCTGGCGTGCAATTTACGGTGAAAATGTGGCGGCCGGACACTCGTGGAGAGGCCCGTATCTGGGAGCCACTACGCAAGGAGGAATCAGGCACCGGCCCGGAACGACGAGTGGATGCACCAGTGACCTTGGAACGCCTGGGTGTTAACGCCCCGCGCGTAGCGGAGGCGCTGCGTACGGCGGCACAACCGCTGTCTATCGGCGAAATAGAAACAGCCACAAACCTTACTCGAGCGCAGGTCCGATATGCGCTGAAGTCACTGGTGAAGGCACGATTCGTGCGTATGGATGGCACGCGCGGTTCACAAGCGACAACCTATGAATGGCTAGCTAACCGCGGGGCTGCAGACGCTTAACCAGCTGATCGTGGTGAACGGGGGCGAGGCAGCCGGCGTCGACGACGCGCCGGGCTAGGTCCTTGTCCCCCATCTTGGCGGCGAAGGCCATGCCCATGGTGATGCCATGGTCGGGGCGGCTGATGAGGGTGATCTCATCGCCGGGATTGATGCGGCCCGGCTCGATGATGCGCAGGTAAGAGCCGCAATCGCCGCGCTCTGTGAAGGACTTGAGCCAGCCGGGCTCGTCCATCCAGCCGGAGAAGGTAGCGCAAGGCTGGCGCGGGATAGAGACCTCGAGCACGCACTCCCCCACCTGAATGCGCTGGTTGATGAGCATATTCGGCCAGGAAATACCCTCGGTGGTGAGGTTCTCCCCAAAGTAGCCGTCACGCAGAACGCGGTTGAGCGTGCCCTCCCAGTAGTCAAGCTCCTCGCGGGCATAGGCGTAGACGGCTTTCTCGGCGCCGCCGTGGTGGGCGTGGTCACCGATGGAATCCCCCACCACGCCGGAGCCGTCACCGTAGGCGGGCCCGGGGACCTCCAAGTCCAGGAAGGGGCGCGGCTGCTTATCGATGCCCGTGTACTCGTGTCGCCCGTGCGGCTCGGGGCGGCGGACAGCGACGTTCGTGGAGATAACCTTCATGCTCACTCATTGTGGCACACCTCACGCGCTTACACGTCGCGATCGCGGAAGAGAGCTTCAGCGGTCACGAGGTCGTAGAAGAAGAGGCGGGGGGCGAGAGGGAGGACGTCGGCAAGCATGGGCATGTCCTCCTTGAGAAGGGGGCTTTCCATGATGATGTCGTTCGCCGCGGCGCGAGACGCCAGGGCGAAGGCATAGGAGATGTAAGGCATCCACGCAGCGGCATTGAGCTCATCAGCCGTGTTTCCGCTGGCAAAGGCGCCCAGCGCGATGAGGGTATGGCTGACGGACATGTCAACGCCCGCGTTTTGCACCAGGGATGCGAGTGCCGTGGCGTCCTTGCGCAGGTGCTCGATGGTGCCCAGCGCATCGAGGGCGCCGTTGTTGGCAAAGCACTCGCGCAGCGCGGCGACGCGGCCGGCCTCCCCCATCAGATCATCGACGGGCGGTGTGGGACTGTGAATGGTCGCGGCATTGAGCAGCATCGGGCGGGTCAGGCCATCTGCGCCGGACTCGCGCACGGCGGTGAGCTCTGGGTTCTCGCTGGCTGAAGGATCGAGGAGAAGATCCAGGTAGCTATCGGCGCTGGACTCGGCGGTGGGCTCCAGCGGCGAGTGGAACAAGCGCGTGCGCGCGAGCGAGCGGGCTTGTTGGTTCACGCTGACGCCGGTCCGCGCCAGGGCGTGGACTGCGGCCTCCGGTTGGGCGCGCAGGCGATCGATGGTGCTGTCGAACATCGCCTGCAGTTTGGGGTTGGGGCTGCGCTGGGAGAGCACGTGGAGCGCGCGGAAGGTGTCCCAGAGCTGCTCCGGGGTCCAGTCCTTTGATGCGAGTGCCGCCGGTGAGCCTTCTGGCGTGATCACGATGGAGGCGCTGGAGGGGCGTGCAGGGGCGGCGAGGTTGGAGGAGGCGCGGAGCTCGCGGACATCGACAAGCAGCGAGCCCTGCTCAGCAAGGTCGGCGGGCAGCTCAAACCCCTCTTCGGTGGGCGTGAGTTGGGTAGGCGCCACCGTGGGCTCGGCCAATGGCCAGACCCAGCCCACCAAATCTGCCTGCGGTTCTGCGTTCTGTTCAATGATGATTTCATCGCCATTGAGCAGACCACGGCTGACGAACGGGGACTTGCGGACGGTGGCCAGCGCCGCATAGATCAGGCTGGTGGATGCGGATGCTTCGTACTCGACAATGCGCCGCTCCAAGCTGCGGGCCTGGTGAGCCTCGCGCTCCCCCGCCGGGAGGGAGTCCAGGTAATCCTCGTAGGACAGCGTGGACCACATCAGGAAAAGCTCGGCCGTTGGCTGTTTGCGCACGGCGTTGGCCAGCGCGGCGTTGGGGACGGCGAGGCTGGTGACCGCCTGCGTGGTCTTCGAGGTGCGCGCCAGCTCCTTGATTTTCTGGCGGCCGTCGATGGTGACGAACTTCGCCAGCGGCAACGGGCGCGGCGAGTGGACGGTGAACATATCGTCCTGATCGAGCTGGCCAGCGAAAATTACTGGCTTATCGGAGTGCTCAGTGGGCTCTAGGCCGATGCGCTTGACGCGGCTGAACAAAGCCTCGGGCCAAACATCGAAATCCAGCTCATAGCCGGCTTCACTGGCCACGACCTCGCGGCGCGAGACCTCGGTGTCCTCGAAGGTGCGCAGGCCTTTTTCCAGTGCGATGGGCTTCTTTGGCGGGGAGGCCAGCGTGTAGCTGAAGGCTGAGTGCGCACCGAGGGCGTCGATGATGCGGAAATCCATGCCGCGCGGGCCGTCGTTGATGGCGCGCATGTGGAGGCCCTCGGCGAGGGAGATGAAGCGGACGTCGACAAGCTGCTCGTCGTGCCACAGCGACACCTTGTAGCGGCCCACCCACGGGTCTTCGTAGAGGTCACCCGGGAAAGGCTCGGCGATGCCTGCGTCGAAGGTCTGCTCCGAAATCTCCTCCTGCTCGCCGCCGAGAGGCGCGTAAGTGAGATCGATGCGCCACTCCCCTTCCGCAATGAGGTGCACGCGCGGCGACTTGGTGAACACGGGCTCGTTGTCGAGGCCCCGGGCGTTGGGCAGGGTGGCGACGTCGAAGTCCCACTCGAAATCGCCGTGCTTGGCGACGTCCACCGGTTCCCTCTGCGGTACCCTCACCTGATCCGGTAGCGGTCCCACTTCCCAGCCGGCCCAGATGCCGAGTGGCTCAGCGTTCTCGAGCGTGCCCTGCGGCGCGATGAGGGTGGTGCGGTCATAGACGATGAACGGCGCCTCATCGGTGATGCCGGTGAAGGTGACGGTCTCGATGAGGTCCTCATCGCCATCGCGCAGGGTTACCTCGATGCGGGTAAAAGGCCCAGGGATGCCGACTTCCAGCGGTTCTTCGGTGGCGAATTCGCGCACCGAATGGGGGCGATCGATGAAATGGGACTTGACCACCCACCGAGGATCAGACAGATCTGCCTCAGGATAGGTAGCCGGCAGCTCCAGCATGAGAATGTTGCTCCCCCGGCGCAGTGAAATCCGGGGACCCTGTTCGGTGAGGTCAGTGGTGACCAACGGCGTTGTGGGAAGTGAATAAATCTCCGCGCTCATTTGCTTCATCATAGGACACGGCGGGGTGGTGTTGCCATGTCGCTGGTAGGCGGCCTGACTGTCCTATCCGTAGGACAGGTGTCCTATTGATAGGACAGTTGGCTATAGTAGGGCCATGGACCCAGTACAACTCCTCAAGAAAAGCCCGCTGAGCCTGAGCGAAATCTCGCGGCGCTCGGGAGTGTCGCGAAATACGCTCAATCTGTGGTTGCGTGGGACAGCTCAACCGAGCTTGACCGGGTTGGCCAAGGTAATGCGCGTGCTCGGATACGAGGTTTCCGTACAGGTAGACCGCATGAGTGATGCCGCGGCCGCGACAGCCGCCAGAGTGCTTCTTGGGGATCTCGCAAGTGAGGAGCCAGACGTTAAAGTCTGGATTGACCGCTTCGTGCAGTGGGGTGACGCTGCGGCCGTCGGTGGCAGCTACCAGGCTCTCATGGAACGGGCCGCGTGGGCCTCCAACCCATATGGCCGCCACGGGGCTCTCCACTTCTTACCGTCAAATCCCATAACGCTTGCCTCAGCGGTTGATGCGAGCGGGCAACCGTGGGCGATGTCGGGTGCTTTTGCAGCTCAACGCAGCTCGGCGCATAGTGCCAGTGGAGGAGAAAAACCTCGATCAACATTGATTTGGTGCACAAATCCAGCAGACATCGTGCCCTCGTTGCCCACTCGGATTCGTGCGAGTGCTGAGCCCGTATCCGGAGGAATCACCCTCGTGCCTGTCGCTGGTGAAGAGCTCACCGGCGCAACTAATGAAGCCGGAATACACTACGTATCACCGCATCAGCTTGCCATTGATGTGTGCGCAGAAAACTACATCGGAGGGGCATAGGTGATGAGAAGAGCAACGAGCCGAGTGAGCTGGGAGCACCATGAGCGGCCGCACGTTTCGGAGTTGGGGACCGACCGTGCGTTATTTCGATTAGCCAAGCAACTTCCTGACTTGGTGTGGAACGCTGCCGCGCTGGAAGGAAACACGTTTACCCTCCCAGAAGTCCGTACGTTGCTCGATGGCGTCACTGTGGGTGGGAAAGCACTTGCTGAACAGCAACAGATCTTGGACTTGTCGGAGGCTTTCAACTTGCTCCATGAGCTGGTTAGCCAACAAGAATTCGCGGTGGACAAAGGCATCAGTGATGCACTCCATGCCGTGCTTGCAAGGAACGAGGCCCTGGACGCTGGTCTTTTCCGTGGTGAAGGGCACGTGGAGGGAGATGGCGGTGGAGTGCGGCTCATGGATGGCGGGTTCATCCCTTTCGACCCTGCTGATGAATTGGGTGAAGCCCATGCCGATTTGCTGGTGTCCCTCCAAGGGCTTGAAAACCCAGTCGAGCAAGCGTTGGCCTATTTCTGCTCTGCCACGCGTAGCCAGTTTTACTTCGATGGAAACAAGCGAACCGCACGGCTTGTGGCGTCAGGCCTCTTGATGAGCAATGGCTACGCAGCACTTAATACCCCTAATGCGAGAAGGCTGGAATTCAACCTTGCCCTCGATGAACTGTTCCGATCCGATGACGCTACGACCTTGATGGACTTCCTGTATGACTGCCTAGAGGAGTCCTCCCAGTAAGCGCAGTCGGCCCTCCGCTTCCGAAGCGGAGGGCCGACGTGGGGGGCTGAATGCTCAGCGCATCCTTTAGTGCATAGTGCTGTAGTGCTTAGCGGAACATCTTCTGCAGAGCGGAGAAGTCAGCCTTGACCACGCCGACAGACTGCAGGAATGCGGCGATGGCGCCGAGCAGGGCAGCCACAACGCCTGCGCCCAAGAAGCCGGCGCCGACGGGGTGGCGTGGCTAAAAGGAACAGAGTTGACGACACCAGCGGACTTGTTGTGGTCAATTGCCTGCTCGGAGAATTCTTCAGGGAGTGGCCGTATGGGGACTTGCCCAGAACACTGTTGACGTCGGCAAGCACTGCGTGGACACCATAAAACGACAAACGGTGAACCCCAGGAGGTGGGATTCACCGTGGTGAGTGAATGGGCAGATTATGCCATCTGCAGCGTGGTCACGCAGGTACCGCCTTCGTCAGAGGTATCCAGGGGAACCTCGCCGGTCTTGCCGTCCTGCTCGATGGTGATGGTGCCCTTCTTGTCGGCCGGCAGCCAGTAGCCAATGAAGCCGTTGTCGAACGTCGTGGTGTCTTCGTTGACTAGCTCATTTCCTTCGTCATCCGTGATGGTGACGTGGATGTCTTCCTGGCTGAGCTCACCGGTGCAGGTGGTCAGGGAGTGGTTGAAGCAGTCGTGCGTACGGGAGAGGTACGGCGCAATAGAGAGGTAGAACTTGTCCTCCGGCAGCGGCAGGGAGGCCTGACCCTGTTCAGTAGCGAGGATGAGCTCGTTCGGGCGCACGGATGCGAGGAGATCGCTATTGCGCTCGTCCTTGGACTGGCGGTCCAGCTTGTCCACGATTTCCTGGCCATCCAACCCTTCGAGATCGAACTCGGCGAGGATCTCCTCGGCAGGCACCTGTTGGATGTCGGTGCTGGAAGCGGCGCTTTTCGAGGCTTCACTCGGTACGGGGCTGTCAGTAGAGCAAGAGGACAGGGTGATGGCTGCGGCGCAGGCGGCAGCAAGAGAAATGAGGCGTTTCATAAGTCTTCCGAATAGGTCCGATTGTGTTGACCCAAGCCTATACCCCACCGGGGTATCAATCAAAGGAATGAGAGAAGGATCATCTTTTTGCGGCACGCGGGATAGACTGTTCCTTATGACTGATACTGCAGGCACAACGCTGCTGCCCTGACCATCGTGGACTCGGTGGGCAACGCGCTTGCCGACGGCGACACGGTCACCATCACCAAAACCCTCAAGGTCAAGGGCGCGCAGCAGCCGCTAAAGGCCGGCACGAAGGTGTGCGGCATCCGTCCCACCGCGGCCTCATCGCCAGCATGTCGGACTCAGCAGTTACGCTGAATTACATGATTACCGGCGCACTCAAAAATAATGTCGACCGCATCTGGGACACTTTCTGGTCCGGCGGCATTTCCAACCCTGTTTCCGTCATCGAGCAGTTCACCTACCTGCTCTTTATCAAGGACCTCGACGAGCGTCAGGTCCAGATTGACAAGCGCCGAGCGCTAGGAGATCCCACCGCGACGGAAGACATCTTTGACGCCAGCCAACAGGATCTGCGGTGGCGCAACCTCATTGAGGACCGTGACATCGCCCGCCGCAAGGCCACCATCATCAACAAAGTCTTCCCCTTCATCAAAGAGATGGGCGGCACGGGCTTCCAAGAACACATGGCCAACGCCTCCTTTGAGATCGAATCTGAGGCCACGCTCTCGCGTGTTATGGAGCTCATTGACCAGCTGCACTTCTCCAACAAGGACATGAAGGGCGACTTGTATGAGTACATGCTGGACAAGCTGTCCACCTCGGGTACGAACGGCCAGTTCCGCACGACCAGCCACATTATCGAGCTCCTCGTCGCGCTCATGGAACCCACACCACAGCAGCGCATCATCGACCCAGCGTGTGGCACTGCCGGGTTCCTGGTGGCTGCCAATGATTGGATTGCCCACCATCATCGCGCAGACCTGTTTAACAAGGACACGCGCACAACGTTTACCAATGAGGGCCTGACAGGCTTCGACTTTGACAAAACCATGGTGCGCATCGCGGCGATGAACATGTTCATGCACGGCTTTGAAGAACCCAACATTTCTTACCGCGATTCGCTGCAACAACTGCCCACAACGTTCGATGAGGCCTTTGACCTTGTCCTGGCCAACCCGCCTTTTGCGGGCAGCCTGGATAAGGATGCCGTCGATCCCAAGCTCAAGTCGGTGACGACGGCCAAGAAGACGGAGATTCTTTTTGTCCACCGCTTCCTGCAGCTACTCAAGCCGGGCGGTCGCGCTGCGGTGATTGTCCCTGAAGGTGTCCTCTTCGGCTCTACCAAGGCGCACAAAGCCCTTCGCAAAACCTTGGTTGAGGATCAGCGCCTTGATGCGGTCATCAAACTGCCCTCCGGCGCATTCAAGCCCTACTCGGGCGTGTCCACCGCCGTCCTGTGCTTTACCCGCACGGACTCTGGCGGTACCGACGAGGTGTGGTTCTATGACGTCACCGCGGATGGCTACTCCCTGGATGACAAGCGCACCCCGCTTCTCGAGCGCCCCTTGCTCGGCCCCTCCCCTGCCTCCCACATCCAGGACTTAAGTGATCCCGCGCTTGCCGACGACCCCACGCCCGTCACTCTCACCGACGAGCAGCTGAAGCTCAACAACCTTCCGGACGTGGTTGCCCGCTGGCATTCCCGTACCACCGACGAGCGTGAGCGCGCTCGCACGGACTACTCCTTCACCGTGCCCAAGGAGGAGATCGCCCAAACCGATTACGACCTCTCCATGAACCGCTACAAGGAGATCGTCCTCGAGGTAGAAGAAACCCGCGACCCCATGGACATCATCGCCGAAATCGAAGAACTCGACCGCGACATCACACAAGGCCTTGCCAACCTTAAGGCCATGCTCAGCGGGAGGAAATAACATGGCTAGCACTGCAAAGCATGATTGGCCGATGGTGCGGTTGGGGGATGTGTGTGAGGTCGTTTCAGGCGGCACGCCGAAGACGAGTGTTGAGGAGTATTGGGGCGGTGAGATCCCATGGGTGACTCCTGCCGATCTGAGCAAGCTCAAGGGACTCGAAATATCTTCTGGGGAACGAGCTATTACTCAAAGAGGTGTTGACAAAAGCTCTGCCGTGCTTCTTCCTGCAGGCAGTGTAGTGCTTTCGAGCCGTGCACCAATTGGTTATGTCGCAATCGCACAAGTACCCATGACTACGAATCAGGGTTGCAAGAGCTTCATTCCTTCCTCCGAAATAGATGCACGCTACCTAGCCCACTATTTGCTATCGCAGAAAGATGCCCTTCAGTCGCTGGGTACAGGTGCGACATTCAAGGAACTCTCAAAAACAAGGGCCGCGGACATCCGAATCCCCTTCCCTCCCCTCGACGAGCAGCGCCGCATCGCGGCGGTTTTGGACGAGGTTGGCCGGCTATCCTCAATACAGATAAAGAAAGTCGAAGGCCTTGAAGCTCTAAAGCGGGTTGTCGTTGAAGAGTTTCTAAAGGCAAGGGGGGATCAAGAAGTTGAGCTTGGTACCATCTCCGAAATTCAATCTGGAATTACAAAGGGTAGAAAGGTCTCGAAAAAGAGTACAACCTCGATAGTGCCGTATCTTTCGGTTTCCAATGTTAAGGATGGATTCCTTCAACTGCATCCGATTAAGGAAATCAACGCGACAAATGACGAAATATCGCGATATCAGTTGCAACGGGGCGACATCGTTCTAACAGAAGGCGGGGATCCCGACAAGCTGGGGAGAGGAACAGTGTGGAATAACGAGATCCCGGTTTGCATCCATCAAAACCACATTTTTCGCGTCCGCATTCTGCAAGACTCGACTGTAATGACGCCTGAAGTGCTGGCTGCGATACTTAGTAGTTCGAGGCCTAAGAAGCATTTCTTGAGGTCAGCGAAACAAACAACTGGAATTGCTTCAATAAATAAGTCGCAGCTTTCTCGAACACCGATCCCAAATTTGACGCGAGATGACGTAAGAGCCTTATCGCTTCAAATTGAGTTATTGAAGTTAGAACAAGAAAGAGCTGAAACTCAGCGTTCCTCTTTTGAGGAGCTTCGACAGTCCCTATCCACTCGCGCATTTCAAGGAGAGCTCTAGTGGCTATCGAAAGATGGGAAGCCTACATGATTTCGGTGTTGGAGGCTCTTAACGCAAATGGTGCTGAGCTCCGGCGTAGGGAGCTCATCGAGATAACTGCGTCTTATGCGGGCATTACTGACGAAGAGAGGCTTGAGACCATTGCGTCGGGGCAGTCGCGCTTTGAAAACCGTGTTGGGTGGGCGTTGACATTCCTTAAGAAGGCGAATGCCATTACTTCACCGGCGCGGGCGCGTTTTCAAATTACAGATTTTGGCCGTGACCTGTTGGCGCGCTACCCCGAAGGAATGACGGAGAAGCAGCTGTTGGGAGAGATTGCGGGCACGGAAGCGGCACTTACGTGGCGGGGCAGGAATCCTGGGCATAAGGCTGGGGACGAGGTGGGCGTCGATAAGCAAGATGTCCTTCCAGAGGCCGAGAGCGAGCTCGATCCGGTAGAGCAGGTGGAAACCGGTGTGTCTCGTAACAACGAATTCGTGGCTGGTGAGCTGTTGACTCGGTTGCACGACAATGAGCCGGCGTTCTTTGAACAGGCAGTGCTGGACTTGCTCATGGCTATGGGATATGGCGGAACGCAGGGCAAGGCCACGCGTACGCAGTTATCCAATGATGGTGGAATCGACGGGATTATTGACCAGGATGCGCTGGGCTTGTCGCGGATTTACGTGCAGGCTAAGCGGTATGCGTTGGATAAGAGCATCGGCCGACCGGCTATTCAGGGATTCGTGGGTGCGCTGCAGGGTGCGCAGGCGGATCGAGGGGTGTTCCTGACTACAGCGACGTTTTCGGATAAGGCGCAGGAGTATGCGGATGCGGTGTCGTCACGCGTCGTCTTAATCGACGGGGACAGGTTGGCGGAACTGATGATCCGCTACGGCGTGGGCGTGCAGGTCAAGCGGACTGTGGCACTGGTTGAGGTGGACGAGGATTACTTCGAGTAGATAGAGGCGGATTCTTGCGTTTGCGGGAGCGAGTACAGCCTTTCGCTGCGTTTAAAAAAGGACAGGCGCCCAGCTCAACGAAATGGAGCTGGGCGCCTGTCATTAGTCGGGTCAGGGAAACTATTTCCGCCCTTTTGTCTTAAAAGAGTTAATGGCGATGACCTAAGAAGCCAATCTCTAGAAAGGGAGCTTGAACCCTAGTTGCGGCAGGAAGGCCACAACACCAATACCTGCGGCGGCAAGAATTGCCAAGACGATGGCGATGATTCCGCCAGTTGAGGAACCGCTGTCATTGGTCTTGTTGGGCTTCGGTGCTGGAGTGGTTGTGGTCGGCTTTGCGGGCGCGGTGGATGTAGGCGCAGAGGTGGACTTGGTCGTGGTCGGCTTGGGCTTGGTAGTAGTTGGCTTTGCCGTGGTCGGCTTCGCGGGTGCGGTAGGAGTAGCTGCCGGGGTGGTCTTAGCCGGACGGGTTGTGGTTGGTTTCGTCGAAGAAGGAGGCACAACGGAAGTGGTCGGTGCCGTGGTTGTGCTAGTGGACGGAACTGGTTCAGAGGTCGGCGGCGTAGTAGAGGCCTCAGCTTCGGATTGTTCCTTCGCGAGGTAGGCGTTTTCGCAAGCACCAGCAAGGGTGACAGTGGAGCTGAAGGGCAAGGTAAAGCCCATGACTTCGAGGCCTGCTACGGCTTCGAATTCATCCTCGAGAGGTTGCAGACGAAGCTCCCCCGGCTTCATGAGATTGGTCAGCTTTTGAGAAGTAGTGGGGAAACCAGCCTGTAGACCTGTGGAGTACGAGGGCACCTGTGCCCGAAGATCCATGGCAGAATCCTCGACTTCACCGTTCTGTGAGTTCACTACGGGGAGATCGCCGTAGGGATACTCAGCGAGTTCGCTGGGAGTCCAATTGCGCGCCACTTCCCAATTGAAGGGATATCCGTTGGCCGCCCACTCCTTGTATTCGGCCTCAGTGTCAGAATTGGTGAATACGAGGTAGGAAGCGTCCAAGCGGTCGTAGCCCTGAGCCACAAGCTCAGCCTCAGTGGGGAGCGCAAAGCGGCTGAGAGACCAGAAACTTAGCATGTTGTGGGTCTGAGGGGCGGAGTCTAGGCGGGCAAAGCTGTCCGCATACTGTGGGAAGTCCTGGCGCATGCGGTTCTGCAGTTTGGTTTGTTCCTCGAGTTTCGCAGCGAAGTACTTCTTAGAGATTTCCTTTTCCGCGGAGTCGAGGGAGACCACACAAATCTCTTTGCCGTTGCGAGTGTCCAGCTGAGCATCGAGAGCAGTAGCGGAAGGGACAGAAACCAAGGAGAGCGAAACAGCTATGGAGACTCCAAGACCGAGCCGAGAGTATGTCATGAGAGAGTTCAACTTTCAGAGAAGAGAAATAGTGACCTTGTAGTTATAGCCCAAGATTGTGTCTGAAGTCTTGGTTATTAGTAATCAAAATTATTTTTATGGATCTGCTTGTTTGTTGGCTTGCTGCCTTGAAGAAACGATGCATGCCGCAGCATGAAATTGAGTAGGCATTCATCGGGCACGAGGAGCTGCGTTCGCTCTTTCGAATTTTTCGAATTGCCCTATGATGGCCTTATGGATGAGGCACGGAATCACCGCCCCCACACGACGCTTCCGCCGCAGGACCTGAAAGCCATGCTTGACGTGAGCAGGTTCTTAGAGCAGCAGTCGGGACCTACTGCGCTAGTGGGGCCCGACGGGCAGGCGGTAGATCTGCCCGAGGAGGCATTGAGCGTGTTGTTAGACGCAGTTCACGCGATGCAGCAAGGAAAGGCCGTGACTGTTGCGCCCGTAGACCAGTTGCTCACAACGCAGCAAGCGGCAGATTTCCTGGGCATTAGTAGGCCGACTCTGGTGAAGAAGCTTGAGGATGGATCGATAGCATTTGAGCGCACTACCGGTGGAAGACATAGGAGAGTGCGGCTCCTTGATCTATTGCGGTACCGAGATGGGTTGCGGTGTGAACGCCGCAAAGCACTGCGAGAGCTGGCGTCCGAGGCCCAGCGTGTTGGTGCCTATGACGTAGATACTCTAGATAAAACTGACGGCTCTGTTGACATTACGCAGATCTTTAAGAACGTCCGCAAGGAAGCGGCGCAGAAGGCTCGGCGTGGATAGTCTGTCAGCGCATCTGGATGGGGTCATGCAACGAGCCATCCACATAAGCCATCACAAGCGGTCGTCACGGTCCAGTAGCGAAATAACGTCGGTTTCCAGGACGCAGATTGTCTGTGTGCCTTGGCTGCGGGGCTGTGGCGGCTGGCTGTGAATAAGGCTCTGGAGCGTGGCTCAAAATTCCGGCAGCCACTAACTGCTTCACGGGGCTATCTGGGGATGAGATGGGGACAATTCGAACGATGGCTTGATCGCGGTCAGTGATGACCACGTTGTGACCCGTAGCGGCCACTGCACGCACTATGTGGTCAGAACGCTGGGTGAGTTCGCGCAAAGAAATACTGGTCATCGTTTTAGCTGCCTTGTCTGAACATCCGGTGGACGGGTGTTTTGTCCTTCTCTATTGGTGTCCTTGTTTTGATTGGTGGACCTTGGAACAGCCAACTGTAGAACTGCAGGACAACGGTGATTTTAGTGGCGTATTTAGGCAAGGACAAGGGGCGAATGCAGTGATTAACCAGGGAGGACGGCGATAGGTCAGGGAAGAGAGAGGCTGAAGAGATTGACCCGGGAACGGAGTAATTCTGGTAGCTAGGTATCGGGTGGTGACTTAGAATTACTGGAATCAAGCTGTATTCGATATGACACCACGTCCCTGGTGATGTGAAAACTTGTCCCTGGAGAACTCTATGGTGACCACTACTCCCCCGACTGCCGGACGCAACGGTGTGCCAGGTGGGCCTGCACGCAGCAACTTCGGCTTTGTACGTTACGTCTGGCCCACGGCGTATGAGGAGTGCCTGAAGGTAGAGCGGTTCGTGGATGCGGACCCGGTGATTTCCTGCTTCTATGCGCGCAAGGTGCTGGAGCGAGTGGTCAGCCACATCTGGGTGCTCCGAAATTTGGGTGACACTCAGTACCGTAGCTTGGCGGAGATGACCCGAGACCGCGCCTTCACTAAGTGTGTGGACAATAAGACCATGCTGCGCAAGATGACTCTCGTGCGCAAGAGCGGCAACGACGCCGCGCACGCAGACGACATGGAAGGCAAGCAAGCGCCGACCTCCCCGCAGAGGGCGCGGAAGGCGGCGGCGCACCTCTATGACCTCATGGCCTGGGCGGTGCGGTACCACTCGGCCAACCCTCAGGCCGCACCGGGTCCGCAGGCGGCTTTTGATACTAACCTGCTGGGCCAAGCCACAGCTGACTCTTCAGGCATTCACGTTGCTGGGCGCTCCCAAGCGCAGACCGCCGCGTACCTCAAGAAGCTAGCGCAGCAGGATGAGGAGCTAAAGAAGAACCGGCTGCTGCTCGATGAGGCCAAGGAAGCCGCGCGTGAAGCGGAGGAGAAGCGCCTTCGTGAGGCCGCCCAGTTCGAGCTCAAGCGGCGGAGCACGGAGATTAAGGCGAAGGCGGAGATCGCTGATGCCCAGGAGCAAGCCGAAGCAGAGCGCGAAGCTGCACGGCAGGTGAAAGACGAACTTGCTGCCAAGATTGAGGCCCTCCAGGAGCAGTTGGCTGAGCAGCAAGCAGCCGCGGCAGAGCGCGCTGGGGTGGCAGCACCGTCGGCTGCGCCTTTGGCAATCAGCGAGGCCGAGACGCGCCGACAGCTCATTGATCCGATGCTCGAAGCAGCAGGGTTTAGTGATGATTCAATCACTCGAGAGCTCGAGCTGCGCGGCATGCCCAATCCCTCCGGCGTTGGCTACGCAGATTATGTCTTGTGGGATGATGACCGCACACCGCTGGCCGTCATCGAAGCGAAGAAATCGATGGAGTCTATGAGCGTGGGCGCTCAACAGGTGAAGCTGTACGCGGACTGCATCGAGCGCGAATACGGCACACGGCCGGTCATGTTGTGTACCAACGGCTATCACATTGACCTGATCGATGATGCCGCTAACCTTCCTGGCTCCGGTGTGGGCTATCCCGCCCGAGAGGTCGAAGGTTTCCCCACCGCGCAGCAATTGCGACGCATGATCGGGCGGCGCACCATGCGTGCCCTATTGAGTGAGACGGCGGTCGATACGGAGATTGCTGGCGGCGGCGCCCGCACGTATCAGCTCGAGGCCATCCGTGCGGTGACGGAGACGTTGGAGAGGCGGAGGCGTCGCCAAGCATTGCTGGTCATGGCGACGGGAACTGGTAAGACGCGTGTGGCCGTGGCCACCGCCAAGCTGTTGCGCCAGGCCGGCTGGGTGGGCAAGGTGCTGTTCCTGGCGGACCGCACTGCCTTGGTCAATCAGGCGCACAAGGCCTTTGTGAGCATGTACGCGGAGTCCACGCCCGTGAACCTCATCAAAAATCCTGAGCAGGTAGGTGATGTGTACGTCACTACCTACAACACCATGATGAACCTGATTGGGGATGACGGAGACAAGCCGGCCAAGTTTGGGCCGTTCGACTTTGACCTCATCATCGTGGATGAGGCCCATCGCTCCGTGTACAACCGCTTCAAGCGCATCTTGGAGTACTTCGATGCCTACGTGGTGGGGCTGACGGCGACGCCGAAGAGCGAAATCGACCATGACACATATGCGCTCTTTGAGATGGAGGATAAAACCCCGTCCTTCGAGTACGGCCTCGATGAAGCTGTGGCAGACGGAAACCTCGTTCCCTTCAAGACGGCTCGGCAGGACTCACTCTTCCTGCGCCGGGGTATGTCCTATGACGAGCTTTCCCCCGAGGAGCAGCTGGCGTGGGACACGTCCGATTGGGGTACCGACGAGGACGGTGGGCGCCTAGATCCGCCCGGACAGATTTCTTCAGCGGAGATCAACCGCTACCTGTTCAACAAGGACACCATACGCAAGGTGTTGAAAACCGTAGTGGAGAACGGGATTCGCGTGGGCGGCGACCAATTGGGAAAGACCATCATCTTCGCCCGGACCCAACGCCACGCGGAACTTATCAAGGAAGTCTTTGACGCGACGTTCCCGGAGTATTCGCGCACTGGTGCCTCCGTGATCACCACGCACACAAAGTATGCGCAGTCGGCCTTAGACGAGTTTGCAAATCCGGACGGGGACGTCAACATCGCGATTTCCGTGGACATGCTGGACACTGGCGTCGACGTACCCGAGGTGGTTAACCTCGTCTTCTTCAAACCCATCTACTCCCCCACCAAGTTCTGGCAGATGGTGGGCCGAGGGACGCGATTGCGCCCGGACCTCTTCGGGCCGGGGATGGACAAGACGCACTTCCTCATCTTCGACTTCTGCGGCAACGTGGATGAGTTCTACAAGGGTGAAGCCCGTGATTCGGCCACGGGACGCCCGCGATCGCTGTCGGAAAAGCTTTTTGATGCCCGCGTGGGATTGCTCGCGCAGCTGGACAAGCACTCCGATGCCCCAGAACTGCGCGCCGAGCTTGCCGACTCCCTCCACGCCTCAACGGCGTCTGTGCCGCTAGGCCACATCATGGTCCGGCCCGGCGACAAAGAAACCCTGATGCGCTACCGCGAGCGCTCCGCCTGGGACGACGTGAATGAGGAAAAGGCTGAGCAGCTGCGCCGCCATCTCGCACACCTGCCGCTGAACACAATGAAGGAACCAGAGACAGCTAAGCGCTTTGATCTGGTGATTCTGAAGCTCCAAGTGGGGTTGCTCGACCACAGCCCCGAGTTTGCGGCATTGCGCCAACGCGTGGAGGGTATGGCGAATGATCTCATGGCCGTGAGCTCCACCATCCCCATGGTGGCCGAGCGGCGGTCCTTCCTCGAGCGCGCGCTGGATCCGGAGTGGTGGAAGAACGTTACGGTCGAGGACCTCGAGACCATCCGCATCGGCATGCGTTCGCTCATCCAGTTCGTGCCCAAGGGAAAGCGCAACGCCGTGACCCTCGACATCCAAGATGAGATGGGTGAACTCACGATCGATGATGAGATGCCTGGGCGGCTGCCCGGAACAGGCTCTTACCCCTCTCAGGCCGAACAACAGCTGCGTGATGTGCTGCAGGAACACGACAACGATCTCGCGATGATCAAGTTGCGTAGTGCACGTGCGCTTAACGCAGAGGATGTTGCCGCGTTGGAAGCCATGGTGGCTCAGGCTGGCGGGGGAAGCGTGGGCTTCGAGGAAAGCATTGACAAGCTGCGGGAACGCATGGGTGGAGACAGTATTCCTGCCTTCATTCGCCGCTTGGTAGGTCTTGATGAAGCTGCAGTCCAGGAGCAATTTGCGGACCTTCTCAGCAACACTTCGTTCAGCGCCGCCCAAATCCGCTTCATCAAGATGCTGGTGGACGTGCTGGTTCACAACGGTGGCGTGGCCTACGAGGAAATTTTCCAGCCGCCCTTTGATGAAGAGGGCTCTGTCGTCGATATCTTCTACAACAAGACCGATGTCATCGTGGATTTGCGCAAGCGCCTTGAACGGATTGAAGCAACGGCACAGGCTAACTAAGTGCCGCCGCTCTGCGGGAAAGGACGCGGTCTAGCTGGGTCTAACTGGGGTGATGTCCGTACGGTGACTACACTGTCTAACCATGACTAACCCGAGCGATAACACCACCCACCGCTACACGCCGGAGCTCGCCGCGCAGATTGAAAAGGCCTGGCAGCAGTACTGGAAGGACAACGGCACGTTCAACGCGCCGAACCCAGTCGGTCCGCTCGCGGAGGAGGGTAAGGAACTTCCCGCGGAGAAGCTGAACATCCAGGACATGTTCCCCTACCCTTCGGGCGCAGGCCTTCACGTGGGCCACCCGCTGGGCTATATCGCTACGGATACCTATGCGCGTTATCAACGCATGCTGGGCAAGAACGTCCTGCACACGTTGGGTTATGACGCCTTCGGCCTGCCGGCGGAGCAGTACGCCATCCAGACGGGTACGCACCCGCGCACCACGACGGAGGCGAATATCAAGAACATGCGCCGCCAGCTGGGCATTCTGGGCTTAGGCCACGATCCGCGCCGCTCCGTGGAGTCCACCGACCCCTCCTTCTTCAAGTGGACGCAGTGGATCTTCCTGCAGATTTATAACTCCTGGTTTGATGAAGAGCAGCAGAAGGCGCGCCCGATCTCTGAGCTCATCAAGGAGCTTGAGGTGGGCAAGCGCACCACCAAGGACGGCCGCTACTACGCGGATCTCACCAAGGAAGAGCAGCGCCACGCGCTCGACGAATTCCGTCTTGTTTACCTGTCCAACTCCACCGTGAACTGGTGCCCGGGCCTGGGCACGGTGCTGGCTAATGAGGAGGTCACCGCGGAGGGCAAGTCCGAGCGCGGAAACTTCCCGGTCTTCCGCAAAAACCTGCGTCAGTGGATGATGCGCATTACCGCCTACTCCGACCGCCTGCTCGATGACCTGGAGCTTCTGGATTGGCCGGAGAAGGTCAAGTCCATGCAGCGCAACTGGATTGGCCGCTCCCGCGGCGCGGAGGTCACCTTCCACGCTGAGGGCTACAACATCGACGTCTTCACCACCCGCCCGGATACTCTCTTCGGCGCGGAGTACGTGGTGCTGGCCCCGGAGCACGAGCTTGTCGACGCCCTCCTCTCCCCCATCCCCTACGAGGATGACGTCGATGAGCGCTGGACCTTCGGCCACGATGACCCGAAGGAGGCCGTGGAGGCCTACCGTGCTTCCATCGCCGCGAAGTCCGACCTGGAGCGCCAGGAGAACAAGGAAAAGACCGGTGTCTTCCTGGGTACCTATGCCACCAACCCGGTCAACGGCAAGCAGGTGCCGATCTTCATCGCAGACTACGTCCTGACCGGCTACGGCACCGGCGCCATCATGGCGGTCCCGGCGCACGATACGCGTGACTATGAGTTCGCCACGGTCTTTGGGCTGCCGATTACTGAAGTGGTTGCTGGCGGCGACATCACCAAGGAGGCGTACACGGAGTCCGGCAAGGCCGTAAACTCCGCCAACGATTCCCTGGACATCAACGGTATGTCCAAGGATGAGGCCATCGCCGCCATCATTCCGTGGCTGGAGGAACAAGGAGTAGGCCGCGAGAAGATCCAGTACAAGCTGCGTGACTGGCTGTTTGCCCGCCAGCGCTACTGGGGCGAGCCCTTCCCCATCGTCTACGACGAGGCCGGCCAGGCCTACCCGCTGCCGGAGTCGATGTTGCCCATCGAGCTGCCTGAGGTGGAAGATTACAAGCCGGTGGCCTTCGATCCGGATGATGCCGATTCCTCCCCGCAGCCGCCGCTGGCCAAGGCCCGCGAGTGGGTTGAGGTGGAGCTGGACCTGGGTCTTGGGGATGGCCCCAAGACGTACTACCGCGACACCAACGTCATGCCGCAGTGGGCAGGTTCGTCCTGGTACCAGCTGCGCTACATCGATCCGACGAACGATGAAGTCTTCTGCGATCTGGAGAATGAGCGCTACTGGACGGGCCCGCGTACAGAAGAGCACGGCGCCAACGATCCGGGCGGCGTTGACCTCTACGTCGGTGGCGTTGAGCACGCTGTGCTGCACCTGCTCTACTCGCGCTTCTGGCACAAGGTGCTCTTTGACCTGGGCTTTGTAAGCTCCAAGGAGCCCTACCGCCGCCTGTACAACCAGGGCTACATCCAGGCCTACGCGTACACGGATTCCCGCGGTGTCTACGTCCCGGCCGCCGAGGTAGTAGAACGCGATGGCGCGTTCTACTACGGGGATGAGAAGGTCAACCAGGAGTACGGCAAGATGGGCAAGTCCCTGAAGAATGCCGTGGCCCCGGATGACATCTGCAACGACTATGGTGCCGATACCCTGCGCGTGTACGAGATGTCCATGGGCCCGCTGGATACCTCCCGCCCGTGGGCGACCAAGGACGTGGTGGGCGCGCAGCGCTTCCTGCAGCGCCTGTGGCGCTTGGCTATCGATGAGAACTCCGGCGAGCTGTCCACGACGGACGCCGCGCTTTCCGACGATGACCTGAAGCAGCTCAACCGCACCATCGCCGGCGTGCGTGACGACTATGAGAACCTGCGCCTCAACACCGTCGTGGCCAAGCTCATCGAGTACGTCAACTACCTGACCAAGACCTACCCGAAGGGAGCGCCGCGCGCGGCCGTTGAGCCGGTAGCGCAGCTGGTCTCCCCTGTTGCCCCGCACATTGCGGAGGAGCTGTGGAAGCGCTTCGGTCACGAGGAGACCATTACTTACGAGTCCTTCCCGGAGTTCGATGAGAAGTACCTCGTCGACGATGAGATTGAGGTTCCGGTACAGATCAACGGCAAGGTCAAGGCCCGCGTCATGGTGCCCGCCGATGCCGACCAAGCCACCGTCGTGGGCGTGGCAAAGAGCGATGAGCGCATCGCCGAGCTGACCGCCGGCAAGAACGTGGTCAAGGAGATTTACGTCCCGGGCCGCATGGTCAACCTGGTGGTGAAGTAAAACCAACGTGGCTCCGTTAGATGGCGGCCGCAACTGCCCTAGTTGACGAAACCAGCGCCCTTCCAGCGAAGGATCGTGGGGAAAATTGTCAGTTAGGGCAGTTTTGCGCCTAGGCGTGTACCTTCGTCACTCCCCTCGCAGCGCGCAACGTCTGCGTGCCTCCATTGACATGCAGGAGGCAACTGACAAAAGGCGTCTTACAAAAGGCATCAGTCAAATGGCGTTTTCGCGACCAAAAACGCCATTTACTCAGTGCAGATGGCGTTTTTAGACCCAAAGATGCCTTTTACCAGATGCCTTTTGCAGGACGCCTTCCTGACCTAGGCGGATTTAGTGCGCAACAATCCCACCTCACCGCCGAACAACACCAGGGAGCAGTGTTATGAGTGTCGTCTACATGGTCGCGGCTTGGAGCTAATCCAGCTCTTGGTTCAGCTCCTCGCGCACCTTGGTGATGATCGCGCCGAGGAAGCCCTCGCAGCCATCGGTAATCATGGGAAACGTGGAATCATCCTCAAGGACGCCCAGCGTGAACAGCAGGTCGCGGGTGATGGCGTGCGTGTAGTCGTATTCCGGGTTGAACTCCCACTCGCCGCGGAATAAATGGACTAGTTCGAAGGACAGTTGAGGAATGCCCTCCGGTTCGGCGTAGGCATAGGGGATGTTGTTCAGGACGACCTGCGTTGCCCAGAGCGGATCGCTCATGGCCTTGCGGCCATATTTGGTGAGCTTGATATCCGTCGTCGTGGTCTTGATCCAATCCAAGTCCGTCAAGAAACCCCGCAAGTTCAGCAACGGCTGGTGGTAGTCCTCGCGCTTGACCTCATCAAAATCATTGGGGCTATTCAGTCCCTCCTTGAGGCGCGCGACGGCCGCCTGCTTGAGGTAGCCGGCCCCGGTGAGACGCGGAAATTCCTCGATGACCTCGAGGTATTCGCGTATGCGCTGGCCTACGTGGGCGGCGGTGGCGTCGTCAAGCGCCGGCAGCTCATAGTCGGGGCGCAGCTCCGGGTAGGCCTCGTGGATGTCCGCGCGCCATTGCTCCAGCAGCTCCGGGGAGGGCACGGGGATGTCTTCGAAGGGGGTGGAGCGGAAGGGATCGAGCGGGAGATCCCCAGGCAGCGCGGGCTTGGTGCCGCCCTCGAGGTTGGCGGCCTCCGTGCCCATGGTGGCCAGGCGCTGCGCCACTGCTGGCGGGAAGAACGTGGTGAGGCGTTGGTGGATTTGGTCCAGTGTGTAGTTGGGGAAGAGCGCGAAGATGCGCTCCATACTATCCGTGGGCACGGCCATGTAGGCCATGGTGGCCTGGACGTCGAGGACCACCTTGAACATCGCCTCGGCACTTCCGAGCTCACTCATGAGATCGGGACCCTCACCGGCGATAAGCGCGGGAAGGCCCATGACGACGCGCGAGCTATCGGCCACGCTGATGCTGATATTCCATGCGCCGTCCGAGGGGTGGTAGTGCGCTACCTCCCGGAAAGTCTCGAAAAAGTCCTGGTCAATGATGCTGAGGACGTCGATTGGCGTATCGTCCCCACCGACGAGGATTCCCGGATGAGAGGGCTCGAGGCCGAGTGCGGCGTGGACGATGATCATCATCTCGCCCACGGTGAGTTCCGCGGGGGCGGCGACGAAGCGGGACGTGGTGAAGAAGGGATTCTCCACGTCGATGCGGACGTTCCTAGCGAGGTTCATAGTGACCGACAGTATTAGAAAACCGTGCTAGCCGCGCGCCAACGCTTCGCCCACGCGCTTGCCCGAGTGGATGCATCCGCCGAGGAAGGTGCCTTCCAGCGCATTCTTGCCGTGCATGCCGCCACCGCCGAAACCGGAGGCCTCACCGCAGGCGTAAAGGCCGGGGAGTACCGTGCCGTCGGGGTTGAGGCACTGGCCATCGAGGTTGGTCTCCAGGCCACCCAGCGTCTTTCGGGTCAGGAATTTCAAACGCACCGCGATGAGCGGGCCCTTGGATTCATCGAGGATGCGGTGCGGGGGAGCCACGCGGATGAGCTTGTCACCCAAGAAGCCGCGGGCCACGCGCAGGTAGTTGACTTGGGTGTCCTTGCTGAAGGGATTATCAAGCTGAGAATCGCGGTCTTCCAGGACTTTTCGAAGTTGGGCCACATCAATGGTGGGGGAGCCCTCCGGAGAGATGTCGTTCATTCCGGCGACGAGATCCTCCAGGTTGTCTTTTACGACCCAGTCGATACCGTTGTCCATGAAGGCCTTGACGGCCACGTGCGTGCCGGGGCCCAGCTTGCCGGCGAGCTTCTTGAATTCCTTATCCGTCAGATCCGGGTTCTGCTCCGAGCCGGAGAAGATGAATTCCTTGTCCACGATGGCCTTGTTGAGCACGAACCAGGAATAGCCGTGGCCGGTCTGGCCAATGTGGGCGAGTGCGGCCAGGTTATCGGTGCCGGGGAAGAGGGTGGTGGGCAGGCGGTTTCCTTCGGCGTCGAGCCACAGCGCCGAGGGCCCAGGGATGATGCGGATGCCGTGGCCGGGCCAAATGGAGTTCCAGTTGGTCATGCCCTCGGTGTAGGCCCACATGCGGTCGGTGTTGACCACGGAGGCGCCGGCCTGTTGGGCGATGTCGATGCCGCGGCCGTCGACATGCGCGGGAACACCCGTGACCAGTTCCTTCGGGCATTCGCCCCAACGCTCAGTGGGCCACATCTTGCGTACCTTCTCCAGGTTGCCGCCGATGCCGCCGGTGGCGATGACCACGGCGGAGCCGCGCAGCTCGAAGTGCTTGACGACGTCCCTCGGGCTCGCCTCACCACGCGCCTGGCTGGTGGGGGAGAGGACGCTGCCGCGCACGCCGACGACGCGGGGGCTACCAGTGTCGTCGTTGTCGACGACGAGCTCGTCCACCCTGTGGCGGAAGTGGAATTCTACTTGGCCCTTTTCTTCTGCTTTAAGGAGCGGTTCGCGGAAGACGCGCACGACCTCTGGGCCCGTGCCCCAGGTGAGGTGGAAGCGCGGCACGGAGTTGCCGTGGCCGGAGGCATCCCCGGAGCCGCGCTCGGCCCAGCCGATGGTGGGTAGGACGTTGAGGCCCAAGGACTTGAGGTAGTCGCGCTTTTTATTGGCGGCGAAGCGTACGTATTCGCGGCCCCATTTCTCGCCCCAGTAGTCGTGCCGGTCATCCTCGGTCACCGGGTCATAGTCGGCGGAGTTGGCCCAGTCGCGCCAGGCCAACTCTTCGGAGTCCTTGACACGCATCATGGATTGCTCGGGGGAGTCGACATAGAACAGCCCGCCGAGTGACCAGAAGGCCTGGCCGCCGAGGTTATTGCGGTTTTCCTGCTCCAGGAAGATGACGTGCTTGCCGCCCCTGAGGGCCTCGTAGCCGGCGACCATGCCGGCGAGGCCGCTGCCGACGATGATGACGGAGCCAGTGACCGAGTTAGTTTCTTTCATGACAGTAATGATAAAAGAAACTCGCCCCGATTGTGTGACTTGGCTCGCAGCTTCGGTTTTGAGCCGAGAGCGTGCCCTAGGCGTAGGTCGTGTTGACCTTCTCCACGAGGGTGAGCACGTCATAGGTCGCGACAATCTCGTCCTCCTGGTTGTAGAGGACGGCGTCCCAGCACACCTCGCCGTAGTCATCGGTCACGCGCGGGGTGATGCGCTTGGCGGTCAGCTCAACGCGGATGGAATCGTCATAGGTCACCGGCGTGATGAAACGCAGGTTTTCCAAGCCGTAGTTGGCCAGGACCGGGCCCGGTGCCGGCTCCACGAAGAGACCTGCGGCCCAGGAAACCAGCAGGTAGCCGTGTGCCACGCGGCGCGGGAAGAAAGGATTGGCGGTGGCGGCCTCCTCATCCGTGTGGGCGTAGAAGGTATCGCCGGTCTTCTCTGCGAACTCGAGGATCTCTTCGAGGGAGACGTGGCGCAGATCAGAGGCGAACTGGTCACCGATCTGCAGTGTTGCCAGGTCCTTGCGGAAGGGGTGGGTGCCCTGGCCACTGTCGACGTCCGCGCGGGTGACGCGCTGCACGGCGGCGCCGCGGTGCCACTGGCCGGTGATGGCGGTGAGGTGATCCGGGGTTCCCTGAACTGCGGTGCGCTGCATGTAATGCAGGATGCCGCGCACACCACCCAGCTCCTCGCCGCCACCGGCGCGGCCCGGCCCGCCGTGCACGAGGTGCGGAAGGGGAGAGCCGTGGCCGGTGGAGGTCTTCGCATCATCGCGGTCGAGGAAGTGCAGGCGGCCGTGGTGGGCGGCGATGCCGAGGGCATATTCGCGGGCGAGCTGGGGATCGTGCGTAATAACGGAGGCGACCAATGAGCCGGAGCCCAGGGCGGCGAGCTCGACAGCCTCGGCGGGGGAGTCGTAGCCCAGGAAGGAGACGACGGGGCCGAAGGCCTCGGTGTCGTGGACGGCCTGGGCACGGTTATCGGCAAAGCGCAGGATAGTGGGGTTAAAGAAGGCGCCCTCGGCCTCCTCTCCGCCGTAGGCAACCTCACCGCCGCCTGCCTTGAGCTTCTCGACGGCCTCCGCGACGTCCGCCTTCTGATCCGCGGAGACCAGCGGGCCCATGGTGGCGGAGGCATCACGCGGATCGCCCACGACGACCTTGTCGCGCAGGCGTGCGCTGAGGGCTTCGATGGTGGCGTCGACAAGCGCATGCGGGACGATGGCGCGGCGGATGGCTGTACACTTCTGGCCCGCCTTCGAGGTCATCTCGCCGAAGACCGCCTTGACGAAGGCATCGAATTCCGGGGAATCCGCGGTAACATCTGCGCCGAGGATGGCGGCATTGAGGGAGTCCGCCTCCGCGCTGAACTGGATGCCACCCTCGATGACGTTGCGGTGTGCGCGCAGGGTATTCGCGGTGTCGGCGGAGCCGGTGAAGGCCACGTGATCGCGGTAATCCAGGTGATCTAGCAGGTCGCGGGCGGAGCCGGAGATGAGCTGCAGGCTGCCCTCCGGAAGAATTCCGGAATCGATCATGAGGCGCACGCAGGCTGCGGTGATGTAGCCGGTGGGCGTAGCGGGCTTAACAATGGAAGGCACGCCCGCGATGAAAGCCGGGGCGAACTTTTCCAGCATGCCCCAGACGGGGAAGTTGAAGGCGTTGATCTGCACCGCGACGCCGGGGATGGAGGTGTAGATGTGGCGGCCAATGAAGGAGCCGTCCTTGGAAAAGACCTCCGCCTCACCATCCGGCATGACGGTGCAGTTGGGCATCTCGCGGCGGCCCTTCGAGGAGAAGGTGAACATGGTGGAAATGCCGCCGTCGATATCGACGAAATTATCGCGCTTGTTAGCGCCGGCCTTGTTGGCCAGTTCGTAGAGCTCTTCGCGATGATCTTGGAGATAGATCGCCAGCTCCTTGAGCTTGAGGGCGCGCTCGTGGAAGGTGAGCTTCTGTAGCCCTTCGCGCCCGGTGCTGCGGGCGTAATCGATGGCGCCGGCGATGTCGAGGCCTTCGGCGCTAACTAGGGCGACGACATCCCCGGTGGAGGCGTCGTGCACGTCCGCAACGCGCGAAGGGTTGTCCGGGGTGAGCCACTGGCCGGAGAGATAGCTGGGGACGAGGGCTTCAGTCATAGCGAAAAGTTTGGCCTTTCCATTAGTTTCCGAACGGTTGGTCAGTAAATACAGGCTAGTATAGTCTGCGTCACATTTCTAGGATTAAGTAAGGAGCACGGCATGGCCGCAGAGGTATGGAAGATTCAGTTGGGTGAGCTGGACAAGAAGATGGGGGTAGAAATCCTGGAAGAGTCGGCCGAGCGGGTGGTGGCCACCATGCCGGTTGAGGGCAATACCCAATCCTTCGGGCTGCTTCACGGCGGCGCGATGGCCTGTATCGCTGAGGCCGTCGGCAGCTGGGCGGCGGTGATTCACGCCTCGACGCTGGGCAAGGTCGCTGTCGGCGTGGACATCAACGCGACGCACCACGCCTCCGGGCGTTCGGGTCAGGTCACGGCGACGGCCACCGCTATCAAGCTGGGCAAGACGCTGTGCTCCCACGAGATCGTCATTACAGATGACGAGGGGAGGAGACTGTGCACGGCGCGCATCACGAATGCGTTGATTTCCCCTAAAGCGGAAGGGAAGTAAGGGAGTCCGTAAATAAAGCGTAAAAATCGGGGTCAAGGGGTGTAAAGATGCCGCAAATAACCCGTAGGTCTAGGGGGGAGCGGGCCTAACGTCAATGCTCGGCAGGTGCTCACCAGCACCGGCGCTCGATGCTCTGGGGCACCGGGCACACCTTGTATTGCTTTCACCCAAGGGGGTCTCTCCCACATGTTGGACATTCTGGTCATCGTGATCGTGGTCCTTACATTTAGCGCTCCCTCCGCCATCAACGAGTTTATGGACGGAGACGCGTAAATCATGAACACCATCACAGCGGTTATCGGGCTCATTATTGTTGTCGCGCTCGTGGCCTATCTCATCATTTCTCTTATTGACCCGGAGCGTTTCGCATGATCGCCAGCATTGTGGCGGTAGCACCGCAGTACCTCGCCCTCTTTGCCCTTCTAGCGGCGGCTTATGTGCCGCTTGGTAACTGGATGGCTCGTACCTATACCTCTGAAAAAGACTGGGCTGTCGAGCGCCTCATATACAGAATTTTGCGGGTTGACCCCAACCGGGGCCATAACGCCAAGAACTACACTCGTGCGCTGCTGGGCTTCAGCCTGGCCTCCGTCTTGGTTCTTTACGCAGTGCAGCGGCTCCAAGCAGTGCTGCCAAGCTTTGGCAACGCCCGCGAAGACGCAGTGGAGCCGTGGATGGCCTTCAACACTGCGGCCTCCTTTACTTCCAACACCAACTGGCAGTCCTATTCCGGCGAAGACACCCTGACCAATGCTTCGCAGATGCTGGGCCTGACCGTACAAAACTTTGCCTCGGCTGCTGTGGGCATGTGCGTGGCTGTTGCGTTGATCCGTGGCATCGGCCACCTGGGTTACCAGCGCGACGTGGCGGCAACGCAGGATGGCCAGAAGCTCATAGGTAACTTCTGGGTGGACCTCACCCGTGGTCTGGTTCGCATCCTGCTTCCCCTGTCACTCATTATCTCCACCGTGCTCATCCTTGGCGGAACCATGCAAACCTTTGGATCCAACCTGGTCACTGACTCTGGCGTGGATATCTCCCGTGCTCCTGTGGCCAGCCAAGAAGCTATTAAGCTGCTGGGCACCAACGGTGGTGGCATCTTCGGAGCTAACTCGGCGCACCCGTTTGAGAATCCAACGGGCTTTACCAACCTGGTGGAGATCTTCTCCCTGCTCGTCATCTCTTTCTGCATGATTCGCACGTACGGCGTGATGCTTAAATCGCAGAAGCACGCGTGGACGCTGCTCGGCGTTGCCGGTGGTCTGTGGACCGTGATGGTTGTCCTAGTGACCTGGGCACAGCACACCCTCGTCGGCGGTGCTTCCCAGTTGGCAGGCGCCAACATGGAAGGTATCGAACAGCGCCTTGGCATTGACGCTTCGGCATTGTTCGCCGTGTCCACCACGGGTACCTCGACGGGTGCGGTGGACTCCATGCACGATAGCTATTCCCCGCTGGGCGGCGGCTTGCTCATCCTCAACATGCTGCTGGGTGAGATCGCTCCAGGCGGTGTGGGCACTGGCCTCTATGGCCTCTTGATTGTGGCCATCCTAGCAGTGTTCATCGGTGGTCTCCTGGTAGGCCGCACACCGGAGTTTATGGGCAACAAGATTGGACGCAAGGAAATTTCGGCAGTCAGCCTCTACATCCTCACCATGCCGGTTCTAGTCCTCGTGGGCGTCGGAGCCTCCGTGGCGCAGCGCAAGCTTGTCGAGCTATCTGCAACCAACTTCGGCGCGCCGGGCACAGCGGACAATGCGCACGGCCTCTCTGAAGTGCTTTACGCGTTTACCTCCGCGGCCAACAACAATGGCTCGGCTTTTGCAGGTCTCACGGTGACTGAGCCCTGGTGGCAGATCACGTTGGGCTTGGCCATGCTGTTGGGCCGCTTCTTGCCCATCGTCTTCGCCCTATACCTAGCCGGAAGCCTGGCAGGGCAGAAGCGCCAGGCCACCACTGCCGGCAGCTTGCCCACGTCCGGCGTCACCTTCTCCCTGTTGACCATCGGCGTCATCCTGCTGGTCGCAGCACTCACCTTCTTCCCCGTCCTCACCCTGGGTCCCATTTCGGAGGCACTATCATGACAACCCCTACCATGACCGCTGAGCAGGTCAAGGCTCCTCGCACAAAGACTGCGGACAAAAACAGCGGTCTTGCCGCTGCGGCGCTGAAGGCGCTGCCGAGCAAAATGTCCCCGCTTGCCCAAGCACGCAACCCCGTGATGTTCGTCGTGTGGGTCGGCGCCGCACTGACTACGGTGTGGTCCATCATCAACCCCAGCTTCTATGGATGGGTCGTGACTATATGGCTGTGGTTCACTATCGCCTTCGCGGCCTTTGCGGAGGCTTATGCCGAAGGCCGCGGAAAGGCCCAGGCCGACAGCCTGCGCTCTGTGCGTGATGATGCCACTGCCAACCTAATAACGGACTCCGGCATTGAGGTGGTCCCTGCGTCTGAGCTCACGAGAGGCTCTATCGTGCGAGTGGAAGCCGGGGAGACCATCCCGGGTGACGGTGACGTCATCGAAGGTGCCGCTACCGTCGACGAGTCTGCTATCACGGGTGAATCGGCTCCCGTCGTCCGCGAGGCCGGCGGTGACCGCTGCGCCGTGACTGGCGGCACCGTGGTGCTCTCTGACTCCATCAAGGTCAAGATCACCTCTGAACCGGGTTCCACTTTTGTGGACACGATGATTGCTCTGGTGGAAGGAGCCGAGCGCCGCAAGACTCCGAATGAGATTGCGCTGAGCATCCTTCTTTCCACGCTGACTATCCTCTTCCTCATCGCCGTGACGGCTTTGGCTCCCATGGGTTTGTTCACCGGCGCTGAGTTGTCCCCGCTGTCCCTCGTCGCGCTGCTGGTATGCCTCATCCCGACGACCATCGCCGCACTGTTATCCGCCGTGGGTATCGCCGGCATGAACCGCCTCGTTCGCCACAACGTTCTGGCCACTTCCGGCCGTGCGGTGGAAGCAGCCGGTGACGTCGCCACGCTTCTTATGGATAAGACCGGCACCATCACGTACGGCAACCGCCAGGCCACGGGCCTGATCGTGGCTTCGGGTGTGAACGAACGTGAAGCTGCAGAGTTTGCACGCATTTCTTCCCTGGCGGATGAAACCCCGGAGGGCCGCTCCATCGTCTCCTGGTTGACGGAGAACTACTCTCTGTCTAGCGAGGGCGACGCGGAAGCTCGGAAGGCTGAAGTCATCCCGTTCAGCGCTTCTACCAGGATGTCTGGTCTCGACCTGGCTAACAGAAAGCTGCGCAAGGGCGCGGGCGACGCCGTGCGAAAGTGGGTAACTGAGGCAGGCGGCGCGTGGCCGCAAGAGATCGAGGATTCAGTAACCCAGATTGCGCAAGACGGCGGTACCCCGCTGCCAGTTGCCGTGGAAGAATCCGATGGCAGCCGCAAGGTGATCGCGGTGGTGCAGCTGAGTGACGTCGTCAAGCCCGGCATGGCCGAGCGTTTCGCCGAGCTGCGCCAGATGGGTATCAAAACCATCATGGTCACCGGCGACAACCCGCTGACCGCCGCGGCCATTGCTAAGGAAGCCGGTGTCGATGACTACATCGCCGAGGCCACCCCGGAAGATAAGCTCGCCCGCATCCGCGAAGAGCAGGCGCAAGGCCGCATGGTGGCCATGACCGGTGACGGCACCAACGACGCCCCGGCCCTGGCGCAGGCGGATGTGGGAGTAGCCATGAACACTGGTACCTCCGCGGCGAAGGAAGCCGCCAACATGGTGGACCTGGACTCTGATCCGACGAAGCTTATCGACGTCGTTCGCATTGGTAAGCAGCTGCTGATCACCCGTGGTGCGTTGACCACCTTCTCCTTGGCCAACGATTTGGCAAAGTACTTCGCCATCCTGCCGGCGCTCTTCTCCGCGCAGTTGCCGCACTTGGAACGCCTCAACATCATGCACCTGCATTCGCCTGAGTCCGCCATCGTGTCTGCGGTGATCTTTAACGCGCTCATCATCGTCGCGCTCATCCCCTTGGCGCTCAAGGGCGTGTCGTATAAGCCAGCCTCCGCGTCCTCCCTTCTGCGCCGCAACCTCGGTATTTGGGGACTAGGCGGCGTGATTACCCCGTTCATTGGCATCTGGCTCATTGACCAGGTCGTCTCCCTCCTCCCAGGCCTCTAAAGAGAACCTGCAAAGAAAAAGGAAGAACAATGCGTGTTTATCTGCGTAACCTCATTGCCGGTTTTGTCGCCGTGCTGCTCTGCGTCGTAGCACTCGGCATGGTCTATCCGGCGGCTGTGTGGGCCATTTCCCGCATCACACCGCAGTCCGCCGACGGCAATCTCATCTACCAAGGAGAGTGCCTCGTGGGCTCTACCCAAATCCAAGACGGGGTGAGCGAGGGCCCCTACTTCTTCCCTCGCGCCGAGGGAATGAGTAACTACGGTACGAGCAGCACGGAGCTGGAGAAGAACATCCAGGAACGCCGCGCCGCTATTGCCCAGCGGGAAGGCGTAAGCGAAGACCGTGTGCCTGCCGACGCCGTCACGGGCTCCGGTTCCGGAGTGGATTCCGGTATCAGCCCCGTGTACGCCGAGCTGCAAGCTCCGCGTGTGGCTCGGGAGCAGGGCATCAGCGTGGAAGAGATGGAAAAGCTCATCGCCGAGAACACGGAGCATGCCAGCCTCGGGTTTCTAGGCGAAGACACGGTCAATGTGACAACTCTCAATATGTCGTTGCCCACGCCTACTCCCTGTTCATAAAGATCAGCTCATAAGATGAAGCAATGTTGACCGAAGCAACTGCGCCGTCCTCGCGCACCAAACGCGGCACCTTGAAGATTTTGTTGGGCGCCGCTCCTGGCGCGGGCAAAACCTGCGCCATGCTTAGTGAGGCGCACACGCTGATTAACCAAGGCCGTGACGTTGTCGTCGGCATTGTGGAAGACCACGGTCGCGCATATACGAAAGCCTTGTGCGAGGGTTTGGAGATCATTCCGCGACGCACCGTTGACGGTCTGTCCGCCGGGGAGTTGGATACCTTTGCGGTCATCACGCGGAAACCTGACATTGTCCTTGTCGATGAGTTTGCCCACTCCAATCCTCGCGACGAAGAGCACGAGAAGCGCTGGGAAGACATCGAAGAGATTCTGGATGCCGGAATCGACGTCATCTCGACTCTCAATATCCAGCATCTGGAGAGCCTCAACGATGTTGTTAAGCAGATTACTGGCATCGCACCGCAGGAAACCGTGCCGGATGAGGTAGTGCGTGCTGCGAATGAAATCGAGTTGGTCGACGTCTCCCCGCAGCTTCTGCGCACCCGGCTTAGCGACGGACACGTGTACCGCGAAGCACGCATCGAACCTGCACTCAACAACTACTTCCGCGTGGGAAACCTCACCGCGTTGCGCGAGTTGGCACTGCTCTGGCTGGCAGATCAGGTTGATGAAGCACTCATTACGTATCGCTCGGATCAAAAAATCACCGATACGTGGGAAGCACGTGAGCGGGTAGTTGTGGCCATCCAAAACGTTGCCCATGCTGAGACCCTGATCCGGCGCGGGCGGCGCATCGCGACGAAATCTTCGGCGGAACTGCATGTGGTCCACGTCGTTTTTGGTGATTCCTTCACGTCGCGTTCCTTTTCGGTGGCGGGATCGGCGCAACAACTTGCCCGGCTGCAGACCCTGGCCCACGATGTGGGTGCGCGGCTGCACCAGGTTACTGGGGACTCCGTGCCGGAAGCTCTGCTCAACTTTGCGCGAAGCGTCAACGCTACCCAGCTTGTTGTCGGGGTGTCGCCGCGGCGGCGTTTCGGCGTGCACTGGCACAGCACGGTAGCAGAGACAGTACTGCGCGAATCCGGCTCGATTGACTGCCACCTTGTCAATCTTCCCCCGGAAAAGCCGCTTCCGCTCACACGTATGCTGCATCCTTTCCGGCCCTTCCCGCAGCGTGCAATCGCGTGGCTTAGTTCAGCGTTGGCCTTCGTCGGACTCACTGCGTTGTTAGTGCAGGCTGACGGCCAGGACTTGGGAACAGGTACCTGTTCTGCGTTCTACTTTGCACTCATTCTGCTTGTCAGTTTGGTGGGTGGCCTGTGGCCGGCCGTGGTGGTGGCGGTGGCTTCCGGTTTGGCGGTCAATTGGTTTTTCACCGAGCCAATCCATACCTTCGACATCGCCGATCCCGCTAACGCTGTCATCGCCGTGGTCATGGTGGCTATCGCTCTGGCAGTTGGCATTCTTGTGCGCCGCGCCAAGATTGAGCGGGCGAATGCAGCTGTGGCTGCGCGTGATGCTGAGCTGCTTACGGTGTTTTCCCGTGCCGCGTTGAATCGCCGTGCAGATTCTTCCCCGAAAGATGCCGTGATGCGCAAGGTGGGGGAGGCATTCAATTGTCGTCGAGCGGAGCTGTTGGATGACAACGGTGACGTCCTTGCCACCTGGCGCGCAGTTAGCCCCGAGCGCACTTCGAAGCACCTTCATATTCCCGAGAAAGTGCGCCATGAACAGACAGTGGACACCGTTGTGGCGAGCGAAGATGGGACGGTTCAGCTTCGTCTTGCGGGCCCGACTCTGTCTGCCCGGGATCGTGGCCTTGTCACCGTGGTCGCGGGCTACCTCGCGGGTATTGTTCGCCGCGAAAAGCTTTCTGCTGAGGCCGCGCGCGCTGATGCGATAGCCGCTGCAGACGAGCTGCGACGAGCACTGCTGTCGAGTGTGAGCCACGATTTGCGTACTCCGTTGGCAACGGCCAAGTTGGCGGTGTCGTCATTGCGTAATGCCGACATTGAATTCACTCCCGAGGACCAAGATATGCTTTTGGCAGAAACTGCGGCGAGCATCGAGGAACTCACCGGGTTGGTCACCAATTTGTTGGATTACTCCCGGCTTACCGCTGGAGCAATCACCGCTCGCCACGACGTCGTCGAGGTGGCAGAGGTGGCTCATCGTGCCATCGCTTCCTGCGCCTTTGGGCATTCCCCGGAGCAAATTGGGCGCATCCATCTGGACCCTAGTGTGCGTGGAGTTACGTGCTGCGCGGATGCAGCCCTCATGGAGCGTGTCTTGGCCAATCTCTTTGATAACGCCCTGCGTTATGCGCCGACTGGCCAGGTGACGATGAGTGCTCAGACTATCGCCGAACAGGTGGAACTGATTGTCGGCGATGAAGGACCGGGTATCCCGCCGGAGAAACAGAAGGAACTGTTCCAGGCGTTTCAGCGTTTGGGTGATACCAGCAACGACAACGGAGTGGGCCTTGGCCTTTCTGTTGTTCAAGGCTTTGTGGAGGCCATGGGCGGTAGCATCGAGGTAGCTGCCACCCCGGGCGCAACCTTTATTTTGCGGTTTCCCGTCGCGGGAGGAGAACAAAAATGACGACGAAGAAAACTAGCATCGCCATCGTGGACGATGACCCGCGTCTGCTCAACACACTGAGCATTAATTTCAAGGCTCGGGGCTACGAGGTTCACCCAGCACGTACAGGTGCTGAGGGACTGCAGGTGGTGTCACAGCAGCAGCCAGACGTAGTCATCTTGGACATGGGGTTGCCGGATATGGACGGAACCGTCGTGTTGGAAGGAATCCGCGGATGGTCTGCAGTACCGGTGATCATCTTGACGGCACGTTCTGATCCGCTGTTCAGCGCCGCAGCTCTCGACCGCGGCGCGGACGACTACGTCACCAAGCCCTTCTCTATGGAGGAGCTTCTGGCCCGCGTGCGCGTGGCGCTAAGACATGGTAGCCCGCAGAGTCCAGTGAGACGCACTGAGACCGCTGTGGTACGCGCCGGGGACGTTCTGATCGACGTTCCGCGCCATTCCATCACTAAAGACGGTGAGCCGCTGCACCTGACCCCCACCGAGTGGGGCGTGCTCACCACGTTGCTTCGCGCCCACGGCGGCTTGGTACGCAAAGAGGATCTGCTTTCTGAAATCTGGGGTCCAGGCTTTGAGGGGCAGGGGCACTACCTGCGTATTTACACCTCCCAGTTGCGCCGCAAGCTAGAGGATGACCCAGCTAATCCCGCCTTCCTCCTCACGGAGCCCGGCTTGGGGTACCGCTTCGTGGTGCCAGAGCCGGGCGCGGGAGGGAGTGGCTACTCGGAGTAGTTGTAGAAGCCCTTGCCGGACTTGCGGCCCAGCTCGCCGCGCGCGACCATGTCGCGCATGAGCTGCGGCGGGCTAAAGCGCTCACCCAGCTGGGATTCAAGGTATTCGGCGATGCCGAGGCGCACATCCAGGCCTACGATATCGGTCAGCTCCAGCGGGCCGATGGGGAACTTGTAGCCCAGCACCATGGCGTTGTCGATATCGCGCGGTGAGGCCACGCCTTCCTCCACCATGCGGATAGCCTCAAGCGCGATGGCCACGCCGAGACGAGAGGAAGCGAAGCCAGGGGCATCCTTGACCACTACGGCGGTCTTACCCAGGCCCTCGACCCAGCCCTTGGCGGTGTCCACGAGCGCTTCCGGGGTGGACTCGGCAATAACCACTTCCACCAGCTTGGAGGCCGGGACCGGGTTGAAGAAGTGCAGGCCGATGACGTCGTTGGGGATGCTTTCCGCCAACTGGGATACCGACAGCGAGGAGGTATTGGTGGCGACGACGGCCTGCGGGGCCGCCTCAGCAATATCCCTAAAGGCGGCCACCTTGAGATCCATCGACTCCGGAACTGCTTCAATCACGAGGTCGAAGCCAGCAAAGGCGGAGGCAGTGGTGGACAAGCTGAGACGCTCATCCCAGGATTCGAAGGTTCCTTCCGCGCCGCGGTCGAGGGAGCCGCGGATGGCCTTGTGCACGCGCTCGCGGGCGGCGGCCACGGCGTCATCGTTGATATCCACCACGGTCACGGACGCGCCGGCGGCCAGGAAGGCGTGAGCGATGCCTGCGCCCATACGGCCGCCGCCGAGCACGCCGACCTTGGCAGGAACCTGCAGTACTGAGGACATGAGTTGAATCTCCTTGTGAGTGGAAGGTTTATTTCTTGCGGTCCAGGAAGGCCTGCATCCGCTCAAACTTGGCGGGGGACTCAAAGAGCACAGCCTGGGCGATGTTATCCACCGCTGGGTGCGCAGCATCTGGCATGGCGATGAGCTGCTTGGTCAGGCGTACGGCGAGCGGGTCTTGCTTGGCAATGCGCCCGGCTAGTTCCAGGGCGCCGTCGACAAGCGCATCCGGCTCGTGCAGCTCGCTGACCAGGTGGTTGGCCAGCGCCTCCTCGCCGTTGAGGATGCGTCCAGCCAGCAGAATCTCCTTCGCCAGCGGGGTGCCCACGCACTCCTTGAGGCGCCAGGTAGCACCCGCGGCGGCAGCGATGCCCAATCCGGCCTCGGGCTGCCCAAACTTGGCAAAGGGCGTGGACACGCGGAAGTCGGCCGCCAAGGCCAGCTCGAGACCGCCACCGAGAGCGTAGCCATCTACCGCCGCGATGACGGGGGCAGGCAGTGAGGCGATGCGGTGGAAGATGCCGGAGTTGATGCCGCGGAGGGCGTCCTCGCGACGGCGCTCACGAAGCTGCGCGATGTCCGCCCCGGAGGCGAAGATGCCGCGAGGGCCCTTCGGGGTGTCCACGGTGCAGCCGGTGATGATGAGGATGCGCGGATCGGATTCGAGTTGCGCGCAGAGCTCGTGGAACTCCGTCACCATCTGCTCATCGATGGCGTTGCGTACCTCGGGGCGGTTGAGCTTGGCGATGACAATCTCGTCGTTCTCGCCACGCGTCGAAATCTCAATGGCAGTAGTCATCTACACCCTCTCAATCGCAATCGCGGTGCCCTGGCCCACGCCCACGCACATGGTGGCGATGCCGCGGCGCAGTCCGTCCGTTTCCAGGCGGTTGAGCAGGGTCAACGTGATGCGGGAACCGGAGGACCCCAGCGGGTGGCCCAGCGCGATGGCGCCTCCCCAGGCGTTGACCTTGTCCTCGTCCAAGCCCAGCTCGCGGATGCAGGCCAGTGACTGAGTGGCAAAAGCTTCGTTGAGCTCGACGGCGTCCACGCTGTCGAGCTCCCAGCCGGCGCGCTCCAGCACGTCGCGGGTCGCCGGGATGGGGCCCGTGCCCATGATCTCTGGGCGCACACCGCGCGCGGAGTTGGCCACCACGCGGGCGCGGGCGGTCAGGTTGTGCTTCTTGAGGGCTTCTTCGGAAGCGACAATGACGCAGGAGGCGCCGTCGTTGAGCGAGGAGGCGTTGCCCGCCGTGGTGACATCTCCCAGGGAGGTCACCGGGCGCAGCTTTGCCAGAACCTCCATCGTGGTTCCTGGACGGGGGCCTTCATCGGTATCGACCACGGTGACGTTGCCCTTGCGGTCAGTGACCTCGACGGGCACGATCTCCCGGGCGAATTTGCCGGCTTCGATAGCGGCGAGCGCGCGCTCCTGGGAACGCACAGCGAAGGCATCGGCCTCCTCGCGGCTAATGCCGAAGACGTTGGCTACTTCCTCGGCGGTCTCCGGCATGGAGTAGGTCATTTTCTCCTGCTCCGCGAACTTCGGGTTGGCAAAGCGCCAGCCAATGGAGGTATCAAAAACCTGGCCTGGCTTGGCAAAAGGCTTGCTTGGCTTCTCCATGACCCAGGGAGCGCGGGACATGGATTCGACGCCACCGGCGATGACGATATCTGCTTGGCCGGATTCCACGAGGGCAGTGGCCAGGGCAATCGAGGACATACCTGACGCGCACAGGCGGTTGACCGTAATGCCCGGAACGGTGGCCGGGAACCCAGCGAGCAGCCAGGACATGCGGGCGACGTTGCGGTTCTCCTCACCGGCGCCGTTGGCGTTGCCGATGATGACTTCATCCACTGCGGAGGGGTCTAGGCCAGCCTCCTCCACCGTCTTCTTGATGGCGGTGGCCATGAGGTCATCTGGGCGAACCGAGGACAGTGCGCCGCCGTAGCGGCCCACGGGGGTGCGGAAGCCGGATACCAGGTATGCAGTCATGTGATTCCTTAGCTGTCGTGAGTTAGCTGTTGTGTGTTCTAGGAGGTCTGGAGGTTTTAGCGTCCGTGGAAGACCGGCGGGCGCTTCTCGTTGAAAGCAGCGAAGCCCTCGTAATAGTCCTCGGTATCGCAGAGTTTTCCTTGGGCAACGTTTTCGGCATCGACGCTGGCCCACAGCCCAGTGCCGTTATCGCGGATGTCCTGGACCAGGGTGCGGCTGGTGAGGAAAGCTTGGGTGGCGCCTTGGGCTGCGCGCTTGGCGACGTCCCGAGTGAATCCCAGCAGCTCCTCTGCCGGGACTGCGCGGGAGAAGAGCCCCGCGCGCACTGCCTCCGCGCCGGAGATGAGATCGCCGGTGATGATGAGGTCCATCGCGCGGTGCGTTCCTAGGCGCTCGACGAAGAGGGAGTGCCCGCCCGAATCGAGAGTGGCGCCCAGGTTGGCAAACGGGGAGCCGAACTTGGCGTCTTCGGCGACGTAGACGACGTCACAGGCCAGGGCGAGGCCAAGGCCCACGCCGAGGCAGGGCCCGTGCACGGAGGCGAAGGTGGGCGCGGGGAAGTTATCGATCTTCTTGAGCACCGGGGTAACCACGCCTGCGAGGTATGCGGTGGCGTCGTCTTCGCGCGGGTTGAGTCCCTTGATGTTGCGGCCGGCGCAAAAGCCCTTGCCTTCGCCGCGCAGGATGAGCGCGCGGGGGCTAAGCTGTGCGGCCTCATCGAGCGCGCGGGAGAGCTCGGCGAGGTCTTCTTCCGCGAGAGAATTGACGGCTTTCGGGTTGTTGAGTACGAGCTCAACGACTCCGGCTTCGGCGTCGTGGTGCAGGTCGATCATGTGTGTTACTCCTAGGCGTCAAAGTCGAGGACGATGTTCGGCGTGGTGGGGCGCGACTGGCAGGTCAGGATGTAACCGGCCTTGACCTCATCGGCCTCCAGCGCGTAGTTCTCCGCCATGTCGACCTCACCCTCGACCAGCTTGGCGCGGCAGGTGCCGCACACGCCGCCGGCGCAGGCGAAGGGGACGTCGGAACGCACGCGCAAGGCGGCGTTGAGCAGGGACTCGTTGGCAGAGACCGGGGATTCAACGGAGCCGGAGAGACCATCGAGCTGGAAGTTGATGGTGATGTTATCGCCTTCCGGATCGACCTCCACGTGGCGGCCAGCCTGGTTCTGGTCTCCGGAGGGCTTGCCGGTGGTAAACAGCTCGTAGCGCACGTCCTTCTCACCTACGTCACGGCTGGCCAGCTCGTCGCGGACCAACTGCACCAGCTCGAAGGGGCCGCAGAGGAACCATTCGTCGACAGTGTCCGTGCGCACGACGTTATCCAGTAGAGTCTGGAGTTTTTCAGCATCGATGCGCCCAGAAAACAGCGGATTGACGCGCTGCTCGCGGGAGAGGACGTGGTGTACGGCGAAGCGCGTAGGGAACTTATCCTTGAGGTCACCGATCTCCTCGGCGAACATGACGTCGCCGCCGCCCTTGTTGGCAAAAATGAGCTCGAATGTGGTGTCGGGGGAGGTATGGAGCACGGTCTGTGCGATGGCCATGATCGGCGTGATGCCGGAGCCCGCTGCAATGGCCACGAGGTGCGGGTTCTCTAGCTTCTCCAGCTCTTCGCGCACGGCCTCGGGGTTGTTGAGACCGGTCAGGTGGGTCTTCGAGGTGAACGCGCCCTGCGGGTTCATCACGTCCATGGTGTCGCCGGGCTTCAGGGTGTCGTTGGCCCACGTGGAGAAGACGCCACCGCGGTCACGCTTGATGGCGACGCGCAGGATACCGTCGCGCGGCACATCGCAGATGGAATAGGAGCGGCGGACTTCCTGACCGTCGATAGTCGCCCGCAGGGCAACGTACTGGCCGGGGATGTAGTCATAGTCGTCTTGCAGCTCCGGAGGGATGGCAAAGGAAACCTCCACGGAGTCCTTAGTCAATGCGCGCACGTCGGACACGGTCAGGGTGTTGAACGTGGCCTTCTTCTTTGCGGGGGCAGACGGGGTCGTGGTCATTAGTGCACCTTGAAGTAGTCGAAGGGTTCCAAGCAGTCCTGGCAGTTGTAGAGGGCCTTGCAGGACGTGGAACCGAATTGGGCAAGCTTACGAGTGCGGCGGGAGCCACAGTGGGGGCATTCGATGGTCGGCGGCGGTCCAAGCGTTAGCGGGATGGGACCTTCTGGCGTGGCCCGGGTTTTCCCGGAGGGAGGGGCAATGCCATAGTCCTTGAGGTTTTGCCGGCCGGTCTCCGTCATCCAGTCGGTAGACCACGCGGGCTGGAGCACGAGGTCAACGCGTACCTTGGCGTAGCCGGCATCCGTCAATGCTTTGGTGATGTCCGTCGTGATGTGCTCCATGGCGGGGCATCCGGAATAGGTCGGGGTAATCGTGGCCACCGCGGTGTCGCCTTCGAGGCGAGCACCTCTCAGGATCCCAAGGTCAGCGATGGAAATGACAGGGATTTCCGGATCGGGCACCTCGGCGGCGACGTCCCACACGTGGGCGTCGTCAGGCTGCGTGGGGCGCAGCGGGTGGGATTTGTCTGTGATGGACACGATGAAACCTTGGTCCTTTCCTTTTCTTTACCAGGTCGCGCCGGGGTGCTGGCGCGCCAAGGACTGCATCTCTGCGAGGATGTAGCCGCGGTGCTCGGAGAAGCGTCCAGTGCGTTGCCCGGAGCGCGCCTGCTTGACGTCCGGGATGGCTAGGCCAGCCTTGTCCAGGACATAGGCGATGCGCTCATCGAACTGCGCGCGCAGGCTGGAAGGAAGAACAGCGATGCCTTCTGCCGCGAGTTTCTCGTGGAGCGGGAGGTCCTCGAAAAGCTCGTCGAGGTAGGGCCACATGTACATCAGGCCCTCCGTGATCCGGCGGTGGGATTCCTCGGTACCGAGACCAAGACGCAGAATCCACTGGTTGGCGTGGTCGATGTGGTACTCAACTTCCTTGATAGCCTTGGCCGCGATAGCTGCCAGCGTCTCATCCTTCGACTCCAGCAGGGCGGTGTAGAGCCCGTATTGGTAATAGGAAAAGAGCAGCTGGCGGGCGATGGTGTAGCCGAAGTCCCCGTTCTCCTGTTCGACGAGGCGCGCGGAGCGGAACTCCTCCTCGTTACGGAAGTAGGCCAAGTCATCCTCGGTCTTGCCCCATGCGGTACCGGCGTAGGTTAGCAGGAAGCGGGCATGCCCGATGAGATCGAGGGCGATGTTGCCCAGTGCGATGTCCTCTTCCATCTCTGGTGCTCGCGAAATCCACCAGCCCAGGCGCTGGGCCAAGATGAGGGCGTCATCGCCCAACATGAGGGCATAGCGTGCGGTGTCCTCGGGGGCGACTGCGCCGGAAGCGGCGATGTCTTCTGCGGTGATGCCGTTGCCCTGCGATTGCTTCGTCGCAGAATCGGCGGCTGCAAATCCGGTCACAGGTGCGGCACTCCTTCCGACTTGTCGTAGTAGGTGGCGTGGCGGTAGCTCTTACCCTGCGGGGATTCGAAGAATCCGCCCTTGGAGTCGGGGTCGGAGGAGGCGATGGCTTCGCTGGGCACGACCCAGACGGAGGTACCTTCGTTGCGCCGGGTGTAGAGATCGCGGGCATTGCGCAGGGCCATCGTGGCATCCGGTGCATGCAGCGAGCCGGCGTGGACGTGGGAGAGGCCGCGGGAGGAACGTACGAAGACCTCCCACATGGGCCAGTTAGAGCTAGACATGGAATTTTCCTTAAAGTGTCGAGGCTGGTTGGGCGGTGTGCTTGGGCTTAGGCGATAAGCGAGGTATCAGCCGAGTGGTGCTTCTCCGCGTAGGCCGCGGCGGCTTCGCGGACCCAGGCGCCGTCGGCATGTGCTTGGCGACGCCGCTGCATCCTCTGCACATTGCAGGGACCCTCGCCCTTGATGACGGCCTTGAATTCGGACCAGTCGAGCTCGCCGAAGTCATAGTGGCCGCGCTCCTCGTTCCACTTCAGGTCTGGGTCTTCGAAGTGCAGGCCAAGGGCCTCGGCCTGCGGAACGATCATGTCCACGAAGCGCTGGCGCAGCTCGTCGTTGGAAAAGCGCTTGATGTTCCATGCCATGGACTGCTTGGAGTTGGGGGAGTCATCGTCCGGTGGGCCGAACATCTGCAGTGCCGGCCCGTAGAAGCGGTTGATGGCTTCCTGCGCCATCTGCTTCTGCTCGGGCGTTCCGTGGGAAAGCTCGTAGAGGATCTCCCAGCCCTGGCGCTGGTGGAAGGACTCTTCCTTACAGATGCGAACCATGGCGCGGCCATAGGGTGCGTAGGAAGCACGGCAGAGCGGAACCTGGTTGCAGATGGCGGCGCCATCCACCAGCCAGCCGATGGCTCCGATGTCGGCCCACGTGCGCGCCGGGTAGTTGAAGATGGAGGAGTACTTGGCGGTGCCGTCGAGCAGCTGCTGCACCAGCTCGTCGCGCGGCGTGCCCAAGGTCTCCGCGGCGGAGTAGAGGTAGAGGCCGTGGCCGGCCTCGTCTTGCACCTTCGCCATGAGGATGGCCTTGCGCTTAAGTGACGGCGCGCGGGTAATCCAGTTGGCCTCCGGCTGCATGCCGATGATTTCGGAGTGGGCGTGCTGGGAAATCTGGCGCGTCAAGGTTTTGCGGTAGGCAGCCGGCATCCAGTCGGTGGGCTCGATGCGCGAATCTTCGGCGATGAGCTCGTCGAAGTGCTGCTGTGCTTGTGCGTCATCCGCGGCCGGGACGGCGGCGAGTGTCTTTTCTGATGGGGTCATGGGAGGAATCGTTCCCTCTCTGCTCAGTGTCGGCTCGGTGATACTTACTGACTGGTTGGTCAGTATATGGGGCAGGTGTGAGCTATGTCAACCATGTTTGTGAGCTGTGCCCTATTTTCGAATGAATCGCTGCTAGGTCTGTAGCTGGGCTTTAGGAGTTACGGTTCTGCGGCTTAGCGGGAAGAACGCGAAATGTGCCGCGGAATTCGGCGATGGGCTTTCCCTTGATGCTGAGGGTGACGTCGACGACGCCATTGCGTCCCCAGGCTTGGCGGGTTATCCCGACGCCATCAACGACGTCCCCTTCGAAGGCGGGGGCGATGTAGTGGATTGAGTTGTGCGCGGCGACGGCCAACTCGCCACCGGAGTTGCAGGCGCCGGCGAAGATGGAATCGGCGAACATGTACAGATAGCCACCTTGCGCTGTGCCATGCCCATTGCACATCTCTGGGCGGATGGTGAAGTGGCCTTCGCATTTGCCGGGGTCCAACGTGGTGATTCTCGCGCCAATTTCCGCAGTGGCTCGGTCGTCATCGAACATGGCGCGCACGTGGGTAAACTCGGGGCCTTCGGCGACGCCGGGGGCGAGGATGGGGTGTTCGGTGCTCATGGGAATTTCTCCTTGGGAAGGGTCTTCCGCAGTGCTACCGAGGGAGCAGGTAAAGGGGTGTGGTGGCTCACTAGTCTAACGGCGCGCGGGGCTCTCTGCTTGAATGGACTGCGTGAATAAAGAGAAGTCCATCGCTCAGGGCGCGGTCCGTGGCCGCCCCGGCTACTCCCGTGAAGATGTCATTCGTGCAGCTGTCCGCGCCTTTACTGCCCGCGGTTACGACGCCACGTCGATGGATAACGTGGCGAGTGAATTGGGGATCTCCAAGTCCGCGCTCTATCACCACATTTCTTCGAAGGAAGAGATCCTGGAGCTCACGGTGGTCCAGGCGCTGAAACGGTTGGAAGCGGTTGCGGAGGAGATGGCGGCGGCCGATCTCTCGGCGGGGGAGAAGGTACGTGGGCTGCTGCGTGGCTCGATTGAGGTGCTGTGCTCTGACCCGAAGTCCGTTGCGCTCTTGCTCCGGTTGCGGGGTAACTCCGAGGTGGAGCGCTCCGCGCTTGAGCGCCGTCGGGTGTTGACGCGTTCTGTGATTCCGCTGGTGGAGGAAGCCCAGGAGGAGGGTGCTATCCGCTCCGACATTGAAGCCCCGCTGTTGACGCGCATGATTTTTGGAATGATCAACTCGACGTCCGATTGGTACGAGCCGGAAGGGCGAATCGATGCCGAGGAGCTGGCCAACACGTTTGAAAGTGTTGTTTTCAGCGGCCTAGCGCCGCACGCAATGAAGTAGCTCCGAACCTGCGTTTCGCCCCGGCGTTGTCGCTCAATTCGGGGGTGGGGGCTTCTTTTGCGTGTGAAACCGCCGTGGCCTGCATAGATGTGCCGTGGTTCAAAAACTTGGTGTAAATGTGTTGTCTATCACCGCTGTGGTCTGTAGTGTACGTCACAAGACTTACCTAACCGAACGGTAAGTAAGTATCGCACGTGTTGTGCGTTGTCCCAGCTAACCAACTTCTTGCAGCACTTTCGAGGGAGCTTAAAGGGTGTGGTTCCCCTCTCCTCGAAATGAAAGGCAAATGACGTGACCGCAACGTTTGACATTTTCTCCGACCACCACGGCCCCCAGATGGGTATTGAGTACGCTTCCCGAGATGAAATCATCGCGCTGCAGACCGCACGCGCGAAGAATGAGCTGCGCCACGCGTACTACAACGTCCCGCACTACCGCCGCGCGTTTGATGAGAAGGGTGTTCACCCGGATGACTTCAAGGAGCTGTCGGACTTTGCGCAGTTCCCGTTCACGGATAAAGAAACTCTCCGTGCGGAATACCCCTTCGGAATGTTTGCCGTAGGCCAGAACCAGATTTCGCGCATTCACGCTTCTTCCGGTACCACCGGACGCCCGACTGTCGTGGGCTATACCGAAAACGACGTGCGCATTTGGGCGGAGCTCGTAGCTCGTTCGCTGCGCGCAGGTGGCCTGCGAAAGAGCGATAAGGTGCAGATTACGTTCGGCTATGGTCTTTTTACTGGCGGCCTGGGTGCCCACTATGGCGTTGAAGCCTTGGGTGCTACGGCAATTCCTACCTCCGGTGGCCAGACGGAGCGTCAGATTCAGATCATGCAGGACTTCCAGCCGGACGCGATTCTGGGCACCCCGTCCTACGTGCTCAACCTCCTTGACCGCATGCGTAAGGAAGGCCTGGACCCGCGCGAATCCTCCCTGCGCGCCGGCGTCTTTGGCGCTGAGCCCTGGAGCGAGGGAATGCGTCGCGAGCTCGAGGAAGGCTTCGGTATCACGGCCACCGATATCTACGGCCTCTCCGAGGTGATGGGCCCTGGCGTGGCTCAGGAGTGTGTTGAGACCAAGGACGGACTGACCGTTTGGGAAGACCACTTCTATCCAGAGATTATCGATCCTGACACCCTTCAGCCGGTGCCGGACGGCGAGTACGGCGAGTTGGTCATCTCCTCCCTGACGAAGGAGGCCTTCCCGATCATCCGCTACCGCACCCACGACATCACCCGCTTGCTCCCGGGCACTGCGCGTTCGATGCGTCGAATCGACCGCATTTCCGCTCGTAACGATGACATGATCATCCTGCGCGGCGTGAACTGCTTCCCGTCACAGTTCGAAGAGATTATCACCGAGGACCGCGTGCTGCGCCCGCGCTACCAGTGTGTGCTGAGCAAGCGTGGCCGCATGGACCACCTCACCCTAGTGGTTGAGCACTCCTCGGAGGCAACCCCTGATCAGGTCGACGCTTCTGCCCAGTGGCTGAAGAAACAGATCAAGGAGCGCATCGGCATCACCGTAGGTGTGGAAATCACTGACCATGTCGATTGCGGTGAGGGCAAGGCAAAGAGGATCGTCGACAACCGCGATAAGTAGTCCGTTCTCGGCCCTTCCGGCGCGTCTTAGCTCAGTATTTGTCCCTTTTTCACTGGCTTAACTGTATCCACCGTGCTTCTGCACCCATAGAGAAAAGAATCCCACTATGTCTGCACCAGTCACCCAACAGCCTGCCCAAGGGCCGGGAATCACAACAGAGCACAAGCGTGTGCTCGCCGGCTCGATGGTCGGCACCACCATTGAGTGGTTCGACTTCTTCATTTACGCCCAGGCCGCCGGCCTGATCTTTGCCACCCAGTACTTCGATCCGGTCTCCAATGAAAGCGCCTCGCTCGCGCAGATCATCTCCTGGGCGTCGCTGGGCATCTCCTTCCTCTTCCGCCCACTCGGTGCAATTCTGGCCGGCCACTTGGGTGACAGGCTTGGCCGCAAGCCGGTGCTTGTGGTCACGTTGGTTGGCATGGGTCTGGCCACGATGTTGATGGGTGTGCTGCCGACCTATGCATCCATCGGCATGGCGGCGCCCATTTTGTTGGTGGTCCTGCGCATCCTTCAAGGCCTTTCTGCAGGCGGTGAATGGGGCGGCGCAGCGATGCTGTCGGTGGAACACGCACCGCAAGGAAAGCGAGGACTGTTTGGCGCTTTCCCGCAGGTGGGCGTGCCTCTTGGTATGTTCCTTGCCACCATTTTCATGCTGGTCCTCTCCACTGTCCTGACCCCAGAGCAGTTCGTTGCATGGGGTTGGCGCATTCCATTTCTGTCTTCTGTGGTGCTCATTGTCCTCGGCTACCTCATTCGCCGAGCAGTAGAAGAGTCCCCGGCTTTCGCGGAAATGGAAGAGCTGAAGGAAAAGTCCTCCGCACCGCTGGCAGTCCTGTTCAAGGGGCACTTGGGAACCGTGATCAAGTGCGCGCTCATCTTTGCCGCTAACAACGCTATCGGCTACTTCGTCATCGCCTACTTCACTGCTTATGGCACGAAGGTCGTGGGCTATACGCGCCCGCAAGCCCTAGCCGTTGCCCTTATCGCGTCTGTCGGTTGGTTCTTCGGAACGCTGTACTTTGGCCACCTGTCTGACAAGATTGGGCGCCGTACGACATTCATTGGTGGTTACATCGTCTTGGCGCTCTACATCACCCCGGTATTCCTTGCGGTCGATTCCGGCAATGTCATGCTTTTCGGCGCGGCCGTGTTCCTCCTTGGCGTCATCTTGGGCGCGAGCTATGGCCCGCAATCGGCGATGTACGCGGAGATGTTCCCGGTGAAGGTGCGCCTGTCAGGCGTGTCCATCGGCTATGCCTTCGGCTCCATTATCGGTGGTGCTTTCGCCCCGATGATCGCGGAGATGCTTTACACGAAGTTTGAGACCTCCATGGCTATCGCGGCTTATGGCGTCGCGATTTCGATTGTCTCCCTCATCGGTGTGCTCGCCGTTCCCAAGGGGATTCAAGACCGCGATCTGCACGTATAGTCGCGCGGCTTCTTCCCCCGTTACCCTTCATCGCTTAGCTTCCTCCCGGACCCCATCGTTTCGGGCAGGGGATAGGCGTTGAGGGGTTTGTCGGTTTTGGGCTCCTGACCATGGGGTTGGGGTGGGCTAGATGCCAAGAAATAAAAACTCAAAACGGTACCTATAGGTTGGCAGGTAGGCTAAGATTCTCGCTAATACTCGTCGTACGCGGCCCGTATAAACAATTCCTGCGGTCTTGCTCGTGCGCGATATTTGCTCAAGAAGAAAGTTCTCTCATGACCACATCAACCCCGCACAAGACTCGCTCAACGCGCGATACCTTCAATACGCGCTTCGTCTTCCTTATGGCTGCTATCGGCTCAGCCGTCGGCCTGGGTAACATCTGGCGCTTCCCGTATGTTGCCTATGACAACGGTGGCGGTGCCTTCCTCATCCCGTACATGGTTGCCCTGCTCACCGCCGGTATTCCCATCCTGTGGTTCGACCTGGCTATTGGTCACCGTTTCCGTGGTTCTGCGCCGCTGGCCTTCCGTCGCATCAGCAGCCGCTGGGAGGGAATCGGCTGGTTCAAGGTCGGCGTGAACTTCTTCATCGCCATCTACTACGCCGCCATCATTGCCTGGGCGGCGCTCTACACCGTTAAGTCCGTGACCCAGGCATGGGGCGATGATCCTGCGGAGTACTTCATGGGTGACTTCCTCCAAGCAGAGCCGGAGGCGACCTACTCAGGGCACATCGTCCCGTCCATCCTTGGCGTCATGATCCTCGTGTGGATCGTCTGCATCGCCACGCTGGCCACGAGCATCAATGAGGGTATCGGCAAGCTGACGTCCATCTTCCTGCCTGTCCTGGCCGTCATGTTCATCATCCTGGTCATCCGTGCCTTCTTCCTCGACGGCGCCGCCGAGGGCCTCAACGCCTTCTTCACCCCAGATTGGTCCGTGCTGAGCAACCCGTCGGTGTGGATCGCCGCCTACGGTCAGATCTTCTTCTCCCTGTCCATTGGCTTCGGCATCATGATTACCTACGCCTCCTACCTCAAGCCGCGCACCAACCTCACCAACACCGGCCTGGTTACGGCCTTTGCTAACTCTTCCTTCGAGGTGCTGGCCGGCATCGGCGTCTTCGCCACCCTGGGCTACATGGCCGCCCAGCAGGGCGTGGCGGTGGATGAGGTGGCATCCTCCGGCATCGGCCTGGCCTTCATCGCTTTCCCGACGATCATCAACCTCATGCCGCTCGGCGGACTGTTCGGGGTCCTCTTCTTCGGCTCTCTCTTCCTGGCCGGCGTGACCTCGCTGATTTCCATCATGGAAGTCGTCGTCTCCGCCGTGGCAGATAAGTTCAACATCTCTCGCCGCGTTTCCGCCATCACCGTAGGCGGCACCATGGCTGTGGTGTCGTGTGTTCTTTTCTCCACGTCCTCGGGCCTGGTCACGCTGGACATCATGGATAAGTTCACCAACAACCTGGGCATCGTCTTCGGCTCTATTTGTGCCCTGGTGGTCGTCGGCTGGGTCACCGGCCGCCGCCGCGAGATTCAGCAGCACCTCAATGCTGTATCGCAGTTCAAGGTCGGTGGCTTCTGGCAGTTCCTGACCTTCATCGCCACCCCGCTGCTGCTGGTCTACTTCCTGGTCAACGAAATCCTCACCATTGCCCGCGAGGGCTATGAAGGCTACTCCTCCACCCAGATTGGCCTCTTTGGCTGGGCGGTGTTGGGCATCATCTTGCTCGCCAGTTTCCTCATGCCGCTGGTGGCCTTCCGCGGGAACAAGTACCTGGATGGCATGGAGACCTCGGACTACGGCGTCCCCGTAGGTGGGCGCCCAGCCGGCACCCCGAACCCGCTTGCCACGGCTAACACCGCTACACAAACCGCGGATGACAAGTAACGAGTATTAGGAAAGGTCAACGACAATGATTACAAGCGCAATCCTGCTCTTCATCCTCTTCGTCGTCGTCATCTGGGGCGGACTGGTGATCTCCTCTGTTTGGCTGGCCCGCAGCGACGATGACACCACGGGCGAGCTGGGCAATGCCCCCGGCACAGACGACGAATCCCTCTCCCACCGCGTGCATTAAACAACCGCGTGCACTAAACAGCGGGACGCGGTGCGCTCTGCGCCGGCCTAAATCTCAACCACCGTGCGCCCGTGCCGCGAGCCGGCGCGCAGCTCGGTGGCTGCGGTGGCGACGTCGGAAAGCGGCACCGTTTCCGTGATCGAGTTCAGCATGTTGAGGTCGAGGTGTTCGTCGAGAAGCTGCCAAGCAGCCTCGCGCACCGCGCGGGGCGCGTCGACCGAATTGCCGCCGGCCAGGACGATGCCGCGCAAGATGAACGGCAGCACCGAAGCGGGAAGATCCGGGCCGGCCGCCATACCGGTGGCCGCAACCACACCACCCCAGCGCACCTGTGCCAGCACGTTGGCCAGGACGGTGGAGCCGGCGGTGTCAATGGCGCCGTCGTACAGCGCCTTCTGCAGCGGGCGGCCGGTCTCCGACAACGCCGCGCGATCCAGAACGTGATCCGCGCCGAGTGCGGTGAGATATTCAGACTGGGAATCCACGCGGCCGGTCACGGCGGTGACCTCGTAGCCAGCGGACTTGAGCAGCTGGACCGCGACTGAGCCCACGCCGCCAGTGGCGCCGGTAACCAAGATATGGCCCTGCGTGGTGCCGTGCGCGCGCAGCTGGTTCACGCAGATAGCGGCGGTGTAGCCGGCCGTGCCGATCGCGGCGGCATCGTGCGCGCTGAAGCGCTGGGGCACGGGGATGGTGGCCTCTGCATTGACGCGCTGGCGTGTGGTGTAGCCGCCGTGGCGGAATTCGCCCAAGCCATCGCCGCAGGCGACGACCAGCTGGCCGGGGCTCAAGCGAGAATCGGAAGTCTCCGCCACAGTGCCCACCACATCGATACCGGGAACGAGGGGATCGATGCGCATGACGCCCTTATTGCCCTCCAGGGCCATAGCGTCCTTGTAATTGAGGGAAGAAAATTGCACATCTACAACCGTGTCACCTTCCCCGAGCAGGGGCTGCTCCTGGAAGGAATGGGCTACTCCGGACTCCGTGCGAGTGACAATGAGTGTGCTCATGGGCACTATCGTACAGAGGATGTGAAGCAGCGTTTTCTGGCCAATGCTTCAGCCAGCGTCCAGAGAACATCGTTAGGGTGAAGCGCATGACTGGGATTAAAGCTCAACACCCGCGCAATAGGCTGCGGCCCGCGCCGGATCCGTATCGGCACCTGCTTCGTGATTCCTTCCTAGTCGCGGCCCTGTCCTTGGTGGTCGTGATGCTGGCGACGGTGGGCAAGCCATTCATGGACATCCCAGGCGTGGTTGACGGCTCCGCGCATGCCGTGCGCCAGGTGAACACCCAGCTCTTAGGCGGTTTTGAGAACTCTTCCGTGTGGTACGGCGGGTGGACCGACCTCGTGGGAAATATCGCTCTCTTCATGCCGCTGGGCGCGGCGCTCTACGTAGCGGGACGCAACCTGTCGGGTATTAAATGGGGCCTGGGCGGGGCGATGCTCATCGGCCTGATGGTCAGCCTGTGCATAGAAAGCGCCCAGTATATCTTTGCCCTGGGCTTTAGCGATGTCGATGACCTTCTATACAACACCGTGGGTTCTGTTCTCGGCGCCGTACTCATGGCGCGCTTGGGGCGCGAAGGGCAGACAAAGATTCTGCGGCGCCTGGGATTCCTCCTTGCGCTGGCAGCGGTGGTGCTCCTCGCCATGGTGGCGTTGTAGCGCCTAGTGGGTAGAGCGAACGAGCTTGGCGACGTCCCCCGTCACCCGCCGCGCATAGGGTGAGACACCAGTAATCGTGGCCGAGCCCGGGCCCGTCCACGAGCCATAGCCCACGGGGAAGAAACCTTCCACCGTGGGCTTTCCTTCTGCCAAAAGCCCGGGGAAGGGGCGCAGTGCTGGGCGGAAGCCGGTGGCCCAGATGAGATCGCTAAAGCCCTCGCGGTTGAGCTCCTCGAGTGAGGAGAACATGCCGGTGGCGTTCAGAATCCCACTATCGCGGGCTTTGAGCACAGGCGGGACCATGACGATATCCCCCAGCTCTGTTTCGGAGCCCGGGTCCGGCTCGCCGCGTAGCTTGGCCAGCATGCGCTGGCGGTTGCGGCTAAAGAGCACGCGCCCGTCCACATCATCCGGCATCCAGCGCGGAGGGTGCGCGGTAAACCACGTGGTGTCCACGCCGGCGAGGGCGAGCTCGGCGGCAATCTGCGCGCCGGAATTACCAGCACCGACAACGGCCACAGGATTGTTGTGGCCGCGCTCTAAGAAAGGACCGCACCCCGGGTAGCTCGCCGTGTGCCATTGGCGCCCCTGGAATTCACCGGGGTAGAAGGGGATGAACGGCGCGGACCAGGTGCCCGTCGCGGCCACGACGGTGCGGGCACGGAACTCACCGTGGGTGGTGAGGAGGCGGAAGCGGGAGGCGTCATCAAGCACGCGCTCCACCGCCACCCCGTGCCGGACCGGCAGGTCATAGCGCTGCTCATAACGGGTGAGGTAATCCACCACGTGGGATGCCGGCGGGAAACCCGGGTAGGCGGGCATGGGCCAGCCGGGCAGGGTGGAGGACTGGGCATCGCTAAAAAGAGTGAGTGAATCCCACACGTGCTGCCAAGCTCCGCCGGGGGAGGAGTTGGCGTCGAGGATGAGGAAGTCGAGCTTCTGGCGGCGCAGGTAATAGCCGGTAGCCAGGCCGGATTGGCCGCCACCCACCACGATGCAATCGTAGGTATGCATCTATTGGATGAGCTTTCGCTCGCGGGCGGCGGAGACGGCTGCGGTGCGGGTTTCCACGCCGAGCTTCTGATAGACGTGGATGAGGTGGGTCTTGACCGTGGCCTCGGAGATGAAAAGCCGCTGGGCAATCTGCTTGTTGGAGGCTCCCGTGGCCAGCGCTTGCAGGATCTCCAGCTCGCGGGGAGACAGCGCGGTTTCCGGCTGCGCCAAGCGCTCCGCCAGGAGGTTCGTGACTTCAGGCGCCAAGGTCCGCTTGCCCGCGGCGGTGTCGAGCACCGCGGTGTGCAGGGTGTCCTCGGGGGCGTCCTTGAGCAGGTAGCCCAACGCGCCCGCCTCCACGGCGGCCAGGATATCCGCCTGCGTGTCATAGGTGGTCAGGATGAGTACCGGAGGTCCATCGAGCTCGCGCACGCGCCGGGTGGCGGCGATGCCGTCAACATCCGGCATCTGAATATCGCAGACGACCACGTCAATGTGGGGAGCATCAGCATCCGCCAGCTTTTCGACGGCCGAGCCATCGGAGCCTTCCAACACCACCTCGATATCGGGGAAAGCGTTTAGAATCGCGCGCAGCCCGGCGCGGACCACGGGGTGATCATCGATGAGCATCACGTTGACCATTGCTGCTGCCTCCTGTTGGGATTCGCACCGCGAGCGCGGTGCCGGCGGGTGAAGATTCTACCTGGACGGTGCCGCCAACGCTGCGAACACGCTGCTCCAGGCCGGTGAGCCCGAAGCCGCGCGGACTGTCGATGCCGCGGCCGTTATCGACGACATCGAGGATGATTCCATCCTCGAAAGAGCCGAGGGTGACCACGGCTTGGTCGGCGTCGGCGTGTTTCATGACATTGGTCAGCCCTTCGCGCGCGGCGCGCAGGATGACGTGGGAAAACTCGGTGGGAACCTCGGCGCTTCCGGTGAGTTTGAGCCCGAAGCGAGTACGCAGCCCGAGCCCTTTGGCCTGGGCTTGGAGCTCATCCACGAGTGTGCGCAGTTCCTTATCGATGGAGGAGGCAGGGGCCGCGAGCTCCTTGACGAAGCGCCGGGCCTCAGCAAGGTTGTCCTGGGCTACCTTCTCAATGAGTGCGAGCTGTTCGGTGACGTCCTGCTGCGTGGAGGTGTTCTTGGCGGCGCGGCTGAGCAGGACGATGGAGGACAGCCCCTGCGCCACGGTGTCGTGGATCTCGCGGGAGAGCCGCTCCCGCTCCTCGAGGCGTCCGGCTTGGTGCTCGCTGGCGGCGAGCTCTTCTTGGGTCTCACGCAGCTGCTTGGCGACGGCCTCGTGGTGCGCCGCCTCCGCCTGAACCCGGCGGGCGGCGTGGTAGACGGCCACGGCGAAACAGGTGCCAATGAAGGGCCCGATGGCCGCGGCCGCGGTCCAGAATTGCGGGTGGATCCACGCGGGGACGAAGGCGGCCACGGCCCACAGGACCACGCTGGCGAGAATGCCCGGCCAGAAGGGCAGTGCATGGATGAAGACGAAGACCAGCGGGAACTCGAGCCACATGAAGTCTTGGGCGTGCACCATGAGGCCGATCCACAACAAGCACAAAGCGGCGAGCCACAGCGTGGTGGGGACGGGGCGGGTAATGGTGCGGGAACCGAAGATGACGAAACACGTGTAGACCACTGCGAGTGCGATGGAGAGGCCGAGGACGCGGGCATCGAGGCGCTCATCTGCCCAGGCGCGGAGCACTCCGAACACGAGGAGGAAGCCGAACATGGCATGCAGGCCTACGGTCCACAGTTTGTTGCTCATCATCACGAGGCACCAGCCTATCGCCTAGGTGGGGGAGCGCGAATCAACCAACCGGTTGAGTAGAGGTTCAACTGGCTACCCGATTACTTTCAGCGCCCGCACACGCAGGATAAATAGTATGTTCCTGGCATTGAGAGAGATAGTCACCGCCCGCGGTCGGTTCTTCCTGATCGGCGGCGTCGTGGCTCTAATTACGTTGTTGCTCGTTATGTTGTCCGGCCTGACCCAAGGCCTGTCCAAGCAAAATACCTCCGCACTTGAGGCACTCGGGGAGCAGAATCCTTATGTGACCTTCTCGACGGAAGATCCCTCCTTCACCGAGTCGGAGATATTCGCCGAGGATGTCCCCGCTTCTGGTATTCCGCTGGGCACCTCCCAAACCAAGCTGGAAGGCCACGGCGGCGTGGCGGTTATCGGCCTGCCCGCCGGCACCCAGATCCCCGGCTCCAGCACCGTGATTCCGGAAGAAGGCATGGTCTTGAGCCGATCCATCGATGAAGACATGAATGCGCCCTCCCGGGGCACTCTCGGCGGCGTGGACTTGGGCGTGAATGCAGTGGTTGAGGATGAGTACTACTCGCACTCCCCGGTGGTGTGGGTCTCCACCGAAACTTGGCAGAAGGTCTCCCATTCCCCCGAGGACATGGTGGGCGTGGCCGTGCTTTCCCAGGAGCCGACCGACACCTCCGTGTCCATGGGCAAGGCCCTGTCCGGCCTGCCGGCTTATAGCTCGGAGCGCGGTTCCCTGCTGACCATGCAAGCCTTCCTCTACGGTATCTCCGCGCTGGTCACCATCGCCTTCCTGAGCATCTGGACCATTCAGCGCACCCGTGACCTGTCCATCCTGCGTGCCCTTGGCGCCAGCGTGAAGTACCTGCTCAAGGATGCTATCGCTCAGGCAGCCATCATCTTGGCGATTGGCGTTGGGGTGGGCGCGCTCGTCGGCTGGCTGCTGGGCCTTGCCGCCCAAGGTGCTGTGCCCTTCGAGGTCTCCGCCATGACCGTCATCGTCCCCGCGCTCGGCATCTGGCTGCTCGGCATCGCCGGTGCCTTCCTGGCCACCCGCCGCGTTTCCAAGATCAACCCGCTCGACGCCCTAGGAGGCAACGCCTAATGACTACCACCGTTACTCCCGCCCTGTCACTGCGCGACATCGTGGTGACCTACCCCGACGGCCAGTCCCGCACAACTGCACTCGACGGCGTGAGCCTAGACGTTAAGCCCGGCGGGCTCACCGCCGTGATCGGCGAATCCGGTTCCGGTAAATCCACCCTGCTCTCCGTGGCCGCTGGACTTATCGAGCCGGACTCCGGATCCGTTGAGATGCACGGCACCCGCGGGCTCATCTTCCAGCAGGCCAACCTGTTGGCAGCCCTGACTGCGCGCGAACAGCTGCTCATCATTGACCACATGGAAGGCCGCAAGCCCCGCGGTGACCGCGCTGACGAGCTGCTCAGCTTCGTGGGCTTGGAAGGCTTTGGCAACCGCCGCATGAACCAGCTCTCCGGTGGCCAGCGCCAGCGCGTCAACATTGCCCGCGCGCTCATGGGCCAGCCTTCCGTGCTGCTTGCCGACGAACCCACCTCTGCCCTCGACTCCAAGCTCTCCCGCGAGATTGCCAAGCTCCTGCGCGGTGTCACCGATGACTTCGACACCGCCACACTGTTCATCACACACGACCGCAGCCTGCTGGACTATGCCGATACCGTGGTCGAGGTCAAGGATGGAAAGCTCTCCGAATATTCCGAGCTAGCCGCGTAGGAACCCGCTCATCTCTCACATGTTCATACAAAGGGGTAAATTAATACCCCGTTATGATTCGACCCCGCAAACCCCGAGTAAGCCCGACTGACTACCCGCGCATGCAGCAGTGGACCGCGCTGCATGCGCTCATGTTGAGCATCACCGTGGTGGCCTGCGGGGTCTTTATCGTCGCCGCCCGCAGAATCAAGGGAACCTCCCGCGAGACCTTCATCCGCCGGATGGTGGGCTGGGCCTTGCTGGTGGCGGGCACTGCGTGGACGGTTATCTCCCTGGACCCGAAGCAATTCGATATCCGCGAGTCTTTGCCTTTGCACCTGTGCGATGTGCTGCGCCCCATCTTGGCGCTGGGGCTCATTACCGGCAACGAACATGCCCTGACCTTGACCTACTTCTGGGGCATCATCCTCAACCCGCAGGCCATCATCACCCCGGATGTCATCTACTACTTCTCCCCGCGCTGGCTGCGGTTCGGTACATATTGGTTCTTCCACATCGTGGCCCTCGCTGTGCCGCTAGCGCTGACCTTTGGCTTGGGTTACCGGCCGACGTGGAAGGGTTATCGCTTCGCCGTGAAGGTCACACCTGTGTGGATGGCTACCGCCATGGCGGTCAATGCGAAGACCGACGGCAACTACGGCTTCCTCAACCACGCGCCGGGAAGTCCCTCCATCATCAACCTGCTGGGAGCCTGGCCCGGCTACATCGCGGCAGAGACTCTTGCCGTCGCAGCAGCATGGGCCGGGATGACGTGGCCGTGGGAGAACACCTCGCTGCGCCGCGGCACGGTGGTGGTGGGGCCACGCGGGCTCATGCGCAAGTCCGTCGGTACCGCGTCCGGGATCCTGCGCCGCGCCACGGTACGTTTTCGTAAATAGTGGCCCGCGAACCGCGGAATTTTAGGGCTTGGTTGCGAAAACGTACCCACACGGTGGTGGCTAGGTACGGATCGATCAAATAAGGCCCCAGATCTTCGAATTTCTGGGGTGCTATTTGATCGAAACGTACTTAGCGGCGGAGCTAATGCCGGGCCACGGAGCTAGCGCTCGGCATTGAGGAGCCGGGCAATGGCCCGCGGGATGGCTGCCGCGATCTGGGAGGCCGAACAGGGCGCGAAGCCCTCGGGGGTCTCGGCCGCGATGGCCGCCGCATGCGCGTGGATGGCGCCGGCGTGGAGGACCTCGGTGATGATCTTGCTCGAGGACTCGGTAGAGGAAGCGGCGGGAGCGTTGGCGAAGTGCTGGGCCATCACCGCGCCGAGGATGCCGGAAAGCACGTCCCCGGAGCCCGGGGTCGCGGCAAAAGAGTGACCGGCGTTGAAGGAATAGATCGGCTGGCCCGGAGCGGTAACGCGGGTCAAGCGGCCTTTGAGCAGGATGATGCTGTCCAGCTCCTCGGCTAGCTCGTGGAGGGCAGCGCCCCACCCAGCAGACGCATCGGGAGCAGAGCCGAAGGTGGCCTCATAGAGGCGGATGAACTCGCCTTCATGCGGGGTGAGGATGCTCATCGGGTGCTCGGTAACTTTCTGGCGCAGGGAGGTGTTGCGCGCCAAAAGTGTCAGGGCGTCGGCATCGAGAATGGTGGGCAGGCCCTGCGCTAGCACCTTTCGCAGTTCGGTGGCCGCCGCTGCATCGGTACCGCGGCCGGGGCCCACGACCCAGGCCTGGGCCTGACCGGCGGAGGACGCATCGGGATGGCAGACCAGCTCCGGAAGCAGGGAGGTAATCGAGTTATCGCCGATGAAGCGCACCATCGAGGGCGTGGCGCGCACCGCCGCGGTGGCGCAGAGGATTCCCGCGCCCGGGTACGTGTTGCTGCCGGCGGCCAGGGCAACGACGCCGCCGGAGTACTTATCGGAGCGCGCGCTCGGTGTGGGATCAACGATGGGGCCAGTGCAGCCAACTGGCCAGGGGCGGGAAGCGCGCCCGCCCGGCAGATCGAGTTCGCCCGATTGCCACGCAAAGGGCGTCGGCACGGAGGGCTCGTGGGCGATGAATGCCGCTGGTTCATCGAGTTCGGCGAGGGTCTCAGCGAAAGAAGGTGCGCCGGGCAAGAAGAGATCGGAGACCACAACCTGCCCGCATTCGGCGGCCAGCGCGTGGCCGAGGCGTGGCGAGCCAAAGGTGACGGTGACGTCGGCGTGGACGGCATCCGCGGCGCACACTCCCGTGTCGGGATCGACGCCGGTAGGAATATCGACGGCTAAGACAGCAGCCCCGGCAGCGGTGGCTTCGCGGTAGAGCGAAAGCGCGGTGCCGGTTAAACCCCGTGCGGATCCGAGGCCGGCGATTGCGTCGATAAGCAGCGCGCTTCCTAAGGGCGCGCTGCCGTTAGGCAGCGCGTCGGAAGGAAGGACCGTGCCACCGGCGGCACGGAACGCGGCGAGGGCCTCCTCGTGGCAGCGGTCCGGCACCAGAGCGTGGACCGTAACCCCGCGTGAGGCCAGCTCCGCCCCGGCAAAAAGCCCGTCCCCGCCGTTGCCGCCGGAACCAGCGAGTATGAGCACCGCGCCGGGGCGAGCCTCCAGCATCACTGAAGCAGCGTCTGCCACCGCCGCGGCGGCCAGCTTCATGAGCTGATCCTCATGAGATTGCTGTTCCAGCAGGTGCTTTTCAGCGGCACGGACAGTGGCAACGGTATAAGCGGGGCGCATAACCCACACCCTAGCGCGCGGGTTGGCAGGTAGGGCACCAAAAGAGGTTGCGGCCCTGCATGACCTGCTCCCGGATCTCGGTGCCGCACACATGGCACGGCAGCCCGGCGCGGCGGTAGACGTAGACCTCGCCGCCGTGGTCATCCTTGCGCGGCTCGCGGCCCATGGCCTCCGGTGTGTGCGCGGGACGGACCGTGTCGATGCGGCCGTGCTCGACGCCATAGTCCATGAGCTCCACCAGGTCCGACCAGATGGCATCGAACTCCGCGTGGTCGAGCTGCGTGCCCGGGATGAAGGGGGAGAGCCCTTGGCGGAACAGCACCTCCGCGCGGTAGATATTGCCCACACCAGCAAAGAGGCCTTGGTCCATGAGCATCGCGCCGATGCTGCGCCGCGAGGCATGCACGCGGGCCCACAGCGCATCAGAGTCGGCATCTGTGCGGAGCGGATCCTGGCCCACCTTCGCCACCTTGGCCTGGTATTCCTCCTCCGTAATGAGCGTGCAGAACTGCGGGCCGCGCAGGTTCGCGGCCATCGTTCCGTTATCGATGCGCAGCCGGATTTGCCCCCACACATCAGCGGAAGGCTCAAAGCGCAGGGACCCAATGAGCCCCAAATGGATGTAAATCACGTGGCGCGGGTTATCCGCATCGAAGTGGAGGAAGAGGTGCTTGCCAAAGGCTTCGGCGAGGGAGAGGGGTGAGGCGTCGACAAGCGCGGCCTCCGCAGCAAACCTGCCCTGGGGGCTGCTCACAGCCAGCGGCGCGCCGCGAAAGTCCGCATTGAGTGTCCGAGCAAGGCGGTGAATAACGTGTCCCTCAGGCATGTCAGGAAGTCTACGCGGGGGCAGTGCTGCTGTAGACTTTCCGGGTACTACCCGTTGAACGGAAGGGCCTAAATACTATGGGGCGCGCAATCGGTTTTGACCGTGAAAAATACATTGAGCTGCAGTCGGAGCACATCAACGCTCGACGCAAAGAAATCGGTGGGAAGCTTTACCTGGAAATGGGTGGCAAGCTTTTCGATGACATGCATGCCTCCCGCGTGCTGCCCGGTTTCACCCCGGATAACAAGATTGCGATGCTCGAGCGCATCAAAGATGACGTAGAAATCCTCGTCTGCATCAACGCCAAGGACATCGAGCGCCAAAAGATGCGCGGTGACCTGGGGATCCTCTACGAAGACGATGTGCTGCGGCTTGTCGACGTCTTCCGGGGCCGCGGCTTCCTTGTCAATAACATCGTCATGACGCAGCTCGAGGACGGCAACAGCCAGGCGGAGGCCTTCATCGAGCGCCTCGAGCGCCTGGGGCTGACGGTGGCGCGCCACCGCGTCATCCCGGGCTACCCCGCCAACATCGACCTCATCGTCTCCGAGGAGGGGTTGGGCAAGAACGACTACGTGGAGACCACCCGTGACCTCGTGGTGGTCACCGCGCCGGGGCCGGGCTCCGGTAAGTTGGCTACCGCACTATCGCAGGTCTACCACGAGAACGTGCGCGGCGTGCAGGCGGGCTACGCCAAGTTTGAGACCTTCCCCATCTGGAACCTGCCGCTCGACCACCCGGTGAACCTGGCATACGAGGCAGCCACGGTGGACCTTAACGACGCCAACGTCATCGACCACTTCCACCTCTCCGCGCACGGCGAGTCCACGGTGAACTACAACCGCGACGTCGAGGCCTTCCCGCTGCTGAAGTCCCTGCTTGAGCGCCTGACCGGCACCGTTCCCTACCAGTCCCCGACGGACATGGGCGTGAACATGGTGGGCTTCTGCATCACCGACGACGAGGTCTGCCGCGAGGCCTCCCGGCAGGAAATCATCCGCCGCTATTTCAAGACTTTGGTGGAGGAGGCCCGCAACGGCCTCGACTCCACGCAGTCCGAGCGTGCCGCCGTGGTCATGGCGAAGGCCGGCATCAAGTCCACCGACCGCCCGGTGGTGCTCCCGGCGCGTCAGAAGGCGGAGGAGACCGACGGCCCGGCGTCCGCGCTGCAGCTTCACGACGGCACCATCATCACCGGCCGCACCTCCCCACTTCTGGGCTGCTCGGCGGCCACCTTGCTCAATGCGCTCAAGCACCTGGCGGGCATCGACGATGACCTGCACCTGCTCTCGCCGGAATCCATCGAGCCGATCCAGACGCTGAAGACCAAGCATCTGGGTTCGCAGAACCCGCGCCTGCACACCGACGAGGTGCTCATCGCACTCTCTGTCTCCGCGGCCAAGGACGAGAACGCCCGCCGCGCGCTCGACGCACTGAAGGAACTCGAGGGCTGCGATGTCCACACCACCACCATCTTGGGTTCCGTGGATGAGGGCATCTTCCGCAACCTAGGTGTCCTGGTGACCTCCGATCCGGTCTTTGCCCGCAAGAGCGCGCTGTACCAGAAGCGCTAAGACTCCACCGAAAAATTGGGGATCTTGCCATTAGCAGGCCTAGACTTGCGGGCGTGACTATTGGCAAGATTCTCCTCTACTACTGCTTTACTCCCATTGAGGACCCCACCGCGATCATGCTGTGGCAGCGTAACCTCTGCGAGAAGCTCGGGCTGAAGGGCCGCATCCTCATTTCGGAGCACGGCATCAACGGCACCGTGGGCGGGGACATGGAGGCCTGCAAGCGCTACGTGCGCGAAACCCGCGAGTACCCGGGCTTCAAGAAGATGGAGTTCAAGTGGTCCGAAGGCGGTGCGGAGGATTTCCCGCGCCTCTCGGTTAAGGTGCGCGATGAGATCGTGGCCTTCGGCGCGCCGGGTGAGCTCAAGGTGGATGAGAATGGCGTCATCGGCGGCGGCGTTCACCTCAAACCCGAAGAGGTCAACAAGCTAGTAGAAGAGCGCGGCGAGGAGGTCGTCTTCTTCGACGGACGCAATGCCATGGAGGCGGAAATCGGCAAGTTTAAGAATGCCGTGGTGCCGGACGTGCGCACGACGCATGACTTCATCGCCGAAATCGAGTCCGGAAAATATGACTGGATGAAGGACAAGCCCGTGGTCTCCTACTGCACGGGCGGCATCCGTTGCGAAATCCTCTCAGCGCTGATGAAGAACAGAGGCTTCAACGAGGTCTATCAAATCGACGGCGGCATTGTGCGCTACGGCGAAAAGTACGGCAACGATGGCCTGTGGGAAGGCTCGATGTACGTCTTTGACAAGCGCATGCACCACGAGTTTGGCCAGGGCCTAGAGGATCCGGGCTTCATTCAGCTCGGCCACTGTGTGCATTGCGGGGCGGGAACCAACACGTTCCATAACTGCATCAACGAGGACACGTGCCGTAAGCAGGTGCTCATCTGCGATGACTGCATTCAGCATGTGGAAACACAGCACTGTGGGCGGCCGGATTGCGCCGAGGTGGCAGCTGCCCAGGCGCAGGGCTAGTTTTCGATAACCGGGGCGAGCAGGATCTGGATATCGTTGATGCACCAGATCATGAAGTTGCCGGCCATGACCCAGAAGATGGCCATCCAACCGCGCCAGCGCACATAGGCCTTGAGCTTGCGCACCATGATGACGGCGCAGCCGATCATGCCGATGAAAGGGATGATTAGCGTCGTCGTGGCGAACACGGTGCGCTGGGTCCTCGTGCAGAGCCAGGCGGCATACTCGGCGCGGAGGCAGTCGGTCGTGGTTCCGGCGACCTTAAAGATGCCCGCGAGGAGAAGCGCATAGAGCGCTGAGCCGATAAGGATGGCAATCATAAACCACAGAGCTTGGCGCGAGGAGCGGCGGTTGGCTTCGGCGACGGCGAGGGGATCGGGTTCGTCGGCAAGCTCGTCAAATGTGCGGGGCTCGGGGCGAGGCAGGTTCGTATAGTCCGCGTCGGACGTGAGATCGTTTTCGGGGTGCTCGGCTGCCATGGTCTGCCAGTCTAACGCGCTTCGGCGGTGTAGGTGCTGGGGCAGACCAGCACGGGCACGCCCAGATGCGGGAGCAGCTCGGTGGCGGTGCTGCCGATGAAGACGCGCTCGATGGGGCCCATGGGGTCGGAGCCTAAGCAGAGGAGGTCGCCCTTCTTCCACTTCAGCGAGTCCACCGCGCCGGACCAGCCATGGCCGCTGCCGATGGCCGTCGTGACCGAAAGCTCGGGGTAGGCATCCGCGATGAAATCGTGGGCCCGGTCCAACAACGAAAGCGAGTGCTCGCGCCAATTGGGGGCATCGGAAGGAAAGGTGGGGGAGTATTCGAGGGGGACGTCGACAAGCCCTTTGGCTGAAAACGCCAGGATTCGCAGGGGGATACCGCCGCGCTGCGCAATGCAGGCCGCGTGCATGAGAGCGGGATCATCGGCGCTGCCGAGATCGGTGAAAGCAAAGTTAATGCGGGTGATGCCGTGCTTGGACAGCTTGATGCCGCGCGGAGTCAAGCCCACCGGAAGCGGCGCATAGTGCAAAAGCGCATCGGCGGTAGAGCCGGAGAAGAAACGGCCCTTGGGTGCGGATTGGTTTGCGCCGAGGAGGATGACGCTTGCGTTGAATTCCTTGGCCGCCTCCTCCAAGAGCTGCGGGCGCGAGGGCCCTGCGATGAGAACGGAGACGTTCTTATCGAGCTGGGACTTGTCTACCCCTGCCGCGTTCAACGCCTGTTTGACGGCCCGCTCGCAGGCGGCGCGCTCCTTCTTGAACCACTTTTTATAAGAACCGGTGAGCTTGCTGAGCGACGTCACGGTGAGTGGTTGCGAAATAGTAGATACCACGCGGATCTGAACGGGCGAGGAACGCGCGATCCACGCGGCAAACTCGATAGCTTCCGTGCCGGTGGAGCTGGGGCTCCACGAAACAAGGACGCGGAGCGGAGGGACCGTGGCGTCTGGGGAGCACTGTCCTTCCGCGGGGTGTGAAGAATTCTTAGCCATTCATCAAAAGGTTCGGGGTCGTTTTATTCATTATCGGCCCTTCACGCCTTAAAATAAAAATCCGCTCTACCGGCGCTTTTTGGTCTATTTTCCTTCCATGATTGGCCGGTAGACATCGGCCAGTTTGGAGATCAGGTTAACCAGGGAGTTGGCATCCTTGATGTCGTCCGGATCGAGCCAACGCAGGATCTCTGCCAAAGCCGCCGCACGCTGGCGAGAGACGATGGTCAGCTCGGATTCACCGAGCTGGGTAAGGGCGACGAGGACACCGCGGCGGTCCTTCTCGTCGCGGTGGCGTTCCACGAAACCTTGGCGTTCCAATTGGTACAGCGCATTGGAGGCGGTAGGCATCCGGATGAGCTCTGCCTGGGCGATGGTGCTCACGCGCGAAGGGCCGCGCATGCGCAGCTGGTTCATGATGGAGACCTGCGACGTGGTGAGGGATGTGCCCTCTGTCGTGCGCTGGAAAATGAGCATGAGTTTGTTGAGCGCGGGCTGGATCTGGCGGGCGACTTCCAGGGCATCCTCGTAAGGGATGGGGGATTCGATAGTTTCTTCACTCATGGAAAATAAGTGTAGCTAGTAATTTCGCGGAGCGGTAGTTAGCCGATTAAAAAATTTGGTTTCTCACTGCGAAGCACTATGAAAGGGCCTAGATTGTTGACGCCGCCGGCACTACACTGTCCGGCGTGAATTCTCCGTCAAAGGCAGAGTCTGCAAAGACAAGGTCCGCAGTGGCCTACCGCAACGAAGTCTCTTATGAATGGGAGCGTGCACAGCATCTGCGCGAGCTTCGCGCGGGAAAGGTGACGCGGGAAGAGCTATGTGATGCCGACTTTCTCCTTCGCGCGGCGGCGGAACACCATGGCGTCGACATGCGCAAGCCGTGCCCAGTGTGCGGTTCAGAAATGCGGCTGACCCGTTGGGTTTATGGAGATGCTTTAAAACGCCGGGCGGGAAGTGCGCGGAGCGCTGCGGAAATTGCGGACATGGCCGCAGAAGGGCTGGAATTTACCGTGCATTTTGTGGAAGTGTGTCCGGCGTGCCGCTGGAATCATCTGCTTCGAGCTGCCACGGTCTATGCTCTAGGGTAGTTTTGGCTTCCCAGTTCACGCCGGTAAGCTGCATGTATTTACAGTTTCTGTACAGGATTGATGAGGACACGGATCAGTGACCGACAAGGAAACCTCCGGGCGAAAGTCAGGTAATCGCAGGAAGAGCACCTCACAGAGCGCTCAGCGTTCGTCCGGCCGCAAGCGCCGCTGGCCGTGGATCGTGCTGGCTGTTTTGTTTGTACTAGTGGGCATTCCCGCCCTGCTCTTCGGCTACGCGTATACGCAATACGACGTCCCCGGCCCCAAGGAGCTGCAGCCGAGCCAGATCTCCACCATCGTCGCCGGCGATGGTGAAACTCAGTTGGCCAAGCTCGTTCCGCCGGAAGGTAACCGCCGTCAGGTGACGTTGGATGAGATCCCGGATTACGTAGAGGACTCGGTCCTCGCCGCCGAGGACCGTGAGTTTTGGACCAACTCGGGCTTTTCCTTCACTGGTCTGGGCCGCGCCGTCTTGGGCAAGCTCACGGGTGATAGCACCGCCGGTGGTGGTTCCACCATCACCCAGCAATACGTGAAGAACACCCTGGTGGGTGACGAATACTCCTACGTCCGCAAGATCCGTGAGCTCATCTACTCGGTGAAGATGACCAATGAGTGGGCCAAAGAGGACATCCTGAACGCCTACCTCAACACCGTGTACTTCGGCCGCAATGCCTACGGCATCGAGGCTGCCTCCAATGCCTACTTCAACAAGGACGCCAAGGACCTCACCGTGGAGGAAGGCGCCATGCTCGCCGGCCTCATCCAGTCCCCATCGGTTTTGGATCCGTGGGTGGATGAGGAACGCTCGCAGAACCGCTGGAACTACGTCATGGATGGCCTGGTTGAGATGGGCGATCTGGATGCGGCTGAGCGGTCCCAGATGGCTTTCCCGGAGACCCGTGATCCCAGCGAATACTCCGCCTACACCGAGGCACCCGGTGCTTATGGGCACATCAAGAACCAAGTCACCGGCGAGTTGGCACGCGTGGGAATTACCGAGGACCAGCTGGCCACCGGTGGCCTCAAGGTGACCACCACCATTGACATGACTGTGCAAAACGCGTCGACAGACGCGGCCCACGAGCAGCTTGCGGTGCTGCAGGAGGACGCCCGTGCTGCAGCCGTGACCATCGACCCAGCTACGGGTGCAGTGCGCGGTTACTTCGGCGGGGATGATGCCAATGGTTGGGATTACGCCAACTCCCCGCTGCAGACCGGTTCGGTCTTCAAGATCATGGCGTTGGCAGCGGCCCTCCAGCAGGGCATCGATCTCAATACTTATTACTCCTCGGCGCCCTACCAGCTGCCAGGATCGCAGATCGTGACCAACGTGGGCGGCGGTTGCGGCAGCTGCAGCATCGCCGAAGCGCTGAAGAATTCCTATAACACCTCCTTCTTGCGCCTCCAGGATGACCTGGAAAACAAGATGCAGGACACCGCGGACATGGCACACGCATTGGGCGTTGCGCGCAGCCTGCCGGGGATTGAAAAGACCCTGACGGAGAAGGGAGGTACGCCGTACGAAGGCATCGTGTTGGGCCAGTATCAATCGCGCCCGCTCGACATGGCGACGGCAATGGCTACCTTGACCAACCAGGGTGTGTGGCACCAACCGCACTTCGTGCAGAAGGTTGAAAACGCCAACGGCGAGGTTCTTTATGAGAACCCGACCGACGGCGGTGAGCGCCGTGTCTCCGCCAACGTGGCTAACAACGTTATTTCTGCGATGCAGCCAATTGCCGCATGGTCGAATGGCGCGCTAGCTGGCGGGCGCCCGTCTGCGTCTAAGACTGGTACCACGCAGCTGGGTGACACCGGTCAGAACAAAGATGCGTGGATGGTCGGTTCCACGCCCCAGCTGGCTACAGCAGTGTGGGTAGGCACGGCCGACAACACCTCCGCGATTTTCAATCAGTGGGGCGGCATCATGTACGGCTCGGACGCACCGACGAAGATCTGGAAGTCCATCTTGGACACTTCTCTGGCTAACGTCGAGCAGCAGACCTTCCCGCAGGCCTATCCGATCAACTACGGCGTCGGCAGTTGGGGTTCGGGCTATGTCTATGACCCGAGCCAGACCACGACGTGGGACCAGACCCCGGCAAGCCCGGAGGGCGAAGCCGCTGAGGGCGAGGGCGAGGCAAAACCAGAGGAAGGCCAACACCATGACGAGGGGCATGGTGATGCCCCGGCGCAGCCGGCCCAGCCTGAGCAACCGGCTCAGCCCGCCGATCCTGAGGTCCCCTCGCTGGATGAGATTCTCAATGGAGATGGCCTCGACCAACTACTTGGCCAATAGGAGACTGATCCCTGGTGAGCCAACACACGACTTCTCAGCTAGTCCCTCTCTCTTCTGAGTCGATGGCCCGCGGCGCCGTCGACGCCCTGGGCGGGCCGACGGGGCGTTTTGCTCGCTCGGCCCACTCCGGGTGGTGGACTCCACTGCGAGTGATCATCACGCTGGCGTGGACATTCCTGGCGTTTGGGTTCTTGAGTAAGGCCAACTGCGCGGCTAGCACCCGGGGCGAGGATGGCCTCATCAGCCTGAACTGGGCTGGCAACCGCCAGTACGCGTCCTTCTGTTACAACGACATCATCCCGCTCTATGGGGGTCGTGGACTAGACCAGCCGGGCTTCCCCTACGCCTATTCCTGGGTTGAAGGGGATATCACGCGCTACATGGAGTACCCCGTGTTGGCTGGCATGTTCCAGGGCGCCGTCGCTTGGCTGGCGCGCACCACCTACCCGGCCGTCGAGTGGATTGGGATTGCCGATGTCAGTTGGTACTTCGGGTTGACCGCGCTCATCATGTCTCTCGTGTGGGTAGGTACCGTGGTTATGGTTTTCCAGCTCACGGGTAACCGGGCGTGGGACACCGTCCTCATGGCAGCTAGCCCCCTCGTGGTCATGCATGCCTTTACCAATTGGGACATCCCGTCGGTGGCGTTCATGGTCGGCGCTCTGCTTGCGGTGACCAAGGGCAAGAACTGGCTCGCCGGCATTCTCATTGGGCTTGGCACGGCCTTTAAGCTGTGGCCCCTGTTTATTCTGGGTTCCTTTCTGGTGCTGGCCATCCGCAACAAGCGCTGGGCACCTTTCATCAAGATGTTCGTGGCAACTGTTGTGACGTGGCTCGTGGTGAACCTTCCCGTGGCGGTGGCCTACCCCGAAGCCTGGCGCGAATTCTTCCGGCTCAACCAAGAGCGTGGGTTGGATTGGACCACGATCTATGCGCTCCTGAGCCGAATTGGGGGAGTCGACCTTGAAAACGAATTCGTTAATACCTTCTCCCTCGTGGCCTTCCTGGCGTGCTGCGCGGTAATCGCCATCATGGGGCTCAAAACCCCGCGTGCGCCGCGGGTGGCTGAGATGATTTACCTCATCATCATGGCCTTCCTAATCTTCAACAAGGTGTGGTCGCCGCAGTACTCGCTGTGGCTCATTGTCCCGGCGCTCTTGGCGCTGCCACGGTGGCGCCTGATTTTTAGCTGGGCGCTTGCCGACGCCCTCCTCTGGCCCATCCTCACCTGGCACATGCTCGGGTCGGAGAACAAGGGCCTGCCGCACGAGATGCTGGACATCGCGGTGATTACGCGCGATGGTTTCATCATCGCCATCGGCGTGCTCATCATCCGTCAGATGTGGGGCAAGTCGGAAGACAAGGTCCGTGCCGCGCACGGTGGCAGGGATCCGCTGGCGGGGGACTTTGCGCGATGACCATAACAATCGTGGGCATCATCTCCATCACGATAGGTTTCTTGTGCGTATTGGGTGCCTATTACCTGTTTCAGCGTTCTGAAGACCGAACCTGGCCCATCATGCTGGGGTTGTTGGCTCTGCTTTTCCTTACGGTGATACCGGCGAGTTCGGCAATCTTCGTCGCCGCGACTCACTAGGGGACGGCCGAGGAGACAAGGGATTTCCTTTTCCGCCGGTCAGTGCGGTACTGTGTGAGGGTTGCTTGACGCAACAGACCCTCCTGCCATATCCGCAAAGGTGATATGGCCGATACCAATTACTAGACCATAGGAGGTGATGAGGTCCGTGCGTCACTACGAAGTCATGATCATTCTGGATCCCAATCAGGATGAGCGCACCGTAACCCCGTCCCTAGACAAGTTCCTCGAAGCAATCCGCAAGGATGGCGGCAAAGTCGAAAAGGTTGACGTGTGGGGCAAGCGCCGTCTTGCATACCCGATCAACAAGAAGGAAGAGGGCATCTACGCAGTCGTGGATCTGGAGTGCGAATCCCACTCCGTTCTCGAGCTCGATCGCCGTCTGAACCTGAACGACTCCATTCTGCGTACCAAGGTTCTGCGCACCGACAGCAAATAGCGGATACTGGGTTTCGAGCAATCCACGTAACCGATATTAAGGAGTAAAGACATGGCTCAGGGAGATACCAATATCACGGTTGTTGGCAACATTGTCGCCGACCCGGAACTGCGCTTCACCCCGGCGGGTGCCGCAGTGGCAAATTTCCGTGTTGCCTCCACCCCGCGTCGCTATAATCAGCAGACTTCCCAGTGGGAGGATGGCGAGGCCATGTTCCTCACCTGCAACGTGTGGCGCCAAGCCGCAGAAAACGTTGCGGAGACCCTGTCCAAGGGCATGCGCGTTATTGTTACTGGCCGTTTGCGTCAGCGCTCTTACCAGACTCGTGAGGGCGAGAACCGTACTGTCTTTGAGATCGAGGTCGATGAGGTCGGCCCGTCCCTGCGTTATGCAACCGCTCAGGTAAACCGCAAGTCCGGTAACGGTGGCGGAAACTATGGCGGCGGCCAGCAGCAGGGTGGCGCTAACTACGGCGGCGGCAACCAATGCGGTTTCTCCGGAAACCAGGGTGGTTTCTCTGGAAACCAGTCCCAGTCTTCTGCCCCGCAGCAGTCCCAGCAGTCGGCTCCGAGCAACGATCCGTGGAATTCGGCACCCCAAGCGGGAAGCTTCGGTGGTGCGGATGCAGAACCCCCGTTCTAAGACTGTCACGCAAGTATTCATTTAACTCAATTGAAAGGCAGGGATCATGAAGCTGATCCTCACCGCTGCCGTTGAGAACCTCGGCGCCCCCGGCGAAATTGTAGAGGTTAAGGACGGCTACGGACGTAACTACCTGCTTCCGCGCGGCCTGGCAATCGTTGCCACCCGCGGTGCTGAGAAGCAGATCGAGGGCATCAAGCGTGCCCAGGAAGCTCGCGCAATCCGCGACCTGGACCATGCACGCGAGATCCGTACCCAGCTGGAGGAGCTCAAGGACGTCAACGTCCCCGTGAAGACCTCCGAGTCCGGCAAGCTCTTCGGCTCCGTGTCCGCAGAGGACATCGTGAAGGCCGTTGCCGCCGCTGGCGGCCCGAAGCTGGACAAGCGCATCGTTGTGCTTCCCAAGGGCCTGGTCAAGAAGACCGGCAACTACCAAGTCGAGCTGAAGCTGCACGCTGACGTTATCGGCAAGGTGAACTTCTCGGTCGTCGCTGCCTAAGAACTAAGGCGCACGACGGTCACCCTCCGTCCAGCCGCGTGTGAGGCGCGGCGATGGTACGCCAGTAAGTGACCCTCAGACAACAGCAAGGTTTAAGGCCGTGCTCCTCCCACTATGTGAGGTGGTGGAAGGTGTACGGCCTTTAGCCGTTTTAGGCATGCGGGGTGGGGAATCGTCGCCAAGCACGGCATGTGGATAACTCGCGGAACCTGTGGATAAACCTGCGTGCAGTTTACAGTGAGTTTACTCACGCCGCCTTTTGTTAACCCGCAGGTAGCGCCGATTTCGGGTTGAAGACCCTACTTTTTCACGGGTTTTGTGCGTATATTCACACCTCGAAAAACAGGCTCTGACCTGCGGTAATTATCTGTGCTGGTCACAAGCTTGCAGAGTTATCCACAGGACTGACCTCGTGCTTTGCGGAGTCTTCGTCCGCTGAGCTGGTAATTCCACAGGCATCTGTGGATAACTGCGGAAGTTATACCCAAGGGGCAGTGTCCATTGCCTCGGCTACACTGTTGTGTACTACGCGCGGTTGCCGCTTGGCACTGCCTTAAAGCCTGGCCGTCCGGCGCGGATAGAAGCTGAGATTTTCAGGGGCGGTCAGGGTGGGATCGATGAACGGTGGGATTGATGGACAATGACTAATGCCAGTTTTGACGACGATCAGGTTCCACCGCCGCCTGAACCGGTAGAGGAGGAACCCCGCCGCTCTTACCGCCAGGAGGAGCCGAAGCGTTACGGCGAATTCCGCCAGCCACCCGCGGACCGGGAAGCAGAGCAGGGCGTTCTTGGCGCTATGCTCTTGAGCCCGAACACGGTGATGGAGGTCATTGAAGAGCTGGAGCCGGAGGACTTCTACTATCCTGCGCACACGCTCATTTATCAGGCCATGATTGACCTCTATGCCGCGGGCACCGATATTGATGCGGTGATCGTGGCGGCCCGGCTCGATCGCTACAACAACCTCGAGCGGGTCGGCGGCGCGCCCTATCTGCACACCCTGCTGGCCACGGTGCCGACTGCCGCTAACGCTCGCTACTATGCGGAGATCGTGGCGGAAAAGGCGGTGCTGCGCAAGCTGGTCGACGCCGGAACCAGAGTTGTCCAGCTCGGCTTCCAAGGCTCCGAGGACATGGAGATCGAATCGGTTCTGGACCGCGCCCAGCAGGAAGTCTTCGCGGTGGCACAGAAGAAGACCACCGAGGACTACCGGGCATTGAGCGATCTTATCGATCCCACTATCGACGAACTCGCCGCCCTGCAGCAAAACGGCGTGGAGTCCGGCGTACCCACAGGGTTCATCGACCTGGACAACCTAACCAATGGCTTGCGTGCTGGCCAGATGATTATCGTCGCCGCCCGCCCCGGCGTGGGTAAGTCAACGCTGGCCATGGACTTCATGCGCTCGGCATCTCTCCAGTACAACAAGACCTCCGTGGTGTTCTCTTTGGAGATGTCCGCCTCGGAGATCGTCATGCGCTTGCTGTCGGCGGAGGCGGAAGTGAAGCTGTCGGATATGCGCGGTGGGCGCGTATCGACTGAGGACTGGGCAAAGATCGATGACACCCTCAACCGCATCCAGGATGCGCCCCTGTTCATTGATGATTCCCCGAACCTCACCATGATGGAGATTCGCTCGAAAGCCCGCCGCCTCAAGCAGCAGCACGGGCTCGACCTCATCGTGCTGGACTATATGCAGCTGATGTCCTCGGGCAAGAAGGTGGAGTCCCGCCAGCAAGAGGTTTCGGAGTTTTCCCGCCAGCTCAAGCTGTTGGCCAAGGAGCTCGAGGTCCCGCTCATCGCGATTTCCCAGCTGAACCGTGGCCCGGAGTCCCGTACCGACAAGAAGCCGCAGCTGGCGGATCTGCGTGAATCCGGCTCGCTCGAGCAGGACGCCGACATGGTTATGCTCCTGTATCGCCCGGACTCACAGGACCGCGATGATCCCCGCGCCGGTGAGGCGGACATCATCTTGGCCAAGCACCGTGGCGGCCCGATCGACACGGTGAAGGTGGCGCACCAGCTGCACTACTCCAAGTTCGTCAACATGGCGCACGGTTAAATCACAGGTCCACCACGACGTTGGGGTCACCCAACCGTGGGCCGAGAATGACTAAGACTAGGAAGACGGCTGCTGCGGCGAGTGCGAGCCACCGCCACACGGGGAAGAAGCGTTCGCCACACAGCCGGGCGAATGCCGCGCCGATCAGCGCGCCGAGCGTATTGAAGATGAGGTCATCGATATCGGTGCGTCCCAGGGCGAAGGCGTACTGTGCTGTCTCCAGCGCCAGGCTCAGCGCGAAGCCCCACGCGGCCGTGGCCTTGAGTGAACGGCACATGCTGAAGACGAGCATTCCGAAGGGAATGAAGAAAGCGGTATTGCCCGCGTACTCAAAGAGCGGGCCAAACCACGTGCCACCGGAAAATTCATCGAGCGGCACCAAGCGCAGATCGCGGACACGCTGGTTCTCCGGCTTCCAGAGGTAGCCAATCTGAAAGAAGGACTTCAGCGTAGTCAGCGCAACCATGACCGCGACCCACGCGCCAAGGGCGACCCTATTGAGCAAGGGTCTTACCCTTGAATTCTGGCAGGGTCAGCGCCGCGACAGCAGCGGTGCCGAAGGCGGCCGCGAAGAGGACGAAGAGCCAGCCCGTTCCTGCCACCGCGATGAGCGGCGGAACGATGAGCGGCGCCAGGATGGATGCGAGCCTGCCGAAGCCGGCGGCAGCACCCGTACCGCGCCCGCGCAGCGCGGTGGGATAGAGCTCGGGACCGATGGCGTACAAAGCACCCCACGCGCCCAAGTTGAAGAAGGACAGCAAACAACCGGCCAGGATGATCGTGGCCTCAGTGCTGGCAAAGCCATAGAGACCTGCGGAAAGCGCGGAGCCCACGAGGAAGGCAGCCAGCGTGGTGCGGCGCCCCCATACTTCGATGAGCCAGGCCGCGGCGGCGTAGCCGGGCAGCTGGGCCAGGGTGATAATGAGCGTGAAGCTGAAGGACTTCACCAGGGAGAATCCGTCGGCGACCAGCAGCGAAGGAATCCAGATGAAGGCGCCATAGTAGGACAGGTTGACGCAGAACCAGATGGTCCACAACGCGAGAGTGCGCCCGCGCAGGGACGGCGACCAGATACTGGCGGCGGTGACGTCTTCCTCGGAGTAGGTCGGTGCTGGGGTCGTGCGGTCGATGTCCGTCGAGTCCACCTCGGCCTCAAAGGAGGCGACGATCTCCTCTGCCTCCTCGTGGCGGCCTTTCGACTCTAGGAAGCGCACCGATTCCGGCAGGTGGAGCCGTACGAAAAGTGCATAAAGGGCGGGGACCATGCCGAGCGCGAGCGCCCAGCGCCAGCCGCTTTCCGACGCCCCCACAACAAACGTTCCAACTACCGCTGCCAGGATCCAGCCCACCGCCCAGAAGGCCTCCAGCAAGACCACCATGCGCCCGCGGACCTTGAGCGGGGCGAACTCGGAGATCAGCGTGGAGGCCACCGGCAGCTCGGCGCCCAGGCCGAGTCCGATGAAGAAGCGCAGGACGATGAGAAGCGTAAGGCCCGTCGCCAGGGCGGAGGCACCCGTGGCGAGGCCATAGACCAGCAGCGTCAGCGCAAAGACGTGGCGGCGGCCGAACTTATCGGCCAAAAGGCCGCCGAAGGTAGCACCCAAGGCCATGCCGATGAAGCCCACGGATGCCAGCCATGAGGATTGGGTCGGCGTGATTCCCCAGTGCACGGCCAAAGCGGCCATGATGAAGGAGATGAGGCCCACGTCCATGGCGTCGAGCGCCCAGCCGATGCCGGAGCCGAAGAGGAGACGTTTGTGTTTTCCAGTGACGGGAAGGCGGTCGAGCCTCTCCGTGCGAGAGATAGAGCGATGATCAAGACGATTCATGCAGGCTAAGCATACTCTGCGGAGTGAAAGCTTTTCAGGCGCAAAGAATTACTGACTACAAAAACCGAACTCAACGCCATGGCTATACCCGCGAAAAGGGGGTTGAGCAGGCCAAAGGCCGCGACTGGTAGAAGAATAATATTATAGGCGAAGGCCCAAAATAGGTTGCCCTTGATAATGCGCAGGGTGGCCCGCGCCAGGCGTACGGCATCGGCGACGGAGCGCAGGTCGTTGTTCATCACCGTGATATCGGAGGCCTCGATGGCGACATCGGCCCCAGCACCCATCGCGATTCCCAGGTCCGCCTGCGCGAGTGCCGCGGCGTCGTTCACGCCATCGCCCACCATGGCCACGGTCTTTCCTTGCTGCTGAAGCTGGGCTACAGCGTCCACCTTGTCAGAGGGCATCACCTCTGCTGTCACGTTGGCTTCATCAATGCCTACCGCCCGCGCCACCGCGTGGGCTGCACTGGCATTGTCCCCTGTGAGCAGATGGGGTGTAAGGCCTAGTTCCTGGAGTGCGGAGATAGCAGCGGCTGCGGACTCCTTAACGCGGTCCTGTAGCTCGATGGTCCCCACCACGTCATCCGCCACGTAGACGCCGACCTGCGTCCCGGTGCCGTCGTAGCCCGCAGGCGGGCGTCCTACCCGCACGCGTGCGCCATCGACGGTTGCTTCGATCCCTTGGCCCGGCAGCTCGTGGTAGTCCTCGGTTGCAGGGATGTCGCCGTCGTAAGCTGCGCGGATGGCCCGCGCGATGGGGTGCTCGGAGCCCTGCTCCGCGGCGGCAGCAAGACGGAGAACCTCTTGCTCTGAGTGACCTGCTGAGGTCTGAACCGCCGCTACTGACATTTGGCCTTCGGTGATCGTGCCCGTCTTGTCCAGAACGATGGTGTCGATCTGGCGGGTCGATTCGAGGATCTCCGGGCCCTTGATGAGTATTCCCAGTTCGGCGCCGCGCCCGGTGCCCACGAGGATTGCGGTGGGCGTCGCCAAGCCCATGGCGCAAGGGCACGCAATGATGAGGACGGAGACGGCGGCCACGAAGGCCGGGGCAACTCCGCCGACCCACAGGTGAGCCACGAGCGCGAGGATAGAGATACCGATGACGATGGGAACGAAGACAGCGGCGATGCGGTCGGCGAGACGCTGCACTGGGGCCTTCGAGGTCTGGGCTGCGGTGACGAGCGCGCCCATCTGAGCAAGGACGGTGTCGGAGCCGACGCGGGTGGCGCGCACCTCAAGCCGCCCGGAGGCGTTGATGGTTGCGCCCGTCACCGTGCTGCCGGCTGAAACCTCAACCGGTAACGATTCGCCGGTGAGCAGGGATTCGTCCACGGCTGAATGGCCGTTGAGGACCACACCATCGGTGGCGATCTTCTCGCCGGGGCGAACCACAAAAATATCGCCCTCGTGAAGGTCACCGATGGGTATGCGGGTTTCAGTATCGCCGCGCAGCACCGTGGCCTCTTTAGCGCCCATGGTGAGCAGCGTGGTGAGAGCCTCGGAAGAGCGCCCTTTAGCCTTGAGCTCAAACCAGCGCCCAAGCAGCAGGAACGTAATGACCATTCCCACTGATTCGAGGTAAATGTGGTCCATCTGCGCGTCATTGGAGCGCAGCGTCATATGCATGGTCATGCCGGGCATGCCGGCGTTGCCGAAGAAGAGCGCGTAGAGCGACCAGCCAAAGGCGGCGGTGGTGCCCAGCGTGATGAGCGTGTCCATCGTGGCGGCGCCGTGCTTCAGGTTGGCCCACGTGGCGCGGTGGAAGGGCGCGCCGCCGATGACGTAGACGAGCGTTGTGAGTACCAGGCAGGCCCATTGCCAGTTCTGGAATTGGAGGGCCGGGACCATGGAGAGGAGCATCACGGGCAGCGAGAGCGTCGCAGAGACGAGCGTGCGCTGCAGGATGTCGGAAGCCTCACCCTCGCGGGCGGTGTCCGCCGTGCTTGCCGACGCCTCCCCCTCATCGTCCACCGCAAAAGCCCCGTAGCCCGCGCCTTCGACGACGTCGATGAGATCGGCGGGGGTCGTCGTCGCTGGGTCATAGCTTACAGAGGCAGATTCCGTGGCGAAGTTGACCGTGGCTTCGACGTTGTCGAGCTTGTTGAGCTTGCGTTCCACCCGGGATGAGCAGGAGGTGCAGGTCATCCCGGTGATACCGAGAGTGAGGCTGGTGGTCATGATGCTTAGGCCAACTCGTAGCCGGCTTCGGTGATGGCGGCGGCGACCTGGTCATCGCTAAAGCCCTCACCAGTCACGGTGACGGCGCCGGTGGTGTGGTCAGCGGTGACGTCGGTGACGCCCTTGATCTCCGAGATCTCTTCCTTCACGGAGAGTTCGCAGTGGCCGCAGGTCATGCCGTTAACGGTGTAGGTGGTGGTGCTCATGGTCGTGATCAGACTCCTTAAGTAGTGGGTAGATACACCGTTGAGCGTATACCCCCTAGGGGTATAGGTGCAAGGAATAATTGAGCCTTGTGTACCGTTGAGAGTTGAAAGAACCTACAAAGTTCCCCGAAACAGATAGGAAGAGACATGGCAACGATTGACATCACTGAAGAGACGTTCCAGGAGACCATCTCCGGCGATGGCATCACCCTCGTGGATGCCTGGGCGGAATGGTGCGGTCCGTGCAAGCGCTTCGGCCCGGTCTTTGAGAAGGCATCCGAGGAGCACCCTGATGCCACCTTTGCCAAGTTGGATACCGAGGCAAACGAGGAGCTGGCTGCGAAGCTGCAAATTAACTCCATCCCGACGTTGATGGTTTTCCGTGACGGCATCTTGGTTTTCCGCGAGTCGGGTGCATTGCCGCCGGCAGCCCTGGAAGATCTCATTAGCCAGGTCAAGGCTCTCGATATGGATGAGGTCCGCGCCCAGGTGGAGAGCCAGCAGGCCTAATAATTCCGGATAGTTCTTCTGAAAAGGCGGTCGAGATGGACCGCTGCGCGCTTTCCTGTGAGTATCGCTACACTCGCAGGAAAGCGTCTTTACATATAAAGCACTAACGAGCGCTGCATTGATTACTGCTGCAGGAACCACTAAGGAGTGAGCGCAATGGCAAACCCATTCAGCAAAGGTTGGAAGTATGTGATGGCTTCTTTCGATCAGAAGATCGATGAGAACGCTGATCCCAAGGTTCAAATCCAGCAGGCCGTGGAAGGTGCAAAGGAACAGCACCGCCAGATTTCCGAGCACGCAGCGGAGATTATTGGCCGCAAAACCCAGCTGGAAATGCAGCTCAACCGCCTAGTGACAACTCAGAAGGACTACCAGGATCAGACGCGCCGGGCCTTGGAGTTGGCGGACGCTTCCGAGGATCCGCAGAAGGCCGCCGAGTACAACCAGGCAGCGGAGGTTGTGGCGAGCCAGCTGGTTGCCGTAGAAAATGAGCTGGCGAATCTGAAGTCCCAGCACGAGGCTGCCGCGCAAGCGGCGGAGCAGGCAAAGGCCCAGCAACAGCAGTCGGAGGCCCGACTGAAGGAGCAGCTCGCGCAGGTGGACCAGTTGCTGTCCCAGGCCGATCAGGCGGCGATGCAGGAGAAGAACGCTGAGGCTCTGGACTCCATGAATGAGCTCAAGCCGGATGACTCGACGCCTACGATGGATTCGGTACGCGCCAAGATTGAGAAGCGCTACGCTGATGCGCTCGGCGCCCAGGAGCTGCACCAGGCAGCTGGTGGTAGCCGGATTCAGGAGATTTCGGCGGCGGGACACGATATGGCCGCTATGTCCCGCTTGGATGAGATCCGCGCTGAGATGGCCAAGAACAAGGAGCTGGAAGGCTCATCCTCCAAGACCATAGAGGAGCTCGAGGCCGGCGCCGAAGCCAAGGACGCTGAGGATAAGTAGTAGCCAGCGCGAAAAGGGGCCTTCTGGAGCAGGCCGCATTCTGCGGCCAGGGGATTTCACCACCCCGCGCTCCAGAAGGTCCCTTTATTAAGGTCCCTGTGCGCCTCGACGGTCTAGCTGCCCTGGCGGCGGATATTGATAAGCACGCCGCGGATGCCGGAGTGGAAGCCATCGCGGAGGTTCACGCGCTGGGTTTCGGTGAGCGTGTACTCGTGCAGAGTCTCGCAGGCGAACTGTAGCAGCGGACGGTCGATCTCCGGCGGCAGACCGCCGCCGGAAAGGAGATGGGCTTGGTCGCGCTGATCGGCGCTCGCGGCGTTGTCGAACCACCACGAGGCATATTGCTGCCCCACGTCAAAGGGGGACTGGAAGCCGGCGGAGCTCCACACTTCCTCGGGGAGGGGAACATACTTCGAGCGCAGCTTGCGGCGCGGCGCCATCATCGACGGCTTGGGCGCGGCCGGTTTGGGGGCAGGCTTCGGGGCTTCGGAGCCCGTTTCCTCTTCTGCGTCCGCGGGCTTCTGATCCGCGGCGCTGGGCTTTGTGGCTTGTTCGCCGCAGGGGGCGGGCTCCTCTTCGTCGGCGGGGGCGCTCGGTGCTGCCGACTCTGGGTGCGAGGCGGTGGCAGCCACGTCTTGCGCCGCGGCGGAAGGTGTTGCCGGCCCAGGCTTTGGCGCAGAGGGGAAGGCAGCTTGTGCTTCGGTAGGTTCGTCGCACTCTGGGGCGTCCTCGGTGGCGGAATCGCTAGCGTCTTCGCTTCCTTCTCCGGTGCTCTGGGGCTCGCGGATGGTCGGCGGCAGCGGGCCTTCAAGGACCTCAAGCTCCATCGCATCGGCGAAGTCCTCCCGCGGATCGAGGATCGTGGTGGAGTCGCAGGCATGGCGCAGAGCTGAAGACATGGAGTCCCATCCGAAGCCATAAAGGTGCACGCGCACACCATTGTTGACGGCCTCCTGGACCCCGGGAATCATGTCTGCGTCGCCGGAGACCAAGACGAAATCCGTGACTTGGCCCTTCATAGCGGAAACGATCATATCGGCGACGAGGCGGGTGTCCACGGCTTTCTGGGTTCGCCGTTCGCCCCATTCGATGAGCTGACCGGTGCGCAATTGGACGCCATCGCAGACCCGCAGTGCTCGCTGGTAACGGTGGGGGCCGGTATCGGGGATTCCGTCGTACCAGTATTGGCGGTGGATGGGGTTGCCTACTTGGTTCTCAATCATGGAACCGAGGGAGCTGACTACTTCGGGTAAATCAATCTCTAGCTGGGCGCGGGCCCCCGTCTCCCAAGAGTTATAAAAGCTGGCCAGTAGGTATGACGTGTCAACGAAGACAAGTGTTCGTTCAAGCATGGCTCCTAAATTCCGTTCTATCGTTTCTAACTAATTTTTCTATGATCACTTTCGTGAGGTCTCCAGCTTAAGGCTGGTGTCATCCAGTGTGCCCCATTAGTCACAAAACGTCGATAACCTTGGGGAAATTCCCAGGTAATAAACGTGTTTGCCGCAAGTCTTGCGGAGGTTGCAGGGCAGGTTATATGGTTAGTTACATGAGTAACCAACCAACTAGGGAGACTGCATGGATAACTCCGCGCAGCCACTCTTTCGTCAGATAGCGGTACTCATCGAGGACGCCATCATTGAGGGCACTCTCGCCGAGGGCGCCCAGGCACCGTCCACGAATGAGCTCGCCGCTTTCCACAGCATCAACCCCGCCACTGCCCGCAAGGGCCTGACCCTCCTCGTGGATCTCGGAATCCTCGAAAAACGCCGAGGTATCGGCATGTTCGTCACCTCTGGTGCCGCAGACCTTATCCGGGCGCGGCGTCGCCAAGACTTTGCGGCTGAATACGCCGCACCGCTCATCGACGAAGCCGTGCACCTGGGCTACACCCGCCAGCAACTCCATGACCTCATCGACCTTGTCGCAGAAAGTCGAGGACTCTACTCATGATTTCTACCCCGCACTTCACCTTCGACGACGGCCTCACGCACGGCCTCGTCGGCCCCAACGGCATTGGCAAGACCACCTTGCTGCGCAAGATTGCTGGCCAGCTCGGCGGCTCCGGCATCAAAGTCGACGGCGACAAGCCCTACGACAATGAAAAAGTCCTCAACAAGGTTGTCCTCATGGGCATAGATAACCCACTGCCTGAAGGTTGGAACGTGAAGAAGATCTTCACCGTGGCAAGCCTGCGCTGGCCCACGTGGAGCACAGCGCGCGCTGAGGAGCTGGTCGAGCGCTTCGAGCTTCCAATGAAGAATTACTCGGGCCTTTCCCGCGGGCAGAAGTCCGCAGCGAGCTTCATTGTTGCGGTGGCCTCGGGGGTGCCATACATGCTTCTCGACGAACCCTATCTCGGCCTCGACGCCGCCAAGCGGGAGGTATTCTACGACGTCTTGCGTGAAGAGCACGGCCGCACCATTATCGTCTCCACCCATCACCTTAACGAGCTGTCTGGTTTGCTCGATACCGTGGCGCTGATGGGGGAGAACCCGCTGTCCGGTCCCATCGATGAGTTCATTGAGGGCGTCGTCCAGCTCACTGGCTCTGCCGAAACCCTCGATCGCGCGCTGGGGCGCCTGCAGCTCCCAGTGCTTGAGCGCGAAACCTCAGCCGTAGCAGACCGCGCGCTTGTCGACGCCCGCCCCAACCACACCGCCAACGTCTTTGCCATGGCTCAGAAAATGGGGCTTCGCGCCACCGAGGTATCCCTCGAACAGGCAGTTCTGGCATTGGGGGAGGCGTGATGAAGCTTTATAGGCATATGGCGCTGAGCTGGAACAGCTTCTTCTACGCCTTGTGGATTGTCATCCTTCCGGTGCTGGGAATGGACCGCGGGCAAGGGTGGGCCATCGGGTATTCACTCCTTATGGCGCTCCAGCTCTACCTGGTCCAACCTGACTTCTCGCGCTACCTCACCTTTGGTCTCAGTACGCGCGTCTGGAACGGGCACCGGCGAATCAATGCCTCCCTGGCGCTGCTGCTCATGCTTGTCAGCGCACCCTGGGCTTTCCCGTGGTGGGTCCTCATAGCGCCAACGGCAGCGTGGATATTCTGCATGGCCAAGCGCGTCGAGCCATCGCGCATGACCGCGAGCTCCCTCATCGTAGGCAGCGATGGTGATTCTTCGACGGGCTGGTTCTCAGCGTCCCCGGTTTCGCAAATTGTGGTGCGCCCCCAGGTGCGCGCCTGGATGTGGATGGCGATCGGCATCGCCCTCGCGATCGCGGTGAATCTCGTGTTGATCAAGCTGTGGGATACTGGCGTGGGCATCGTGGGTGTCATTGTTACGTTGATTGTCCTACCGCTAGTGGCTGATTCAATCCGCAGCTCACTCAAAGATGCAGTGGCCTTTGGACTGCCGCGCGGTGTGTGGGCCAAGGTCACTTTGCTGTGCACGGCAATCCCCGTGGTCCTGTCGGTCTTGGCCGATCTTGTATCCATGATGTGGACCGGCAATCCAGCCGGATTCACCATCGTGTGTCTTGCAACGACGTCACTACTTTTAACTTTCGCGATTACCGACAAACTGACGTGGCTCTACACAACTGCGCTAGCGGGAGCAATCGCCGTACTGTTCATAGCGTGGCTTATCAATCCCAGCGTTGCGATGGGGTGGACGCTCACAGGGATGGCAATCATCTACGTCGTGTGGGTTGCCGCGTATCCCCGGATGGCAACAAAGACCAACGTGTTTAGCCCGGGCCTCATGGGCTGGTTTGGGGCACGCTGAGCGCCATCCAATGTCTGCGTTAAAAGGTTGTCTTTGTGCACTTCAAGAAGGGGTAAAAACCTTCATTGAAGTGCACATTTGTGTTTTTTCAAGGCCGTGTGTAACTTTATGTGAGTCAGCGCGACCGACAGCGCCCCACAGGAACTGAGATTCTTGGAGAGAGGCGGTAGGAAAACAGGCCCTGACAACAAATATTTTCTTTACTCGCAGTACTGCGTACCGCCAAAGGCGTTCCGTATGGCTGTGTGGTGACGATGTTTGAGAACTCAATAGTGTGCCAATGTACTTTTTGTGTTGGTTGATTTTATTCATTGTGGCCGTGTTATGCCATATGTATGGCACGGTTGGTGTATGCCGGATGGCGCTTTTCTTTCAAGCGGCGTCATTGTAAATAACATAAGTTGTTTGG
>NZ_KV799820.1:0-295 GCF_001810085.1 Corynebacterium sp. HMSC072A02 | reverse complement strand
TTTCGGATGTCGAAATCAGACCTGAAAGCACGCCCAATCTACGCCAGGAAACAAGACTCGATCACAGCACATCTCAATATCGTGATGGCCGCACTAGCCGTGGCTCACCTGATGGAAACACGCAGTGGCCAATCCATCAAACGCCTCGTGAGAACACTCAAGAAATACCGCAGCTTTCAACTCGTCGCTGGCGGCGAAACCATTCACGCCGCCGTACCACTCCCACCCGACCTCACCGCCACCATCCAAGCAATCACCGGCCGCGAACTTCCGCACTAAATTGGCCTAAGTCAGG
>NZ_KV799818.1:0-422 GCF_001810085.1 Corynebacterium sp. HMSC072A02 | reverse complement strand
ACCGCAGCACCATACCGGCAGGCCAAGTACCGAAATGGGTCAGCCCCAACCAGAAATGGTGGTACACCCACCGCAACGCCCGCAGGGCTCTAAAACGGCTAGAAAAGCTCATCCACGCCGGACAATTATTTACCTTCCTTGACCCGCCTGAAGGTGTCACACAGGATTTAAAAGCCACCACGAACCTGCTGGAAGGTGGCATCAACAAACAGCTCAAAGACCTAGCAGGAAACCATCGTGGCATGTTCGATGAGCATCAGCGCATCACCATGGACTGGTGGCTCTACACCCACACCGAAGACCCCGTAGCGCCACTGGAGTTAGCCAAGCAACAAGACTTCGGACGCCAAGGAGAAAAAGCAGCACGCGCAGCCTGGGCAAAAGAAGGACTCACACGACGTGGCCACCCAGACGGGCGACCA
>NZ_KV799817.1:0-519 GCF_001810085.1 Corynebacterium sp. HMSC072A02 | reverse complement strand
CTTGGAGTCGATGAACACGTATGGAAACACACCAGAAAACCAGGCCAGGCATCAAACCTGGTGACCATACTTGTTGACCTCACCCCGCTGGTGGACGGGCGTGGGCCTGCTCGTTTGTTAGACATGCGACCGGGCAGGTCCGCAGATGTGCTCAGCGGGTGGCTTAAAGAGCGCGACCCCAGCTTCCGGGAGCAGATACAGGTGGTGACAATGGATGGGTTCACCGGATATGCCACCGCAGTCGAGGAACAACTACCACAAGCGGACAAAGTCATGGACCCTTTCCATGTGGTGCATCTGGCAGCCGACAAGCTCACCAGTTGCCGACAAAGACTCCAACGTGAGACCACCGGACGCCGCGGACGCAAAGATGACCCACTGTACAAGCACCGGCGCACGCTGTTGACCAGGACGAACTATCTCACCGAGCGGCAAAAGCAACGCTTAGAAATGCTGTGGGCCACCGATGACGACTACGTGTGCCTGGAAGTGACGTGGTTGGTCTACCAAGACATGATC
>NZ_KV799816.1:0-35759 GCF_001810085.1 Corynebacterium sp. HMSC072A02 | reverse complement strand
ACCGTTAAAGCACCATCATTGCTTTAACGGTCTCCTTCTCGTTTTCACAACGCGGCAGGTCTGCACTTCCAGGTCTGAACAAATAGCTTTTTACTGACAGATTCATTAGGCCCCGCCTCGGCAATTGGGCCTAATCATGTTCACCTGAAAGCGCTGATAAACAAGGCTCATACCCACCCGGGTAGCTGCCTAGTTCCTAACTACTGCGAAAGGGCCACGGAAGTATGATCTACCCCACCAATGCTCGGGCGTCTCGTCCTCATACAGAATTGTAAACTGGGCACCGAGTTTTCTGGCTAAGTAGCCAACCCGGTCCGGGATTAGGGTACGGAGAAGATGTTTGAATTCCTTTTGTTTCTCGTTCCTTCAGTGCTTTATATCATTTTTCAGCGCAAGAGAATTGGGGTTTCTCAAGCTCGGGCAAATGTGGGTTGGCGATTGGGAAATTGGCAAACAGTAGTACTAGGCATCATCCTTTTCCCCGTGCTGATTGGAATAGGATACGTTGGTATCCGTCTTGTATCGACGGCTAGTCTGGCCATACCGGGGGTGGTTCTGTCTCAAGGGGTAAGCCTTGCTGTCATTTTCAGGGCTATAGGCGAGGAAGTGTTTTTCCGAGGATTTGTTGGCGGCTTACTTCTTCGATCCTGGGGGTTCTGGGGTGGTAACACGCTCCAAGCGGGAGTTTTTCTTCTGCCTCATTTGATGTTGTTGAGCTTCGATGCGCAGTTGTGGCCCATACTTCCGGTTCAGTTTCTCTGCGGGTGGATCCTGGGAGTGGTGCGACACCGCTCGGGTAGTGTCATTGAATGCGCAATAATGCACGCTGCTATTAACCTTGCAATTGGACTGCTTGCGGGATAAGCGAAGGATTGTGCGCGGGCGCTCAGGGCGGTTAGTGGCTGTCAATTCGCACCAAGGATTGGGGCGCGGGCCTATTCGTCATGTACCAGGCGTTGTACGGCCTGGCGGACACTCTTCTGTATCCAGTTAGATTCCCAAGACAGACTTCGCAATGAAGAAGTAGACGATCAAACCCGTTGCATCACAGAAGGTGGAGATGAATGGGTTGGAGAAGACCGCAGGGTCCGCGCCAACAGTCTTAGCCACAATGGGCATGAGACCACCAACAGTCGCGGACATCGAACAAATGAGAAACAGCGTGGAGCCGATGACGAGGCCGATATCGAGGCCATAGATGACCGTCGCCAAGACAAGACCGGCCAGCCCCAGCACTGCACCCAGCAACATTCCGACGCGCAGCTCGCGCCACATGACTGCCACGAGGTCGCGCGTGCGGACGTCGCCAAGCGCGAGCGCGCGGGTCACAGTAGTAGCTGCCTGGTTTCCTGTATTGCCGCCCGTGCCGGTGAGCAGAGGGATGAACAGAGACAGTACAACTGCCTTGGCCAAGGTGTCTTCGAAGGAATCGAGAACCCGCACAGTCAACAGCGCTGACACAGCGAGCACGAGCAGCCAGAGAATGCGGGAGCGGACGAGCTTGAGAAGGGGCGTCGACAAGTACGGCTGCTGGAGCGCTTCCGTACCACCGGAACGAGCTGAGTCCTCGCTGTCCGCCTCTTCCATAATGTCGGTTGCATCATCCCAGGTAAGAAGGCCAACGAGGCGGTGTGAATCATCCACAATCGGCAGCGCCAGCATGTCGAGGGGCAAGAACCAGCGGACGGTCTCTTCGGCGTCGGCAGTCGCGTATGCATAAACTGGCTCGTTCATGATGTCCTCAATGAGAATGCCGCGTTCAGCCGTGAAGAGCTCGCGCAGGCTGACGACACCCACCAGACGCCGGTCCTTACGCGTCACAGGAACGGTATAGATGGTTTCCAGCTCATCGGCGTTGTCGCGGAGGGTGCGCAGGGCATCTTCCATGCTCATTTCCGGGTGGATATTGGGCACCTCCGGCGACATACGGCGGCCGACGGATCCCTTTGTGTAACCAAGAATCACTCCGGTCACATCGCGCTGGGTCTGAGTCAGCGAGCGGAGGAGGCGATCCGCAATTTCCGCAGGAAGCTCGTCCAACAGCGCCACGCGGTCTTCGGGATCCAGCTCGTCGAAGAATTCGTAGACATCGGCGTTGCCCAACTCGTCAATGATGTCCGCTTGGTGTTTGGCATCAAGCGCATCGAAGACCGCGATAGATTTTTGACGCGGCAGCAGCCTTAACGCCAATGCGGCGCGGAGAGCATTCTGGCGCTCCACAATCGCGATGAGCTCTTGACGCGGAACGCGAGCTAAGAGCTCTTGGAGCCGAGGAGCCTTTTGGGGCTCGATGGCGTCTTCTTGCTTGAGCCACTCCTCAACAATTTCGGTGGCCTGCTCAATCGTTTCTGCCATCGGCTATTCGCCCTTCTACTCGACGTGAACCTCCTCAGACTACGCCATGGAGCGCTGCGTAGCCTTTTCACGTATGTACTATTGCGGCATGCTTTCCCTTTACCGTGATTTCTCGGACAATGACGTCGTCAGCTCTATTCTGGGCTACGAGGAAACAGAGTTCCTCTTCGCTGTGGCAGATGTGCCGAAGAAGTGGGTGAGTGATGATCCCTACGCTGAGGACAAGACGCATATTCAGCTCATGAACATGCCTGGAGTCGCCTTAAAGATGCTGCCCGGGGGCGAGCTGATTACTGGTGACGTCGGCGTGCGCTATCCGCAGCTCTTCCAGACCGTCGCAGGAAAGACGCTGTGGGATCCGCGCGAAGTTGCAGAGCTTGAGCCTTTCACGGTGATTCATGCTCGGGGTAGCCACCACTTCCACGAGAGGAGCAAAGCACACTATGTCGATATCTGGGAGATCCTCCCAGATGTGGAAGACGAGGCAATGGAGCAACTCCTCGCTCGGATTGCCGTTCCGGTAGAGCTTGATTCCAAGTTCGGTCCGTTGGTGCTCGATCGCAGTACGAACACGTTCGACGGTAGGGCAGAAGAGCTCGGAGTGGATATCAGCATCTGGTATGAAGGGGAGGAGCTTCTCCTTGCGGAGAGCACGAACCTAGGCCGAAAATTCAAGGCACCCCTCACCGTTATCAATAAGGTCCTCAGCGCCGAGTTCATTGATGAGGCCCGGCGCTTTGCCGCCAAAAGAGCTCTTCGAGCGGCGAACCGCTGGCGCCATGACGTCGCCCTGTCTGAAGGCGCCAACGCCCCGGCACCTGAGCTCACGGCCGGCGACGTATACGCCAAACTCACGCCCGTTGCCGTTGAGGTCCCCCAACGCGGACACCTCAGCGTGGAATTCGATGATGGCTATCTTTTTGGTGGGCACGCCGTAACGGTGAAGACTAAACGCAGCGGTGCACCCGCAGCCCTTGAGCTCGACGCTTAGTGCTGTTCGCGCATCCGCGTGATGACATTGTGCGCGGAAATGAGGCACATCGGTACACCAACACCCGGTACCGTAGTACCGCCCGCGTAGTACAGGTTCTTGAGTTTTCGCGAGGCATTGCTCCCGCGGAAGAAGGCGGATTGCCGCAACGTATGCGCGGGCCCCACCGCGCCACCAGCCCAGGAGTTGTAGCGCCGCGCAAAATCTGAGGGGCCGACCGTCCGGCGCACCACGATGCGCTCAGTAAAGTCGGGAATGCCAAGCCACGTGCCGAGTTGGTGAATCGCGGCGTCGGCAATTGCGCCAACGCGGGGCGATTCTTCTTCGCCATAGGCGTTACCCGCGCCGAAGTTTTCCTCCGCCGGCACGGGGACCAGCACAAAGAGATTCTCGCAGCCCTCCGGCGCCACGGCAGGATCCGTCGCGGAGGTCTTCGACACGTAGATGGACTCCGACGCCCCCAGCGGGCGCGAAGCCTCCGGAGCGTGATACACCGCCCGGAAATCGGGCTCCCAATCCTTGCTGAAAAGAAGGGTGTGGTGGGCCAGCTCCGGCAGCGCGCCCCGCACGCCGAGGAAGACCAACACCGTGCCGAGGCCCGGGTCGCGTCGCGCGAAATAGCTCTCGGGATATGTCCGCGCTGACTGAGGCAGCAGAGCAGTTTCAGTATGGCGCAGGTCCGCCGCGGACACGACGGCCTCGGCGGAGATGAAGCGGCCGTCGTCCAGCCGCACGCCAGTCGCACGACCTTCTGCGCGCTCAATCGCCGTCACCGCCGTATCCATGAGGAAGGTTGCGCCTTGTGCCTGGCGCGCAATCGCCGCGACCACCGCGGCGAAACCACCTTGCGGGTAGCGCACGCCTTCGACCAAATCGGTGTGGCTCATCAAGGAGTACAGCGCCGGTGCAGCTGTTGGCTCCGTGGACAAAAACACCGCCGGGTAGGTTAGCACCTGGCGCAGGCGGTAGTCCTGAAACTGTGCTGCCACCAGCCGGTCCAAGGACCGCGTGAGAAGTAGCGCCAGCGTACCCAGCCGCGTGAGCACGTCCCGGGTTAAAAGCTGCGTGGGGTGGGAAAACGTGGTGTACAAAAAGCTGCTTAGCGCCACGGCATAGATATCAGAGGAGCGCGCTAAGTAGGCGCGCACGCGCTCGCCTGCGCCCGGCTCGATGGACTCAAAAAGCCGAACAACGTTGTCCACGCCGCTGTGAATGTCGAGGAAGGCGCCGTCGTCGTTGTAGACGCGATAGGCGGGGGAGAGGTCAACCAAGTCCAGCTCGCGCGCGGTGCTCGTCCCGCAGGCACGGAAAAACTCGTCGAAGGCTTCCGGCATGAGGTACCAGGACGGGCCCGTATCGAAGCGGAAACCGTCGACCTCCAGTTCGCCTGCGCGCCCGCCGACGCTGTGCTGCTTCTCGACGACCACCACGTCCCAACCCTCACGCAGCAACAGCGCCGCGCTGGCCAGGCCAGCGATGCCCGCGCCGATGACGACAACACGCTTGCCCATAGCTACTTCACCGCCGATGCCGCTGCCCGGCTCACCAAGAATGCCTTGCGTGCCGGCGAGACGGAGACTCGTGTCGTGAGAATATCGGCGGCGGGGGTGGCCGCGAGCTGGTCGGTGAGCTCGGTAAACAGGGCCGTCGCAGCCGCCACGCCCACCCGCGAACCACGCGGCAACTTCTCCATCGCGCCGCGCGCTACAGCCAGGTCGCGCCGAATATCAGCGATGATTGCCGTTTTCCGCTCCTCATCCAAGCTGGCCGGGTCCGGCAGGTCCGGGAAATAGGAGCGGCCCAGCTCTGCGGAATCCTCGCGCAGGTCGCGCAAGAAATTGATCTTCTGAAAGGCCGCGCCCAGGCGCCGCGCGCCTTCCTCGATTCCGGACGGGCGGGGCCCGCCGGCGTAGAAGGCGTCCAGGCACAAGAGCCCAATGACCTCCGCGGAGCCGCACACGTAATCCTCGAAGGAGTCGTGGGTGTGCGTGCGGTGCGTCAGATCGCAACGCATGGAGGAAAAGAACTGTGCAACGTGCTCATCGCTGAACCCGCAACGCCGCGCGGAAAGCGCAAAGGCATGCACGATCGGATCAGCGTGAAAACGCTGGGACGGGGCGGCGCGGACGGTGGCCTCGTAGGCGTCGAGAAGCACGGCGGCGTCCTGGGGATCGAGCCCGGCGTCGACGATTTCATCGGCGGTGCGCACCATGGCGTATAAATTTCGGATGTCCACCCGGACCCTGGGGGAAAGAAGCCGCGTGGCCAGGGAAAAACTGGTGGAGTAGTGGCGCATGATTTGAGCCGCGGCGGCTTCGGCACAGCGGTCGTAATGTTCCAGAGCGGAAAGAGATGCGCGCATGGAGCATATTTTAGACCACACGCGTCACATAACTTACCCAGGGCAGGATAGGGTAGGGACGTTACTTTCCCCATCTATAAGGAGAACACGTCCATGACAACCCCAACGATGACTGCTGCGGCTCGCGCCGTCGACCTGTTCAAACAATACGGTCAGGGAGATACCGCAGTTACCGCGTTGGACCACGTCGACGTTGAGTTCGCGCGCAATACCTTTACCGCCATCATGGGCCCTTCGGGCTCCGGCAAGTCCACGCTCATGCACACCATGGCGGGGCTCGATTCGGCGACGTCCGGCTCGGCCTTCATCGGTGACACCGACATGTCGCAGCTCAGCGACAAGGATATTACCGCCCTGCGCCGCGACCGCTTGGGCTTCATCTTCCAGTCCTTCAACCTGGTGCCCACGCTGACCGCGGCAGAGAACATCACGCTGCCCACCGATATCGCTGGCAACAAGGTAGATAAGGAATGGTTCGATGAGGTCACTTCCCGTCTGGGCCTGTCCAACCGCTTGAACCACCGCCCATCAGAGCTCTCCGGTGGCCAGCAGCAGCGCGTGGCTTGCGCGCGCGCTCTGGTTTCGCGCCCGGAAATCATCTTTGGCGATGAACCGACCGGCAACCTGGACTCCAACTCTTCCGCCGAGGTGCTCGATATTTTGCGCACCGCAGTGGATCAGGACGGCCAGACCGTCGTCATCGTGACGCACGATGCGAAGGCCGCATCCTACGCAGACCGCGTGGTCTTCCTTGCTGATGGTCGCCTGGTCAACGAGCTGAACAACCCGACCATGGAGTCCATCCACGCCGTGATGGCAGAAATCGAGGGCTAGAGCATGGCCACAAAGAACACCATGCGCACGGTGTCCGTGCGCAATATTCTCGCGCACAAGCTGCGCCTTGCCCTGACCCTACTGGCGGTGGTGCTCGGCACCGCCTTCATCTCGGGGTCCTTCATGTTCACCAAGTCTTTGTCGAACACCTTCGACTCTGCGGTGTCTACCGCATTTACCGGTGTGGATGCGGCTGTGAGCCAGAAGGAAGGCGGCCCAATCCTCGACCAGAAGATGCGCGATGACATCGCCGCCGACCCCGACGTGCGCGCAGTCAACATGCAAAGTAGCCAGACCGTCGTGGTTGCCAACAAGGATGCCGAGGCCTTTCAAACCGGTGGCGGCACCTCCAGCGTGCAGCCCTACTACCCGGAGGACCAGTCCGTCGGTGAGCCCGCCACGCTTGTCGACGGCTCCGCGCCTCACGGGACCGGCGAGGTTCTCATCAACGACTCGGCTGCGGAAGAGTTCGATATCAAGATCGGCGACAGCCTCTTCGTGGTCCACCCGGACCAGCGTGATGAGGTTAAGGTCGTGGGCGTCGTCAAGCCTGTGGTGGACCAAGGCCCCAGCCTGACGCTGCTCATGGACCACGAGGCCTTCGTCGAGCGATACGGCAATTCCGAACAGCTGAAGGTCGCCGCGGCCGAGGGAGTGAGCGCCGATGCGCTCGTGGATCACCTCAACGAGACCTTCGAGGTTAAGGCGGAATCTGGCCAGAAGCTGGCCGATGAGATTTCGGATCAGATTTCCTCTGCCCTGAAATTCGTCAACTACTTCCTCATCGCCTTCGGCCTCATCGCGCTGCTGGTGGGCACGTTCATCATCGCGAACACGTTCTCCATGATCGTGGCTCAGCGCACCAAGGAGTTCGCGCTGCTGCGCGCACTCGGTGCATCCCGCGGCCAGATTACGCGCTCGGTGGTGACGGAGGCCTTCATCGTGGGCCTCGTGGGCTCTGCCGTGGGCGTGGCAGCGGGCATGGGCCTGGTGGCGATCATTAAGGCCGTCTTCGAAGCCAAGGGCATGCCCATGGGCGGCGGCCTGGGCCTGAGCTTGAGCGCTGTGCTTGTGCCGTTGATTCTGGGCGCATTGGTCACCATCGTTTCCGCGTGGGCACCGGCGCGCCGGGCAGGCGCGGTCAAGCCCGTGGAAGCCATGCGCACCACCGAGTCCGCGGCGGGCGCTTCGCTGCTGGTGCGCAGCGTGCTGGGCGGGCTGCTGCTCGTCGTCGGCATTATTTTTGCGCTCGTGGGCGTGCTTGTCGACGCCTCCACGGGCATCCGCGCCACACTCGTGGGCCTCGGCTCGCTCAACCTCATCCTCGGCTTCTTCCTTGCGGGACCGGCCATCTCCTTGCCTATCGTTCCGGCGATCGGCCGCGTGGTTGGCGCGCCCTTTGGCGCGGTCGGCAAGCTGGCATCGACGAACTCGGCGCGCAACCCGCGCCGTACCGCGGCGACTGCTTTCGCTCTCATGCTGGGCGTGGCGCTGGTGACATCGATCGGCATGTTGGGTGCGACGATGAAAGCCTCGGTGGCCGACGCCGTCGAGCAGGACGCCCGCGCAGACTTCTTGCTGTCTGGCCCGACGTCTGGAAACTTCCCGACGCCGAACGAGACGGTGCAGCGCGCCCGCGATACCGAGGGCGTCGGACAGCTCGTGGCGATGAGCACAGCACCCCTGCAGGTGGATGGTCAGGCTTCGATGAATTATGGCCCGGAAATGATGATCAGCCAGGTCATCGATGGCAACGCCGATGACATGCTCAACCTCACTCTGGTCGACGGTGCATTGAATACGGGTGAGGAACCGGGCTTCATCGCCGACTCTGTCTTGGCTGAGAAGCAAGGCTGGGAGGTCGGCCAGTCCTATGAGTTGGCGGGGCCGGATCCATCCCGCACTGCGCAGGTAAAACTCCTCGGCACCTATGAACCTTTCCAGATGCTTCCGGGCCTGGCCGTGTCCCAATCCGCGGTAGAAGAGGTCATCGACCCCAACAGCCTCGACGTCACGGTGGTTTCCGTCAATGCGGAAGAAGGCTATGACAAGGAGAAGCTGCGCGCCAACCTGGAGAAGTCCGTCAAGGACCTCGTTGTGGTACAGGTGCGCACCAGCGAGGAATATGCTGGCGAGGCCGCCGGAATGATTGACCAGATGCTCACGATTCTCTACGCGCTGCTGGCTTTGGCCGTGGTCATCGCTGTCCTGGGCATTGTCAATACCCTCACCCTTGGCGTGATCGAACGCCGACAAGAGATCGGTATGCTGCGCGCGGTGGGTACTCAACGCCGCCAGATTCGCACAATGATCACGGTGGAATCGGTACAGATCGCCCTCTTCGGCGCGCTCATGGGCATCCTCATGGGATTGGGGATGGGGTGGTCCTTCATCTCCGTGCTTTCCGACGAAGGCCTCGATTCCGCGACGGTGCCGTGGATGATGCTCGCGGTCATGTTCGTGGGCTCGGGAATCGTCGGTGTGCTGGCGGCCCTGTGGCCGGCGCAGCGCGCGGCGAAGACCCCGCCGTTGGACGCCATCGCCGACTAGCGCAGCCCGTGGCTGCACAAGGGGCGTGGGAGGCGGGTTAGGCCAGCAGCGAGCCGACCCACGCTCCGCGCCAGGCCACCACGATTCCTAGGCCGATGGTCCAGAAGAGATAACGTGCCAAGCGCCACCAACGCTTGGCCTTTATCATTTCACCGAGTTCCTTGGCCATCGTGGACCAGGTGGATAGCCCGCCGGCGAGTCCGGCCGCCAGCAGGGGGAGGAAATACTCGGGGGCGTGTGCATGCGTGGCATAGCCATAGGCCACGCCCGCCACCGCCGCGCCGATGAGGTTGGCGGCAAAAGTACACGTGGGGGAGGGCAGCACATGAGTGAGCAGGAAGCGCCCGCAGCCGCCAACAAAGCCGCCGGCGAGGACCGCCAAGATGGAGAGGATCATGCGCGGCCCCGGGAAGCAATGAGGTCACCTATTAGGTATGCCGCGGTGCAGCCAATGATCGTCGCCAGGACGTACGCTCCCGCCCGCGCCGGGCTAAAGCCCGAGGTGAGGTAGGCAAAGGCGGCAAAGCTGGTGAAGCCGCCCAGAAATCCTGTGCCCCAGAACGCCGGGGGTTTGGCATAGCCCATGACAGTGCTGCCTACAACATTGATGAGCAGCAGCGGCAGCGCGCCACCCCCGAGAAGTGAAGTAAGGCCGAAACGAGTCAGCGCCCCGAGCGCGGTCCCGCAGCCCACAAGAAGGATCTGTGGCATAGGCACCATCCTAATTGGGATGCGAAACCAGCGTGAAGCAGGCAAGCTTAGGGTGTATCCACGTCTCCAAGGAGGAACCCACCATGGCACACGAGCGCGCCGGCCAGCTAGCCCAGCCTTCCGATCTCATCGATATCGCAGAACTAGTCACCGCGTATTACACCCGCACCCCCGATGCAGATAACCCCGACCAGCAGGTCGCCTTCGGCACCTCAGGGCACCGCGGCTCCGCCTTGGACACCGCCTTCAACGAGGCTCACATCTTGGCGATTACCCAGGCCATCGTGGACTACCGCGCTGAGCAGGGGACCACGGGCGCCATTTTCATCGGCCGCGATACCCACGCTTTGTCCGAGCCCGCCATGGTCTCCGCCCTTGAGGTTCTCCTTGCCAATGGGCTGGAGGTTCGCGTGGATGACCGCGGACGCTACACCCCGACCCCGGCCGTCTCCCACGCCATCCTGACCAACCCGGGCACCGATGGCATCGTGATCACTCCCTCCCACAATCCGCCGCGCGATGGCGGCTTCAAGTACAACCCGCCGACGGGCGGCCCAGCAGACACGGATGCCACCGACTGGATCGCAGCCAAGGCCAACGACTATCTGCGCGCCGGGCTCGATGGCGTCAAGCGCGTGGCGGTTGACGGCGTGCTCGATGAGCGCTGCGTGAAGCACAACTACCTCGACTCCTACGTGGCTGACCTAGCCAACGTTGTGGACATGGCGGCCATTAAAGAGGCCGGTGTGCGCATCGGCGCGGACCCGATGGGCGGCGCCTCGGTGGACTACTGGGCGGCCATCGCCGAGCACTACGGGCTCAACATGACGGTGGTGAACCCAGAGGTAGACGGCACCTTCCGCTTCATGACTCTGGATACTGACGGCAAGATCCGCATGGACTGCTCCTCCCCGGACGCCATGGCTTCGTTGGTTCAGAACCGCTCCAAGTACGACTTGGCCACGGGCAACGACGCGGATTCCGATCGCCACGGCATCGTCACCCCGGATGCGGGTCTGATGAACCCGAACCACTACCTAGCGGTGGCCATCGAGTACCTGTTTAGCCACCGCCCCGAGTGGGGTGAAGCCGGGGTAGGCAAGACCTTGGTGTCTTCCTCCATGATCGATCGCGTCGTGGCCAGCCTGGGCCGTGAGCTCGTGGAGGTCCCGGTGGGCTTCAAGTGGTTTGTGCCGGGGCTTGTCGGCGGCACCCTGGGCTTCGGCGGTGAGGAATCTGCTGGTGCTTCCTTCCTGCGCTTCGATGGGACCGTGTGGTCCACCGATAAGGATGGCATCATCATGGATCTCTTGGCTGCCGAGATCTTGGCGGTCACGGGCAAGACCCCGTCTCAACGCTATGCGGAGCTGGCCGAAGAATACGGTGCGCCAGCCTATGCGCGGACCGACGCCCCAGCTACCCGCGAGCAGAAGGCCATCCTGAAGAAGCTTTCCCCGGAGCAGGTGACGGCAACTGAGCTGGCCGGGGAGAAGATCGTGGCCAAACTCACCGAGGCCCCCGGCAACGGCGCAGCGATTGGCGGCCTGAAGGTGGCGACGGAGAACGCGTGGTTCGCTGCCCGCCCTTCCGGCACGGAGGACAAGTACAAGATCTATGCCGAGAGCTTCCGTGGCGAAGAACACCTTAAGCAGGTGCAGGAAGAGGCGCAGGCGTTGGTGTCGCAGGTTCTCGAAGGCTAGGTCTGAAGGCCAGGGCTGAAGTCTGGGTCCGAAGCCAGGTCCGAGACTAGGCTAATGAATTATGACATCCGCAAAATCCATGTCGGCCGCCGATCTGATGAGCGCGCTGGTGCGTTTTGGAATGGCTGCCGTGTGGATTATCGCCGGTATTCAGAAGCTGGACGCCAGGATGGAGATGACCCAGGCCATCGAAGCCTATGGCATCTTCACCCCGGAATGGTCCGGATACTTGGCCTACCTCATCGGACCCTTGGAACTCATGGGTGGGGTGCTGTTGCTGCTGGGGTTGTTCTTGAGGGAGGCGTCGGCAGTCGCGGCGGTGGTCTTAGTCCTCTTCATGGTGGGAATCTCCCAGGCATGGGCGCGTGGGCTGGTCATTGACTGCGGTTGTTTCGGCTATGACCCCGCCGACGTGAGCCAAGGCATGAACTACGCGCTGACGCTGCTACGTGATGCAACCTTTTTGGTCCTCACCCTTTGGACAATTTGGCGCCCGTATCGCCGTTACGCTCTCCACCCTTAACTTGTTAGGCTGTGCTCGTGATTAAAGACAAAATCAGCGCCGCCCTTGTGCTTGACGTCATTAGTGCATTCGCGCGCTTTTATATGGCCTATGTGTGGATCAAAGCGGGAGCGTCGAAGCTGTCGGATCAGCTCGCAGTGTCCCAAAGCATCAAGGCCTATGAGATCTTTACACCAGAGTGGTCTCAGTATTTGTCCTACCTGATTGGCCCGCTGGAAGTGTGCGGCGGCCTGTTGTTGCTGCTGGGGCTGTTCCTGCGCCAATCGGCATGGGTGGGACAGATTGTCCTCGTTCTATTCATGATTGGCATTGCGCAAGCGTGGATGCGAGGGCTCGGGATTGACTGCGGTTGTTTCTCCGTTAGCCCTGATGAAGACGCGCAGGTGATGAACTACATGATGACACTGCTGCGTGATGTCTTCTATTCTGTGTTAATGGTGTGGACAATCAAGCGTCCCTTCACCAAGTTTGCATTGCACCCTTAACAGCGGTGTGTAGGATTTCGGTTCGTTCCATTTACGTCATACAAGACAAGGTTTCTCAATGAGTACAGTTAAAGACCCCACCGCCAATAACAACAGCGGATTCCTGTGGGGCATCGGTGTTCTGCTGGTGATTATTGCCGTCGTGCTCGGCTTTATCTTCTACCAAAACCGTGGTGCCAGCGTTGAGGGCTTGGAAGGCTACACCAAGCAGGACGTCAATATGGAGATGTCCTTTGCTGATAACGCCGTGACCCTCAAGGCTGCCGACGCCAAGGATGCGCCGGAGGTCGAGCTGTACGAGGACTACTCTTGCCCTCACTGCTCTGATCTGGCCAAGCAGACCGATGATCAGATGAAGGAAAAGATTGAGCAGGGCAAGCTCATTGTTAAGGTGCGCACCCTCAACTTCCTGGATGGCAGCCCGAATGGCATCGAGAGCATCAAGTCCAACGAGGGACACTCCTCCAAGGCCGCGGCTGCGATGGAGCAGGTAGCCAAGTCCGGTGACGTACAGCTCTACTGGAACCTGCGTAAGTACCTCATGGATGAGCAGTCCAAGGTGTACAACAAGTGGGAGATGAAGGATTTTGCGCAGGCCGCTGAGTCCTTGGGCGCGGATAAGGACACCGTCAAGGCCATCGAGGATGCACCGGTGGGCAAGGGTAACGCCCTGGTTACCGCGAACTACGAGAAGCTGGAAGCCGACACCGGCAGCGTGTCCTCGCCGCGCATCATCAAGGACGGCAAGGACATTCCGGAGGATGACAAGACCTCCATCATGGAGTGGGTCGACCTCGTCGCCGCTAAGTAGGGGCGTGCAAATACCGCACCTAAACTCGCGATTTGGTGAGTGAAAACGGAGGCGATATATTGATACGAGTTGCAATCACAAAGGTTGCACCTCGTATGAGGGGCTATGGCGCAGTTGGTAGCGCACCACACTGGCAGTGTGGGGGTCACGGGTTCGAATCCCGTTAGCTCCACTTCATAATTCAATACAGCTCTGGGGCTATGGCGCAGTTGGTAGCGCACCACACTGGCAGTGTGGGGGTCACGGGTTCGAATCCCGTTAGCTCCACTTTCGGCCGTCTCCTTGAATGGGGGCGGCCTTTTTCTATGCTGGGGCCATGGATGTATTCACCAAGACCGTGTCCCGTCCTGATCAAGCTGGCGCCGAGGCTGCTGGGTTGAGATGGCTTGCGCAGGCGCTTGCCGCCGTCGTCGTGGACGTCACCGAAGTCACCTCTACTTCTCTTAGCACGCGGCGGGTGGAGCAGGCGCGGCCGAGCGCTCCTGCTGCCCGCGCCTTTGGCGCTGCGCTGCGCACGGTCCATGAAGCGGGAGCGCCCGCCTTCGGCGCGCCACCGGCGGGCTGGGAGGGTGCGAACTTCATTGGGCGCGTGGAGCAGCCCTGCGAACCATGCGAATCCTGGGGCGAGTTCTACGCTGAGCAGCGAGTGCTGCCTTTCGTGGATGGACTGCCTCAGGGATTGCAGGGGATTGTCCGACAAGCATGCGAGGCAATAAAAGCTGCTGACTGGGACGTGAAACCGGCTCGCATTCACGGTGACCTGTGGGCAGGCAACGTACTGTTTACTGCCGATTCGGCCGTGATGATTGACCCTGCCGCACACGGCGGTCACCCGTGGACGGACCTCGCCATGCTCGAACTGTTTGGCACGCCGTTCTACGAGGAAATCCTCCGCGGGTACGGGGCGCCCAAGGAATACGAGAAGTGGGTGCCCATGCATCAGCTGCACTCGCTGGCGGTGCATTCCTTAACACATGGGCCCGCGTATTACGGCCCGCTCGAACAAGCAGCGGAGGCCACGCTCGACGCGTTGCGTTAGCGCGATTCCATTGCTTAAGAGCGCCCTGCAACCGGCAGAAGATTATTGCGGCCCAGGCGGCATGGTGCGCTTGTGGGCACCGCGGCGCCACAGGGTCTCGATGCGCGATTGGGCGGCGGCAGGCACGTCCTTGCCCTCGAGGTAGTCGTCGATGTGGGAGTAGGTGACGCCGAGCGCTTCTTCGTCAGAGAGTAGGGGGCGGTCATCCTCTAGATCTGCGGTGGGAACCTTCTTCCACGTGGAATCTGGTGCGCCGAGATGCTTCAGAAGCTGAGCACCCTGGCGCTTGTTAAGCCCGGCGAGGGGCAGGACGTCGGCAGCGCCGTCGCCCCACTTGGTAAAGAAGGCGGTGACGTTTTCGGCGGCGTGGTCTGTACCGATGACCAGCGCGCCGACTTCGCCGGCCAGCGCGTACTGCGCGGCCATGCGCAGGCGGGCCTTGAGGTTGCCTCGATTGAAGTCCCCCAGGGAGTCCTGGTGTAGGGCGTTGGCCACGGCGCCGTCGAGAGCCGCGGTGGCCTCGGCGATGTTGACGGTGAGGCAGTGGTCGGGCTCGATAAAGTCGAGGGCGATCTGTGCGTCATCCTCGTCGGCCTGTACGCCGTGGGGAAGGCGCACGGCCCAGAAGTCCGCGCCGTCGACGCGGGCCACCGCCAGCTGAGCCAAGCGCCCAGCCAGGGTGGAGTCCTGGCCGCCAGAGATGCCCAGGACAAAGCCCTTCGCGCCGGTTGTGCGTAGGTAGTCCACCAAAAAGGCGACGCGGCGCTCAACCTCTTCTTCTGAATCGATGCGGGGTTTTACGCCGAGGGCCTTGATGATGTCGTGCTGGAGGTCTATGGATTCATGTGACATGACGCCAATGGTAGCCGCCTGCGACAATAGGAACCCGTGAACAAAGATACGTACGTCATGATGGTCGCAGGCGTCGCCGCCCTGGGTGGCCTGCTCTTTGGATATGACACCGGAGTGATGTCCGGAGCCCTCCTCTTCGTGGGACCGGAATTCGGCATGTCTGCCCATGAGGAGGGGCTGGTGACCTCGATGCTCTTGGTCGGCGCGGCAGTTGGCGCGCTGGTCGCTGGGCGTGTGGCGAGCATGATCGGGCGGCGTCGCACCCTCATCGCCGGTGGGCTCATCTTCGTGGCTGGTTCCGTGTGGTGCGCGCTTTCAAGCTCGGCCGATGAACTCGCTGCCGCCCGCACATTCCTCGGCGTGGCAGTGGGCGCGGTGTCGATCGTCTCCCCGATGTATATCTCCGAAATCACCCCGGCGGCTGTGCGGGGCCGGATGGTCTCCCTCAATACGCTCATGATCGTCGTGGGGCAGCTGCTGGCGTATGGCGTGAACTCGCTATTGGCTGCAAGCGGCAGCTGGCATTGGATGCTGGGGCTGGCCGCGGTCCCGGGCGCGGCGCTGGCGCTCGGCATGGTCTTCCTGCCCGATACCCCGGCATGGCTCGCGGCACAAGGGCGACCGCGTGAAGCTGCCGCGGTCAGCGCTCGGGTCGGCGCGCAGGGAGCGGAGTTGGAGCTTAGTCCACGTCCGAGCACGGGTGAATGGCGAGCTTTGCGACGCCACCGTTGGATGCGCTGGGCCATCGCGCTTGCCATGCTCATGGGGGTGACTCAGCAGATTACGGGTGTGAACGCCATTGTGTACTTCGCGCCCACGATGATGAACCAGGTGGGTATCTCCACTACTAACTCGGTATATACGTCGATGGTGATCGGTGCGGTATCCGTCGTAGCGTGCCTCGTGGGCATGCGCGTGATTGACCGGCTGGGACGCCGCCGGCTGCTGTTGGCGGGCCTAGGCGGCAACGTGGTCTCACTCGTGGTCCTCGCGGTGGCCTATCACTTCGCCCATGACTCCATTCCGCTGGCCATGCTGTCGTTGGCGTGCATGGCGGCGTTCATTGCCTTTCAGCAGGCGGCAGTCTCCCCGGCCACGTGGTTGCTCATGTCAGAAATCGTGCCGCCTGAGGTCCGAGGGGTGGGCATGGGAATCGCCGGGCTGGCACTGTGGGTGAGTAACTGGGCGGTGGCGCAGTTCTTCTTGCCGGTGGTCGAGTGGCTCGGAGGTTCGCTGGCCTTCGGAATCTTCGCGGTCTTAGGTCTCGTCGCGGTGGGATATACCCGCGCACTCGTTCCGGAAACGGCGAGGGAGAGCCTCGAGGATGTTGCCGAGCAGCTGCGCTCCCGCTACTCCGAAAGCTGAGTGTTTTGGTAATGACGCGCGTGTGGGGTAACATTTTTCCTCGTGTCATTGCTGGGTGTCTTCCCAGCTATGCTTTGAACTAATCAATCGCATCAAGATTGCGCATAACGAAAGGAGCGCCCGATGAAGGTTCGCAAGTCGCTTCGGTCGCTGAAGAAGAAGCCGGGCGCCCAGGTTATTCGCCGCCACGGTAAGGTCTTCGTGATCAACAAGAAGGATCCGCGCTTCAAGGCTCGCCAGGGCTAAGAAACGAGTTTCCTCGTCTCCGTCTTCCCCGCTTTGTGGGGAGGGCGGATTTTTTATGCCCACATGCCTGGACAGATGCGCTTTAATGAATATAATTATCGGGCGGACTTCGGCAGGAGCCCGGAAGATAGTTGAAAGAAAGAAGAATAATGAAGAAGCGTCTCGTGGCGGCGGTGTGTGCTGCTGCAGTTGGGTTCACTGTTCCGGTAGCTCATGCTGCGGACTTTGAGTTTGAAAGCTTGGCGGATCCCTCGCTGGGAATCAATGACCCCTCGTGCGAGCCGAGCGGCGAGGTGCGTGAGCCGGTGGTGCTTCTCCACGGCACGTCGGACAATTCCTCGACGTGGAACGAACTGATCCCGGTCCTGCAGGAGGAGGGGATGTGCGTGTGGGCCTTTGACTACGGCGCGGACGACGTGACGTTGCAGAACGCGAATCCTCGTGCCAAGGCGATTGCGGACTTGGATGAGTCTGCGCGCGAAATTGCAGGGCAGATTGATTACGTGCGCGAGGTGACCGGAAGCGACAAGGTTAATCTGGTGGGCCACTCGCAGGGCGGGCTGCACATCAAGACCTACACGCAGATGTACGGTTCGGCTGAGCACGTTTCCCACGCTGTGGCCATTGGTGGCAACCTCCATGGCACAACCCTCAACGGGATGGGCGAGGTTCTGGCCAAGATGATTGCGGCGATGCCACACTTTGCTCGGTTCTTGGCGAGCTCTGCAGGCATCCAGCAGGTTGTCGGCTCCGAGTTCATGGAGAACCTCAATGCGCTGCCTGATACGGCGCCGGGGCCGCTCTATACATCGATCTATTCGCCTGCCGACGTCACGGTGACCCCGAACTCTTCCTCCATGCTTACACCTGTCGACGGCGCCGACGTGGTCAACATCGATCTAGGGGAGCTGTGCGGAGCGGAGCCGCTGCATCCGGACCTGCCGCGGGATCCCATGACGATGAGCCAGGTGCTCTTTGGTCTGACCCGCGAGGCGGGGCAAGGGGCTGATTCTGGAACCTGTGTCGAGCCAATGCTTGATTAGATTTCATTGGCAATAGAGGGGCCGGTATCGAGGGCGTGGCCTAGAGCCGTGCCCTTTTGTGGACTTTGTCACAAACTAAGTGAATCTTCGGTAAACGTGCAGGGAATATCAACGGTGTAGTTACCGCCGTGGGGACGGGCGGAGTGATGGGGTGTCAACATGTGGGGTCGGGCCAAGTTACATCCTGGGAATACCAGGCATGTAACTACTACATGTAGTGCTAGTTGCGGGGTGCGGGCACAAAGTATAGTGTCGTTGATGTTGCTCGAGCGGCGGTCCGATATCGCTGTTCAGAGCCTGTAGGCAGAGCCGTTGAACGCTCTGCCAGTACCGAATTCAACAGTCACTCCGCGTGTAGCGCCGAAGGAAGCCAAAGGAACGTCACATGAGCATCACTGTCTACACTAAGCCCGCTTGCGTCCAGTGCAACGCCACCAAGAAGGCTCTCGACCGTGCTGGTCTCGAGTACGAGTTGGTGGATATCTCCCTCGATGATGATGCCCGCGACTACGTCATGGCCCTCGGATACGTCCAAGCGCCGGTCGTGGAAGCGCACGGCGAGCACTGGTCCGGCTTCCGCCCGGATCGCATCAAGGCCCTCACTGCGATGGTGGCGAGCGCCTAGGTTAACGCCATGTTGGTCGTGTATTTCTCTTCCGCTACGGAAAACACCCACCGCTTCGTCGAGAAGCTCGGCCTTCCCAGCGCCCGCATCCCGCTGCGCCTTAATGACGAGCCCCTCACCGTGAATGAACCTTATGTCTTGGTGTGCCCGACATACGGGGGAGGGGCGTCGGTAAGCGGGCAGAACACGCGGCCTGTACCCAAACAAGTCATTCGTTTCCTGAATGATGAACACAACCGCAGCTTCATTCGCGCCGTTGTAGCCGGAGGAAACAGCAACTTCGGCAGTGACTTTGGCAAGGCGGGTGACGTTATCGCCGCCAAGTGTAAGGTTCCTTATGTGTATCGCTTCGAGCTTCTCGGAACCGAGGAAGATGTCACAATTTGCCGTGAAGGCCTCCTGGCCAACGCGGCCGCTTTAGGTTTGGCTGCCTAAAGCCTCATCCGTACTATTTCGTCTCTCCATTTCGCCATAGCAAAGAAAGGCCCGTGAACGTCGTGACCACGCAACTGGGTAAGACCGTCGCCGAACCTGTGAAGCCGGCCGAGCAACTGGATTATCATGCACTTAACGCGCTGCTGAACTTGTATGACGAGAACGGCAAGATTCAGTTCGACAAGGACCGCGAGGCCGCGAACCAATTCTTCCTCCAGCACGTCAACCAGAACACTGTCTACTTCCACGACTTGGAAGAGAAGATGCGCTACCTGGTGGAAAACAAGTACTACGAGCCGGAGCTGATCGAGCAGTACGACTTCGATTTCATCAAGTCCCTGTTCAAGCGCGCCTATGCCTTTAAGTTCCGTTTTAAGACCTTCCTTGGCGCCTACAAGTACTACACGTCGTACCCCCTGAAGACCTTCGACGGCCGCCGCTACCTCGAGCGCTTCGAAGACCGTGTGTCCATGACCGCACTCTTCTTGGCGGATGGTGACACGGAGGTGGCTGAACACCTCGTGGATGAAATCATGACCGGTCGCTTCCAGCCGGCTACCCCGACCTTCCTTAACGCCGGCAAGGCTCAGCGTGGCGAGCTGGTGTCCTGCTTCCTGTTGCGCATCGAGGACAACATGGAGTCGATTGGGCGCTCTATTAACTCCGCTCTGCAGCTGTCCAAGCGCGGCGGCGGCGTGGCCCTGTTGCTGTCCAACATCCGTGAATCCGGTGCGCCCATCAAGCATATTGAGAACCAGTCTTCCGGCGTCATCCCCGTGATGAAGCTGTTGGAGGATTCCTTCTCCTATGCCAACCAGCTGGGCGCTCGCCAGGGCGCTGGTGCGGTGTACCTCAACGCGCACCACCCGGACATTATGAGCTTCCTTGACACCAAGCGTGAGAATGCGGACGAGAAGATCCGTATCAAGACCCTTTCGCTTGGCATCGTGATCCCCGACATCACCTTCGAGCTGGCAAAGCGTAACGATGACATGTACCTGTTCAGCCCGTACGATGTCGAGCGCGTCTACGGCAAGGCCTTCGGCGATATTTCCATCACCGAGCACTACGAAGAGATGGTCGAGGATCCGCGTATCCGCAAGAAGAAGATCAACGCTCGCCACTTCTTCCAGACCGTCGCGGAGCTGCAGTTCGAGTCCGGTTACCCCTACATCATGTTCGAGGACACCGTGAACCGCGCCAACCCGGTCAAGACTGGGCGCATCAACATGTCGAACCTGTGCTCCGAGATTCTGCAGGTGAACGCCCCGTCAGAGCTCAACGACGACCTCACCTACAAGACCCTGGGTAGCGATATTTCCTGCAACCTTGGCTCCCTCAATATCGCGGCTACCATGGATTCCCCGGACTTCGCCTTGACAGTGGAAACCGCTATCCGTGGCTTGACGGCTGTGTCGGACAAGACCTCTATCGACTCCGTTCCCTCCGTGCGCAAGGGCAACGATGATTCCCACGCGATTGGCCTGGGGCAGATGAACCTGCACGGTTACCTTGGCCGCGAGCACATTGAGTACGGCTCCGATGAAGGCTTGGACTTCACCAACGCTTACTTCGCCGCCATCATGTACGCCGCGTTGCGTGCATCCAACAAGCTGGCCCGCGAGCGTGGCGAGTACTTCACCGAGTTCCCCGAGTCTGACTATGCCAGCGGTGAGTTCTTCGACCGTTATGATCCGGCTGACTTTGCTCCGCGCACGGAAAAGGTCAAGGAGCTCTTCGCTAAGTCCTCGATTCACACCCCGTCGGCGGAGGAGTGGGCTGCGCTGAAGGCGGACGTCGCCAAGCACGGCATCTACAACCGTAACCTGCAGGCAGTGCCGCCGACCGGATCGATTTCGTACATCAACAACTCGACGTCCTCGATTCACCCGATCGCCTCCAAGATTGAGATTCGCAAGGAGGGCAAGATCGGCCGCGTCTACTATCCGGCGCCGCACATGGACAACGACAACCTTGAGTACTTCAAGGACTCCTATGAGATCGGCTACGAGAAGATCATCGACACCTACGCCGAGGCCACGAAGTACGTTGACCAAGGTCTGTCGCTGACGCTGTTCTTCAAGGACACCGCCACCACCCGCGATATCAACCGCGCCCAGATCTACGCTTGGCGCAAGGGTATTAAGACTCTCTACTACATCCGCCTGCGCCAGATGGCGCTGGAAGGAACCGAGGTTGAGGGCTGCGTTTCCTGCATGCTCTAGCCCTTGTTCGCACGCGCCTCAATCAGGATGGCGCGTGCGATTTTTTCTGCCTCGGGGGAGTCGCCGCGGTGGATTGCTTCCGCTAGATCCAGGTGGCGCTGGGCGGTGCCGGCCGTGGGGTTGCGTTTGCGGGAGCCAAAGAGTGAACGCCCGCGCACCATGGACAGCAGATAAGGGCTGAGGGCTGAAAACATCTCATTGCCCGAGGCATGGAGAACCATGGCATGAAAACGCAGGTCGGTAGCGAGGTGTTCACCGACGCGCCGCGTTGGCGTGTCTTGGAGGCGTTGGGCCAGCTCCAAGATCTCTTCCTTATCTTCCTGGGACGCATGCAGCGCAGCGAGGCCTGCGGCGACGGGCTCGATGGCAAGGCGCAGTTCGTTGAGAGAGGAGCGCTGCCTGTCGCGGGATTTCTCTGAGCTCAGGCGCCACGAAATGATGGCGGGATCATAGACCGCCCACTCGCTGATGGGGAGCACAGTGATACCTACGCGGCGCGAAGAAGAGACCATCCCCAAGTGCTCTAGGGCGCGCATTGCCTCGCGGGCTACGGTCCGAGAAACTCCGAAGCGCGCGCAAAGATCGGTGAGCGTAAAACGCTCACCGGCGGCGAGGGTGCCGCTGACGATGTCGGCGCCCATGGTATCCAGAACGGTGCTGAGTAGGGGAGCGGAGGGTTCAGTCACGGGGAGCCGGTACCTCCATTGACATTCGGGGGCGTGTGAACAGGGCTTAAGTATAAAACACGCAGGAATTTTGGCCCCTAGTTTTACCGGGTACGATGGCACCAGACTCCAAATAACTAGTAAGACGAGGTGACGTGCGTGTCTCACGAGTACGACGATTACATCGCTAGCCACGAGGCTCCGGTGAAGGCAATTAACTGGAACACGATTCCAGATGAGAAGGATCTTGAGGTGTGGGATCGTCTCACCGGTAACTTCTGGCTCCCAGAAAAGGTGCCGGTGTCCAACGATATCCAGAGCTGGAAGACTCTGACCGAGAAGGAGCAGGAGACCACCATGCGAGTCTTCGCTGGTCTTACTCTGCTCGATACCATCCAGGGCACCGTCGGTGCGGTATCGCTGCTTCCCGACGCCACCACTCTCCACGAAGAGGCGGTTTATACCAACATCGCTTTCATGGAGTCCGTTCACGCGAAGTCCTACTCCAATATCTTCATGACGCTGGCGTCGACTCCCATGATCAACGACGCCTTCCGCTGGTCCGAAGAGAATGAAAACCTCCAGCGCAAGGCAAAAATCGTCATGTCCTACTATCAGGGCGATGACCCGCTGAAGAAGAAGGTTGCGTCCACCTTGCTGGAATCCTTCCTCTTCTACTCAGGCTTCTTCCTGCCGATGTACTTCTCGTCGCGCGCAAAGCTAACGAACACGGCCGATATCATCCGCCTCATCATCCGCGATGAGGCCGTTCATGGCTATTACATTGGCTACAAGTTCCAGCAGGGCTACAAGAAGCTCTCGGAGTCGGAGCAGGAAGAGATGAAGGGCTACGCCTTCGACCTGCTCTATGAACTCTACGAGAACGAGATCGATTACACCGAGGACCTCTACGATGACTTGGGCTGGACCGAGGATGTAAAGCGCTTCCTTCGCTACAACGCCAACAAGGCGCTCAATAACCTGGGCTTCGAGGGGCTTTTCCCGGCTGATGAAACCCGCGTGTCCCCGGCCATCCTGTCTTCCTTGTCTCCGAACGCGGATGAGAACCATGACTTCTTCTCTGGCTCCGGTTCCTCCTACGTGATTGGTAAGGCGGAGGAAACCACCGACGAGGACTGGGACTTCTAAGCACCGTCCATTGCCACGCCGCACCTCCTGGCACGATCAACCGAAAGTTTGATTCTTTCAGGGGGTGCGTTTTCGGGTTTTGGGGGCCAACACGTCAGCCTTTCTGTGTTCTAGATCACCAGGTCTTACCTTCTGGTGAGACGGGTCTGCCACGTACAAGGGGTTATCCGGATAAAACGGGGCTAGCAAGGGCTACGGAGAAAGTTAGAGCGCTGGAAATTTGGCCCTGAGGTGCCTTAATATAAGGCGAGTAAACCTAGGTGTTTGATCACTGGGGTGTGGCGCGAGAAAACGCGTGATACCGATGTGGTTAGACGCTTGTTCTTCAGGAGGATTTTATGACCGCTGTGGCGCCACGGCTCGACGATTATGTCGCGCCTACACGTCCGGAGCCGACTGGTAACGCAAAGACCGGTTCCAAGGCGTGGATGTTGCTAACCACCACCGACCACAAGCAGCTGGGCATCATGTACATGATCATGGCCTTCAGCTTCTTCTTCCTCGGTGGCTTCATGGCTCTGCTGCTTCGCGCTGAGCTTTTCACCCCAGGATTGCAGTTCCTGTCCAACGAGCAGTTCAACCAGCTCTTCACCATGCACGGCACCGTCATGCTGCTGCTGTTTGCAACACCAGTGGTGTGGGCATTCGGTAACTATGTTCTGCCCCTGCAGATTGGCGCACCGGATGTGGCCTTCCCGCGTCTGAACGCTTTCGGTTTCTGGATTACCCTGACCGGCGGCGTCGTGATGCTCGCGGGCTTCTTGACCCCGGGCGGCGCTGCTGACTTCGGCTGGACCATGTACGTCCCGCTGTCTGACTCGGTTCACACCCCGGGTATCGGCGCCGACATGTGGATCGTCGGCGTGGGCGCTACCGGTGTCGGTACCATTGCTTCCGCCATCAACATGATCACCACGGTCCTCACCCTGCGTGCACCGGGCATGACCATGTTCCGTCTGCCGGTCTTCACCTGGGCAGTGTTTACCGCATCTGTCATCGTTCTGATGATCTTCCCGCTGCTGACCGCTGCGGCACTGGGTGTTCTTTATGACCGCAAGCTGGGCGGCCACATCTTCGACTCCGCTAACGGTGGCGGCATCCTGTGGCAGCACCTCTTCTGGTTCTTCGGTCACCCGGAGGTCTACGTTCTGGCTCTGCCTTTCTTCGGTATGATCTCCGAGGTTGTCCCGGTCTTCGCCCGTAAGCCGGTCTTCGGCTACATCGGCCTCGTCTTCGCTCTGCTAGCCATCGGTGCACTCTCCATGGCTGTGTGGGCTCACCACATGTTCGTGACCGGTGCTGTCCTGCTGCCGTTCTTCTCCTTCATGACCTTCCTCATTGCGGTTCCGACCGGCGTGAAGTTTTTCAACTGGGTCGGCACCATGTGGAAGGGTCACATCACCTGGGATACCCCGATGATCTTCGCCATGGGCTTCCTGGCAACCTTCCTCTTCGGCGGTATGACCGGTATTATGCTGGCCTCCCCGGCACTGGACTTCCACCTTGCTGAGTCCTACTTCCTGATTGCTCACTTCCACTACACCCTGTTCGGTACCGTGGTGTTCTCCGCCTTCGCCGGCCTGTACTTCTGGTTCCCGAAGATGACCGGCCGCATGCTCGATGAGCGCCTGGGCAAGATTCACTTCTGGCTGACCTTCATCGGCTTCCACGGCACCTTCCTGGTTCAGCACTGGGTGGGCAACATGGGTATGCCGCGTCGTTACGCCGACTACCTGGAGTCTGACGGCTTCACGGTCTTCAACCAGATTTCCACCATCTTCTCCTTCGTCCTCGGCGCCTCGGTTATCCCGCTGATTTGGAACGTCTTCAAGTCCTGGCGCTACGGTGAGATCGTCACCGTGGACGATCCGTGGGGCTACGGCAACTCCCTCGAGTGGGCCACCTCCTGCCCGCCGCCGCGCCACAACTTCGTGTCGCTGCCGCGCATCCGTTCCGAGCGCCCGGCCTTCGAGCTGCACTACCCGCACATGGTTAAGCGCATGCGCGAGGAAGCACACGTCGGCCACTAAGCACTCACTAGCTGAGTACTCCTGAAAACGCCGCCTCCCCATCACTGCGATGGGGAGGCGGCGTTTGCCGTAGGTGAAAAGGTCACCAACGCGGTGTGAGATAATAAGCCCCGTGGATAATCAAAGTGAACAAGTCTTCGCCGTTGTTACCGCCTCCGGCCCCGATAAGCCCGGTGTGTCGGCGGCCTTCTTCCGCGTACTGAGCTCCCACAATGTCGAGCTCGTCGACGCCGAGCAAGCCATCTTCTCCGGCCGTATTTCCCTCTCCGCGTATATCCGGGTGCAGGCCTCCCGCCTCGAAGCGCTCGAGCAGGGCCTGCGCAACACGTTGAGCATTTATGCCCAATCCATCAACGTGGATCTTCGGGAAGAGGAGGCAACCTCACGGCCGCGCTCCACGCACGTCGTCGTGGTTCTGGGACGCCAGCTCAACGCCAGCCAGATGTCGGCCATTGCTAAGGAACTGGCTAACCTCAACGTCAACATCGACCGTATCCGCGGGCTCTCCACCTACCCGCTCAATGGCTTGGAGCTGTATATCACGATCGATGGTGCTGCCGATCCCGTCCGCGCCATGCTGGCCCGCCTAGCTACCGAGCAAGGTGTCGACATCGCCATCGAGCGCTCCGGCCTGCAGCGCCGTTCGAAGCGGCTTATCTGCTTTGACTGCGATTCCACCCTTATCACCGGTGAGGTTATCGAAATGCTGGCCGCCCACGCCGGCAAGGAAGCCGAGGTTGCCGCAGTGACCGAGCGCGCGATGCGCGGCGAGCTGGACTTCGAGCAATCCCTACGCGAGCGCGTCGCCACCCTGGAAGGTTTGCCGGAGTCCGTCATCGCAGAAACCGCCGCCGATATTTGCCTGACCCCGGGCGTGCGGACCACCATTCGTACCCTCAAGCGGATGGGCTACCGCGTTGCGGTAGTCTCTGGTGGCTTTATCCAGGTCCTCGAAGATCTGGCACAGGAACTCGACCTCGACTACGTGCGCGCCAACACCCTCGAAATCGTGGACGGTAAGCTCACCGGCCGCGTCATCGGTGACGTGGTGGACCGCAAGGCCAAGGAGAAGTTCCTGCGCGAATTCGCCGCGGATTCGGGCCTGAGCATGCTGCAGACCGTTGCCGTCGGCGACGGCGCTAACGATATCGACATGATTTCCGCCGCCGGCTTGGGCATCGCCTTCAACGCCAAGCCAGCGCTGCGCCAGGTTGCGGATACCTCCGTCAACCACCCATACATGGATGAGATCCTGCAGATCCTCGGTATCCCGATGGAAGAAGTTGCCAGTGAGTAATCTCCGCGAGGCCCATCGCCGTCTTGCGGCTGCGTGTAGCGAGCGCAGTTGGCGCGATGACCCTGAGGACCCGAACAAACCCGAGACCATTCAGGCGATGCAGATCGCGCTCAACCTGCCCAAGCAGGATCCGCCCGCGCGCACCGAGGCGCTCGAGGCGGCAGCTAAAGGCGTCGTCAAGCTCTGCCTCGATGATAGGGCTGGCCAGGATGGGGCCTTCGCCGAGGCCCTAGGGCAGTGGTACGGGCACCGCATCCGCAAGGTGGCGCGCCGCGCACGCAACAAGGCCTGGCGCGATGTGCAGTCCCTGCCCGGCGTCACCGTGGATGATCGCGCGCGCGTTTTCCTCCCCTCGGCGGTGCAGGACGTGGACCCACTCGTGGCGAAGCTGCAGATCGGCCACACCGACCTGCCGAAGGATGAGCCAGGGCCCGCGCTTGACGACGTCCCTGTGATCTACGTCGACGCCTCCCTCGCCATGAGCGCGGGAAAGGCCGCAGCACAAGTAGGGCACGGCTCAATGCTACTGGCCGCGGCGATGAGCGCCGAGGAAGTGGAGGACTGGGCGGCACAGGACTTTGTGCTGTCCGTGCGCGAAATCCCTCATGCGGACTTCGCCGTGGCTTGTACGCGTCAGGGAGCGGTGGTGGTGCATGACGCCGGTTTCACCGAGGTCGCCCCAGACTCAGCCACGGTGTGCGCGCTGCGCCGCCCCTAGTGGGCCTCAACCAGGCGCTTGAGAGCGCCGCGCACGACCTGCGGGTCGCTCGTGGGCCACATCTGCGGCATGGAGGCCCGCAGGTAGGAGCCGTAGCGCTTGGTTTCCAAGCGGCTATCGAGGACTGCGACGACCCCGCGGTCCGCAGTGGAGCGCAGCAGGCGGCCCGCGCCCTGGGCCATAAGCAGCGCCGCGTGCGTAGCGGAAACCTCCATAAAACCATTGCGCCCAGCCGCTTTCGCGGCCTCGGTGCGCGCTTGCATCAGGGGATTATCCGGGCGGGGGAAGGGGATACGGTCGATGAGGACGAGGGAACAGGCAGGTCCCGGGACGTCGACACCCTGCCAGAGAGTGAGCGTGCCGAACAGACAGGAGTTCTCGTTCTTCGTGAATTTATCCACGAGCGCGCCGATGGAGTCCTCGCCTTGAAGGTAAATGTCGAAGGGGAGCGTGGGCTTGAGCTCCTCGGCCGCTTGTTGTGCGGCCCGGCGTGAGGAGAAGAGACCGAGGGTGCGCCCGCCCGCGGCCATGATGAGCTCGCGGATTTCCTTAAGGGTCTGCGGGCTGAGTCCGTCGCGGCCCGGCTGCGGCAGGTGCGCTGCGGTATAGAGGATGCCGCTGCGCGCGGGGTCGAAAGGATAGCCCACGTCGAGACTGTCCCATGTACCTTTGGGCAGGCCCCATTGTGCGGCCATGGCGTCGAAGCGCCCGCCCAAGGCAAGCGTGGCGGAGGTGAGCACCACGGTCTGCTCGCCGAAGAGCTTTTCGTGCAACATGCCGGCGATGGAGAGCGGGGCAACGGCCAGGGTGTCGTTCAGCGTGCGCTCATCGCGTTCCAGCCACACCACGTCGGCGTGTGCTGCGGGGTCACCGGTGGCGAAGACGTCGAGGATGCGGGCGATGGCTTCGACGAGGCTGCCGAGGTGATTGGCCAGGTTTTGGCGCTCGGCAGATTTTTCTGGGTCTTGGGCCTGTTCGCCCTCGGGGGCGCGGGCGATGGTCTCGCGGCAGTCGCTTAACGTGTCCGCGAGGCTCATGAGTTGCTGCTTGGCTTCCTCCGGAAGATCGGTCCAGCGGCCCGGCGTGAATTCACCGAGGAGTTGGCTCAGCTCATTGGCTTGTTCGCTCAGCCGCTGGTCTTTGCCATTGGCGCCGAGGGACTTGGCGCGGTTGGCCGCCATTTTGAGGGCGCGCCCGGTGATCTCGGCGGTAGAGACCGAGGTGATGCGGCCATCTAGCTCGTGTGCCTCATCGATGATGACGACATCGTGCTCCGGCAGGATGTTGATGTCTGCCACCGCATCGATGGCGAGCAGCGCGTGGTTGGTGACGACGATGTCGACGTCCGCCGCGCGGCGCCGCGCGAGCTCCGCGAAGCAGTCCTCGCCGTGCGGGCAGCGGGTAGCACCAAGGCACTCATTGGAGGTGACGGAGACCTGCCGCCAGGCTAGATCGGGCACTCCCGGTTCGAGGTCCTCGCGGTCACCCGTCTCGGTGTCCTCCGCCCACTCGTAGACGCGCTGGACATGGCGCCCGAGGCTGGAGATGGCGTCCTGGTCAAGCAGGGCGTCTTCGTCTTCAAGCTCAGCGGCGCGGGAGACCTTGTTGAGGCAGACGTAGTTGGAACGCCCCTTCATGATGGCGAAGGTCGGCTTCTTTTCCAGGTGCGGTTCGAGGGCCTCGGCGAGGCGCGGCAGATCTCGTTCCACCAGCTGGCGTTGCAGTGCCAGCGTGGCCGTGGAAACAATCACGGTGTGCCCGGTCTCTTGCGCGTGGCGAAAGGCAGGGACGAGGTAAGCCAGTGATTTACCCGTACCCGTTCCAGCTTGCACGGCGAGGTGGCGCTCTTTTTCCAACGCGGTGGTCACGGCTTCCGCCATGCGTACCTGGCCGGCACGCCGCGCACCTCCGAGGGCGGAGACGGCGGCGTCGAGGAGGTCAACCGTTGAGTCCTGCATTTGAGTCAGTCTAGTCGGTTGCCTCCCGCACGCATCCTATGAGCCGAACCCGATGAAGCGGGTCGGCACCGCAGGTTCGTCGCGGGTCAGAGCTAAACCTTCCCACGGCAGAGTGGTGATGGCGTGGGCTAGGTACTCGCGGGCTTCGTGGAGGGTGGGCAGATTGTCCAGGATCTCCCCGTCGCGCATGAGCGGCACCGTCATGTCGCGGGTGCTCAGTGTTCCGGTGTCTGGATCTTCGGCGGAGAAGGGGAGCACGAGCTCCTCGACGGCCACCCCGGAGGAGCGGTAGGTGCGCAGGGAGCGCTTTGCTCCACCCTGCGACTTCTTCGAGGAGGAACGCTTGGCCACGGGATGGCTATCAACCTCGACGACCTTGTACACCATGCTGGCGGTTGGGGCGCCAGAGCCGGTGACCACCGAGGTACCCACGCCGTAGACGTCGACGGGATCTCCGCGCAGGCCAGCGATGGCGAACTCGTCCAGGTCGGAAGAGACAACGATCTTCGTGTTGTGGTTGCCCAAGTCATCGAGCTGCTTACGCACGCGGCGAGTGACAGCGGCCAAATCGCCGGAGTCGATGCGAACACCACCCAGCTCGGGGCCGGCCACCCGCACGGCGGTTTCCACGCCCTTGGTGATGTCGTAGGTATCCACCAACAGGGTGGTGCCCACGCCGAGGGTTTCGATCTGCCCGCGGAAGGCCGCCTCCTCGTTCGGGGTTCCGTCTTCGTTGACGTGCGCGAGCGTCCATGCATGCGCCGCGGTACCGGAGACCGGGATGTCATAACGGTAGCCAGCCTCCAGGTTGGAGGTGGCCTGGAAACCGGCTAGGTAGGCAGCGCGGGCGGCGGTGACGGCGGCATACTCGTGCGTGCGGCGCGAGCCCATCTCGATGATGGGGCGGCCATCCGCAGCCACCACCATGCGCGAGGCCGCAGAGGCCACGGCGGAATCGGAATTCATGATGGACAGGATTACGGTTTCCAGGATCAGGCATTCGCCAAAGGTTCCGCGCACGGTCAGAAGCGGCGAGTTGGGGAAGTACAGCTCGCCCTCGCGATAGCCATCGATGTGCCCGGAGAAACGGTAATTAGCCAGGTAGTCCTTGGTCTCTGCATCGAGGAAGTCCATCTCCGCCAGCTGCTGAGCGGTGAAGCGGAAGTCTCGGACTGCGCGAAGGACACGCTCGGTGCCGGCGACAACACCGTAGCGCCGCTCGTTGGGGAGGCGGCGGGCAAACACTTCGCAGGCCACCTGGCGGTGTGCGGAGCCATCGCGCAGCGCAGCCTGCAGCATGGTCAGCTCATACTTATCGGTAAGCAGGGCCGTAGAACGATCGCTGGGCCCGAGCCCAGAATCCTGGACGTTGTCTGAGGTAGTAGTCACATCGAAGATGCTACTCAGCGCGTACCGAAAAATCAGCAGTTCTATGCTTCGAGCTGAATGACAACGTAGACTTCGCCGTCGCTGTAAGCCGTGCCCACCGCAGCGGTGGTCATGCGGGGATCGCGCAAGGCGGCCACGTGGGAGGGGGAAGCTCGGAAGGCTTCGACAAACTCATATCCACTCGCCGTGTCCAAAGGAAGGTGGTGCTGGACCATCTGCACGTTTTCTTCAGATGGCCCTTCCTCGTGTGTTACTGCGTTGCATTCTGCCTTTTCGCGCGCAGCGGTCTGGCGATCGATCCCGGGCACCAGCGGGGCCTGACCGTCCTTCCTGCGCCACTCGTTGAGTGCCGTGAGTAGATCCTCTTGAATGGTGGCGAGCTGGCGTTGGACGGGGACGTCGGGAAGCTCGTAATCGCACGTCGCCGGTGCGGGAGGCTCAGAATCCTGTGAGCTGCCGTTATCGGAGGGGTTGGTCAAGCTGAGCACGGCGGTCACGAGCGTGCCACCGAGGACCAATACGGTAAGGATGCGCTGCACGAGAGGCACAAGGTCCTCTCTTGAGGGTTGGCGTCCCGCGAGAATGTCAGTAACGGCTGGGGGAAGGGAGAAAGAATTCATCGATGCCACCTGCAAACGACAATCAGGTTAAAGGTCGAAGACAGTATAACTGTTCGCGAGATGAAAAAATTTGGCTAGTGTAGAGGACATGAAAGCGCACAACGAAACGTCCGCAGTCGTGGTGATGAGTTCGCCCATGGCCACCCCGGAGCTGGATGAGGCGATTGACGTCGACGTCGCCACGAGCGAAAACCTGCCGTGGATGTGCATTGTCTGGGATGACCCAGTCAACCTAATGAGCTACGTTTCCTACGTGTTCCAGACCGTTTTGGGTTATGACAAGAAGCGAGCTAACGAGCTGATGATGCAAGTCCATACCGAAGGTAAGGCGGCGGTGTCCTCGGGCGAACGCGACAAGGTTGAAGCTGACGTGAAGAAACTACAGGTCGCCGGCCTGTGGGCCACGATGCAGCAGGCAGGATAAGAGTATGCAGACGTGGAAGAAGAAAAAGTCCTTCATGCGTGGTGCGAAGTACACCACCGTATTCGAGCCCATGGAGCGTGAAGTCCTCGGTGATCTCACCGCGACGGTCTCCGAGGCCATCATCGCCCGCGCGCAGTCAGCGCCGAAGGATGAATTGGCGGACATGCTCGACATGCCCACTGGGCACACCGAAGCGCCGGAGGATCCGTCACTGGCCCGTCTCTTTCCAGACTTCCAGAAGCCAGGGGATGAGGAGTTCGATGGTGATAATTCGCTGCTGCGCTCGCTGCACGAGAATGACATCGCGCGCGCCAAGCTGGAGAATCTCCAGGTGATTAACACCGCCCTTGGCCCTACCGGCGGGGTAGAGGGGGCTATCAGTGAGGAAGAAGCACATGCTTTCCTCGCCGGCCTCAATGACCTGCGCCTCTACATCGCTGCTGGCGACGTGCCGCAGGATACCCCCGGGGCAGACCGCGATGCGCTCGTGGAATGGCTGGCCTTCTGCCAGGATTCGTTGCTCAACGTCATCATGGACTAGCAGAAGCGCAGGCCGGGATTGGAGACGTAGTCCTTGCCTCACGCTTGCTAAAGTTGGAGGCATTATGACCACGAGTGGACCCTTTGGCCAGCAGCAATCGCATGAGCCCAACCCTTTCCAACCCCGCCCGGCAGGACCGGGAACGGGGCACCAACCCATACTCAACAAGGGGGACTCGAAGAACTACACCCGGACCGGACGTTTAAAAACGGCTGCGTCTTTAACGGTGGGCTTCCTGGCCGTCGAGTGGATCATCCACATCATCAACTTCCTGTTCTTTGGAAGCGAGCTGGGGCAGTACGGCATTCACCCGTTGGATTTCAACGGTATCTGGGGGATCTTCACCGCGCCGCTGCTCCACGCAAACTTTGAGCACCTCATCGGTAACTCGCTGCCAGGTGCGGTGTTTTGTTTCCTGATTGGCCTATCCGGGCGTAAGGCGTGGTGGGAGGTCACCATCATCGTGGTACTCATCGCTGGTGTTGGCACGTGGCTGCTGGGCGGGCCGGGAACCTCGCATATTGGAGCCTCGGGCGTGGTGTATGGCTGGTTGGCATACCTTATCGTGCGGGGTATCTTTAACCGCTCGTTGAGCCAGTTCCTCGTTGGCTTAGGCCTTGGTTTTGCCTACTCCGGCCTGATCTGGGGCGTGCTGCCCATCTATGAGGGAGTGAGCTGGCAGGGCCACCTTTTCGGTGCCATTGGCGGCATCGTCGCGGGCATGGTGATCACCTCTGATGACCCGATGAGAAAGGTTAAGCCTGCGCCTCGAGGAGTGATGAACTAATGCCTGATGCAACCTCTCCCATTGGGATTTTTGATTCAGGCGTAGGCGGACTCACCGTAGCGCGCACAATCATTGAGCAGCTTCCCGACGAATCCATCGTCTACATCGGCGATACCGCCCACGCCCCTTATGGTCCACGGCCCATTGCCCAAGTCCGTGAGCTGTCCACCGCGATTGCTGATGAACTCGTGGAGCGTGGCTGCAAGATGCTGGTGATTGCGTGCAACACCGCCACCGCAGCCTTCCTCCACGATGCCCGCGAGCGCTACGACATTCCGGTCGTCGAGGTGATTCGCCCGGCCGTGCGCCGTGCCATTGCCACCACCCGCAACGGCAAGATCGGCGTGATCGGCACGGAGGGCACCATTAATTCAGGTGCTTATCAAGATCTTTTTGCGGTCAACCCGAACGTCGAGTGCGAGGCAGTTGCTTGCCCGGACTTTGTGAACTTTGTCGAGCGCGGCATTACCGCTGGGCGCCAGATCCTCGGTGTGGCGGAAGGCTACCTCGCTCCGCTGCAATCGGCAGGGGTCGACACACTCGTCCTCGGCTGCACGCACTACCCGCTGCTCACAGGCGTCATCCAGCTCGCTATCGGTGACAACGTCACCTTGGTGTCTTCCGCCGAGGAGACCACGAAGGACGTTTTGCGCATCCTCACCAAGACGGACATGCTTGCCCCGGCGGGGCAAGTGCCAACCCGCAGTTTTGAGTGCACTGGTGACCACGCGGCGTTCGAGCGTTTGGCTACGCGATTCCTGGGACCCAAGATTTAGCACCGGCAAAGATGTACAATCGAGCCAAATCTCGCATCCCCCATTGTTTCGTGGAACTATTGAACGCATGAAGCTGACCATCCTAGGCTGTTCCGGGTCGGTGCCCACTGTGGGTAATCCGGCCTCTGGCTACCTCCTGTCATTCCCCTCGGCTCCGTCCATCATCATGGACCTCGGCCCGGGTACGCTTGCTCGCCTGCAGGAACTCCAGGATCCTTGCGATGCCCACGTGGCATTAACGCATCTCCACGCTGACCACTGCCTAGACTTCCCGTCGCTGATGGTCTGGCGCCGTTTCCACCCCACGGCCCCGGCAGCTTCTCGCAATTTTTGCCTCGGCCCGGCGGCGACTGAAACCCACTTGGGCCGGTTGTCATCGGATGCCCCGGATGGGGTGGATGATATGAGTGATTCCTTTGCGTTTAGTCCGTGGGTGGACCGTGAGCGCCAGCTTGTCGACGATGTCTACATCACGCCTTTCCGTACCGTGCACCCGGTAGAAACGTATGCCCTGCGGGTCGAGCACACGAAGACCGGCGCAACTGTGTGTTATTCGGCGGATTCTGCTTATACCCCCGCGCTCGTTGAGGCTGCCCAAGGCGTGGATGCTTTCCTCTGTGAGGCTGCTTGGGGCGAGACTTCGGAGGATAAGGCTCCAGACATGCACATGTCGGGAGCAGAAGCTGGGCGCCTAGCGCGTGAGGCAGGGGTAAAGAAGCTCGTGCTTGTTCACCTACAGCCGTGGGGCGATGTCGCCGCAACATATGCCGCCGCTGCCCGCGAGTTCGACGGAGAGATCGTCGTCGGCGCCGCTGGGATGGAGCTCGAGTTCTAACACGCGCGGTAGGGTAGTGGGCATGACTGATTTCACTCGTGCTGATGGTCGCGCGCTCGACCAACTCCGTAGCGTTCGCATTACCCGTAATTTCACCACCAATCCGGCTGGGTCGGTGCTGGTGGAGTTCGGTAACACCCGAGTCATGTGTACGGCTTCCGTGGAATTCGGGGTGCCGCGTTTTAAGAAGGATTCCGGCGAGGGCTGGCTGACTGCTGAGTACGCCATGCTGCCCTCTGCAACCCACGAGCGCATGCCGCGCGAGTCGATGAAGGGCAAGGTCAAGGGCCGTACCCACGAGATTTCCCGTCTGGTGGGGCGCAGCCTGCGCGCAGCGGTGGACCTGTCTGAGCTGGGGGAGAACACCATCCAACTGGATTGCGACGTGCTGCAGGCAGACGGCGGTACCCGCACGGCGTCGATCACCGGCGCGTATGTGGCGCTTGCTGATGCGATTGCCTACCTCAAGGAGGAAGGCGTCGTCCCGGGCGAGCCACTTCTGGATCCCATCGCTGCGGTTTCCGTCGGCATCATCGACGGCCACGTGTGCCTCGACCTGCCCTATGAAGAGGACTCCCGCGCGGAGGTCGATCTCAACGTGGTGATGCAGGAAGGCGGAGACTTCGTCGAGATTCAGGGCACCGGCGAGCACGGTTTGTTCGGCCGCGCGGAGCTCAACGACATGTTGGACGTGGCGCAGGCTGGTTGCGCCCAGCTTATCGACGCTCAAAAGGCGGCCCTCGGATGGTAAAGCTCCTCGTCGCTTCGAATAATGCCAAGAAGCTCAAGGAACTAGAGAAGATCCTCGCCGACGCCGGCATCGCGGGCATCGAGCTGCTCCCACTGTCCGCGGTGGAGGCTTACCCGGAGCCCGTGGAGGACGGCCGCACCTTTGCCGACAACGCGTTGATTAAGGCGCGCGCCGGGGTGCAGCACACCGGCTTGGCAACGATTGCAGATGATTCCGGCCTCGCGGTGGAAGAACTCAACGGCATGCCTGGTGTGCTCTCGGCCCGGTGGTCGGGCGGACACGGCGACGATGAAGCGAATAATCGTTTGCTGTTGGGGCAGATGTCCCACGTGCCCGCGGAGCGTCGCGCGGCGGCATTCGTGTCGGTCTGCGCCCTGGTGACCCCGGATGGCCAGGAGCACGTGGTGGAGGGCCGGTGGCCAGGCTCCTTGCTCACTGCGCCGCAGGGCGAGAATGGCTTCGGCTACGATCCCCTCTTCCAGCCCGAGGGCGAATCCCGTTCCGCCGCGGAGATGTCCCCGGAGGAAAAGAACGCGGTGTCGCACCGTGGCCGCGCACTGGCGCAGCTGCGCGAACCTTTGGCGGCCCTCGCCGGGCAAGCCTAAGCGCGCGGAACTGGGAATAACAAAAGCCCGGCTTAAGGGACATTTCGTGTGGATGAACCGAT
>NZ_KV799815.1:0-293 GCF_001810085.1 Corynebacterium sp. HMSC072A02 | reverse complement strand
GGTAGACACCTGATATCCAGCCCGGTTGGGTTGGGAAGAAAGGTAATCTACCACCATGCCTAGGTACTCCGAACAGTTCAAACGTGATGCTGTGGCCCTCTACGAAAACAATGAGGACCTCTCACTTCACGCGGCTTCAGCAGAGCTTGGAGTCAATCGTTCCTCACTTTATTCCTGGCTTAAGCAGTACGGCACCGGCAAACGTGCCCGCACGAAGACCCTGCGTGACAAGGCCCAGGCGACGACTGATTCTGAACGGATCCGCCAGCTAGAAAAAGAAGTCTCTAAGCTGC
>NZ_KV799814.1:0-26487 GCF_001810085.1 Corynebacterium sp. HMSC072A02 | reverse complement strand
TTATCCCAGGCTGCCCCGGGAATCCGTATCGGTTTATCCACACGAAATGTCCCTTAAGCCATCCTCAGCCGGGGGCTAACTTCCCAGCGCACCTGAGGCGCGTGACTGGAAGAGGGGAAGGGGGACCAGACTAAAGACACCATGTGCAGCGCTGAATTTCGAAAAGCCCAGGTGAATGCATGCACTCTTCTGTATAAGGTGCCAATACTTTGGTCCTCATGCACTGGACATCAAGATCGCCTGGCAGCAGGCACTAAGGCGAAGGGTGCTTTAGGGCCGCGGCTTGCCGTTCATCCAGTACACGGACCAGATGACGTCCTCGCGCGGCACTCCCCAGTCGTGCACCGCCAATGAGCGCACTTCTTTGGCCAGGTCCCCTTCGCCAGATACCCACACTGAATCCGGAGCTGTATCCGCGGAGAAACGAGCACTAAGAAGCTGAACGGCACGTGCGCTGTGTTCCTCGTGCGGGGCGGCAACCATGGTGAGCGAACGAACCTTGCCGCGCCACGTCTTTTCAAAGCCGTCTTCAATTTCGAAGTCGTCTGCAATCAGTGCAACGACGTCGACGCCGCTCAAGGTTTGCGGTGAGAAGGCTTCGTAGTGCTCCAGGATGTGCCACAGTGCTGGGAGAGCGGAGGCGTCCGCGAGCAACAGCTGTGATTTCTTGGGTGCCTGCCACCGTGCTTGCCCCGTATAGATTCCGGCGGTATCCCCGGGCTGGGCCTTGCGGATCCACCGCGAGCCCGGACCATTATCGCCATGGGTCACCACGTCGACATCGATGGTGCAGGCTTCGTGGTTGAGCCTGCGGATTGTGTACCACCGCAACGCCGGGCGAACGTCGTCGGGCAAGCCAGTGACGGCGGCGCGCACATTGGCATCCTCAACTGGGAAGAGCGAAAACTCCTGCCCGTCCTGGGGCATGAGGAGCCCAAAATACTCATCAGGCCCGGCGAGGGGATAGGAGCCGAAGGCGGGCGAGTGAAAAGTAAGGCGGTGCAGCCGCGGCTTGAGGCGGGTATTCCCCGTGAGGGTAACGGGTAATAAGCGGTGATGCGTCAAAGGAATTGGTCCTAGGTATAAGGGAAATTTGAATCCATCATAAAGCAGAGGTTAGGCTTGCCTCAAATAGATTTGGGGTGTGACGGCTTGTGTGCTCGTTCCCATCGAAGGAAAGGTTAATTCCATGGTTGCTATTCACCGGCGCGCGAAAGCCGTGCTCGCGATTGTCTCGGCGGCAGCGATTGCTCTGACGGGGTGCTCGCGCGGAAGCGGTGAGGACAGTGCGGGTGCAGGCAGCGCTGAGGAGGTGCGGGTTGCCAGCCTGGGGCTTGGCGACGCCGATACTGTCCTCGCGCTCGGAATCACCCCCGTTGCCGTAGCGCCCTGGGGAGCGCAGGGCGATGGTGATCCCTCCGGTGTGGGCCCATGGGCGAAAGAACTTCTGGGAGATGCCCAGCCTGAGGTTATCTATAACACCGCTTCTGGGTTCACGGCCGATGTTCTTGAGCAGGTCACGGCTTCGGACCCCACGCAGATCATTGCTGTCAATCAGGCAGTGGACCAGGAAGCGCAGAAGTCCCTCGAGGAGATCGCGCCGCTGACCATCAAGCCGGAGGGCTTCGAAGACTGGCAGGTTCCCTGGGAAGAGCAGGTTAAGACCATCGCCTCTGCCGTTGAGAAGGAAGAGGAGGGTGACAAGCTTATTGACAAGGCGCAAGGCGCCTTCGATAAATTCAAGGAATCTCACCCGGAGCTTAACGGCAAACGCGCGGCCATCGTCATGCCCTATGACGGAAAGCTGGGCCTCTACACTTCCGATGATGGCCGCGGTCAGTTCATCGAAGACCTTGGCTTTGAGATTCCGCAGGAGCTGGAGGGTGATGGCTCGAGCTTCTTCGTGGACTACGCCCCAGAGAACTACTCCCAGCTCAACGACGTGGACTACCTGTTCGTCTTGGATTACAACGGTGCAGTCGACGAGCTGAAGAAGGATTCGACGTTCCAAGGCCTGGACGTGGTCAAGGATGGCCGCGTCCGCTACCTAGAAACGGATACCGGCAACGCCATGAGCATGCCGAACCCGCTCACCATTCCTTGGGCTGTCGATAAGTTTGAAGAGCAACTCTAAGTGCTCGCATTACCGAGAAACGCCGGGGCCACCCGCGGCGAGCTAGATTCGCGGGGGAGGGGACGCGTGCTCCTCACCACCGCTCTGGTTGTGGTTTCACTGCTCCTCCTCGCCTGCTCGCTGATGGTGGGATCGCGGTCCATCGCCTTGTCCGAGCTCCTTCCCGCCTTCTTCCATGAAAGCCAGCCGGAGATAGAAAATATCGTGTGGGACTTGCGTATGCCGCGCACGTTCTTGGCGTACTTCGCGGGTGCAGCCATTGCGGTCTCCGGTGTCATCGCCCAGACGTGGACCAAGAACCCCTTGGCCGATCCCGGCTTCATTGGTATCACTGCGGGAGCTTCCTTCCTTGTTGCGCTCGGGACGGCGTTGGGTCTTGCCACCTCGCTGGGGATGCGGACGGCGCTCGCCCTGGTGGGAGCCGGTTTGGCCACGGTAGTGGTTCTGGGTGTTTCCCGGCGGTTTCCTGATTCCCTGACGCTGCTCCTCGTGGGTGCAGGAGTATCGGCTGCCTTAAGCTCTGGCGCCATGCTGATCGGCTTGTATTCCACGGATGTGCTCGACAGCATGCGCCGCTGGACCATCGGCTCCACGTTTGGGCGCGGCCCCGGGGAGGTTGCGATTGCAGCCGGTGGTCTGCTCGTCGGGCTCATCATTGCCGCGAGTGTGGCGCGCCCGCTCGACTTATTGGCCATGGGTGAGGAGTCTTCGGTTGCCTTAGGTAGCTCGCCGGCACTGGCGCGCCGTGGCGCTGCCTTAAGCATCGTTGTCTTGGCCGGATGCGCTACCGCTGCGGCAGGCCCCATCGCTTTCGTGGGATTTGCCGTCCCCCACCTCCTCCGGCGGTGTACAGGTCCGGCGGTTGCCGCCATGATTGCCCCCGCCGCGCTGCTGGGCGGTTGTTCCGTGCTGGCTGCGGATATCTTAGGCCGGCTTATAGCTGGTCCCTCGGAGTTGGAGATGTCTATCGTCCTAGCTTTCGTGGGCGCACCTTTCCTCATCTGGGCCGTGCGCCGAGGGGAGCAGAAGCTATGAGTTATGGGGTGAAGGGGGACGTCGCCAAGCGCCTGCGTTCCCAACAGCGACAGCGCCGGATATGGATATGGTCAGCCACCTGCTTCTTTGTGCTGGTCGCGGCAGTCTCCTACGTCCTGATGCTCGGGCAAGGCCCCGTGGGGCTGAGTCCGGGGCGGGTTCTGGAGATCCTCAACGGTGGTGGGAGCCGAAGCGAAATCCGCGTTGTGTGGGATCTGCGCATGCCCGTCGCGCTAGCAACCCTCATCGTGGGCGCCGCGCTCGGCTTGGCGGGGTCGTGGACGCAGTCGATGTCGCGCAATCCGCTGGCCTCCCCCGACATCCTTGGTGTGACCGGTGGGGCTTCGGTGATGGTGGTCATCGGGACGGTGATGTCCCGGCCGCTCCTCGCAGAGGGTGTCTCCGTGTTCTGGTGGCGGGCGGGGCTCGCGCTGCTGGGGGCGGTGTTGGCGGCCATCTTGCTGGTGGCGCTTGGCGGGCTCGGCACGAGCAACCGCATCGTCATCGTCGGCATCGCGCTATCGCTGCTGTTCCAAGCCATGGTGGCGTATCTCTTGCGCGCTGCGGAGCTCCTCCGTGCTGCACAGTCCCAGCTGTGGCTGGCGGGAACCACGGGCTTTGTGCGGATGGACGTCATTGTTCCGCTTCTCGTGGGACTGGCGCCTTTCGTGTTGCTTGGTTCGTGGCGTGCCCGGGAGCTGCCGCTGCTAGCCCATGATGATCTCTCGGCACTCTCCTTGGGCGTGGACATCACGCGGACGCGCACCGCGCTCCTCATTGCGGCCACCGGAATATGCGCGGTGACCGTGTCCGTGGCGGGGCCCATCGGCTTTATCGCGCTGCTGGCCCCACACCTCGGACGCATGATCGCCCGAACCCCCACTCCTTCACCGGTGGTGTCGTGCGCTGCTGGTGCGGCTCTCTTAAGCGCCTGCGCCGTGGTGGCCGGGGCGCTCCCGATGGACGCGCCGGTGGGTGCTGTGTCCTCAGTGATCGGCGGCACCGCCCTGGTCATCGTGGTGTGGAATGCCGCAAGGCGGAAAGGATGAAAATCATGAACTGTTGCGAGCTGAAGGCCCAAGGCATCCATGCCGGTTATCAGGGCGGGAAAGATATTCTCTCCGGGGTTGACCTCGCGGCTCAACCAGGGGAGGTCACCACGCTCATCGGCCCCAACGGCTGCGGGAAATCGACGTTGCTGAAGACCTTGTCGAAGATTCTTCGCCCCCGGCAGGGAAGCGTGCGCATTGGCGAGTTGGATGTGCATTCCATGAGCCCGAAGGAAGCGGCGGCCCACGTGGCCTTGCTTCCCCAGCACCCGATGGCGCCGGATGGGCTGCGCGTCGGCGAGCTCGTTGCCCGCGGGCGGTACGCGCACCTTGGGTGGGGAAGGGGACTGTCAGCGCAGGACCACGAGATCATCGCGCAGGCCTGCGTGGAGACAGGCATCACCGATTTCATCGACCGCGATATCGCGGCGCTGTCGGGCGGCCAGCGTCAGCGGGTGTGGCTCGCGCTGGCTTTGGCTCAGGACGCGCCGGTGCTGCTTCTCGACGAGCCCACCACCTTCCTCGATCCCGCCCACGCGATGGGCGTCTTGGAGCTCGTCCGCAAGCAAGCGCGCGCTGGGAAGACGGTCGTCGTCGTGCTGCACGACCTCATGCTGGCTGGGCAGTTCTCAGACACCATGGTGGTCATGAACAACGGCGAGGTCATCGCGCGGGGCACGCCGCAGCAAGCGTTGACCAAAGAGGTGCTGGCGGCGGCCTATGGCATCGATGTGGACATCTGGGAGGATCCTCGCAGCGATGCCCCCGTCATCGTTCCGCGCGGTGTGCTCAAGAACTAAAGGGCACTAAGGCAAAGCCCCAGGACCGCGATTTGGAGTTGGCCCGTGCAGGCTGTAGAGTAGCTAGCGAAGTTTGAACGGCCCTGAAGAGGTCGAGTCAAAGTTCACCGAAGACCGTCGGTCATCCGGAATATCGGATCGAAGGTTCCTCGCTCTAGAGGGCGGCCCACGCAGGAGACACTTTGCGAATTACCGCGGATTTCCGCGCGCGCCCTGTGCTCTTGCACGGGGCTTTTGTTATTTCGGTTGTCGTTAACGACAACCGAGGTGGGAAAGGTCCCGGCGGAAAACACAAGAGATGTTTCGAAAGGAGGCGTAGTAGAAAATGGCAAACCCGAAGAACACCGCAGACCTGGCAAAGCTGAAGGAGAAGCTCGATGGCGCTAACTCCATCGTGCTCACCGAGTACCGTGGCCTGACCGTGGGTCAGCTCCAGGAGCTGCGTAACAATCTCGGCTTTGACGTTGAGTACTCCGTCGCCAAGAACACCCTTTTCAAGATCGCTGCCAACGAAGCTGGCATCGAGGGTCTTGACGAGCAGCTGACTGGCCCGACCGCTATTGCGTTCATCAAGGGCGAGGCAGTGGATGCTGCGAAGGTCATCACCAAGTTCGCTGATGACAACAAGGCACTCGTTATCAAGGGTGGCTACATGGACGGCGACGCTCTGTCTGCCGACCAGGTTGAGGCCATCGCCAAGCTGGACAACCGCGAGACCACTCTCGCAAAGCTGGCTGGCGCCATGAAGGGTTCTATGGCAAAGGCTGCCGCCGTATTCAACGCTCCTGCAACCAAGATGGTCCGCACCGCTGCGGCCCTGCAGGACAAGAAGGCTGCGGAAGCTTAAGACGCCAACTAAAGGCGCACAACTTAAACACACACACTTTTCTGGCCGCCTAGGGTGGCCAGGCACAATGAGAAAGGATGCCAATCATGGCTAAGCTCACCAAGGACGAGCTCATTGAAGCTTTCAAGGAAATGACCCTCATCGAGCTCTCCGAGTTCGTTAAGGAATTCGAGGAGGTCTTCGACGTTGAGGCCGCTGCTCCGGTTGCTGCCGTTGCTGCTGGTGCCCCGGCTGCCGGCGGTGCTGCTGAGGAAGAGAAGACCGAGTTCGACGTCGTTCTGACCGACGCTGGCGCTAAGAAGATCGGCGTTATTAAGGCTGTCCGCGAGATCGTCTCCGGCCTGGGCCTGAAGGAAGCTAAGGAGCTCGTTGAGTCCGCTCCGAAGGCTATCCTCGAGGGTGCTTCCAAGGACGACGCTGAGGCTGCTAAGGCTAAGCTCGAAGAGGCTGGCGCTTCCGTCGAGCTCAAGTAATTCACCTGAATTACTCAGCTTTCCCGCGCAGCGCACTCGCTGCGCGCCAACAACCCTGTTCCGCTTTTACGCGGTGCGGGGTTGTTCCCGTTTTGTCGGGACCCCGGTGGCCCGGCGGTTTCTAAGCATTGCGTGTCAGGTCTTGACACTAGGGTCAAAAGGAGACACTATTGGGGTGTGCAGTTTCGGCGTAGAAGTCTCGAGCGGTTCCATCAGGATGGTGTGCCGCCGCGATATATTCCATCGGAATTGCGTTCAGTAGTGCGCCGCAAGTTACTTATGATTGGGCGGTCTGTAAATGTCACGGACCTTCGGATTCCACCAGCAAACCGGTTGGAGCGGCTCAAGGGTGACCTTGAGGGCTACTACTCAATTCGCGTCAACTCGCAGTGGCGCATCATATTCAAGTGGACACCCGAAGGAGCTGTTGACGTTGACTTTATCGACTACCACTGAAGCACGCGCTCATGTTGATGTTGTTCCCGTTCCGCATCCCGGAGAGATCCTTCTCCTAGAATTCCTCAAACCCTGCGGAATAACCCAGTATCGCCTGGCCAGTGACATTGGCACTACCCGTTCCCAAGTTTCCAAAATTACCCGCGGGGCGCTCGGTATCAGTGCCGATATGGCTTTGCGTTTGTCGGCTTACTTTGGGAATTCCGCGGAGTTCTGGCTCGGACTCCAAGAGGAATACGATCTGTGGAAAGCTCGCCAGACCACGGATATCAGCGCCATCGTTCCGTGGAATCACAAAGAAGAAGTCGACTCTCACTCATAGAATCAGTTGACTTGCGGTCACCTCGGGGTCGGTGCAGTCTCACCGCAGCTGCACAAAACTGAAACGCACCCTCCTGGGAAATGTGTTTTGAACAAACGAATCGGTAGGATAAGCCACCATGCTGCCCAAGTCCCGCATCTTCTCCGTCCTCCTGCTCGGCCTCGGCGTTGCGCTGATCGCCGCCGGCCTGGCGGCGTCGAGCTTCTTGAGCTTTAGCCCGCGCCTGCCGCTGGATATCAAGAACACCACGTGGACGATGCAGGATGACAGCGCCACCGCGCAGGCGCTGTCCGCAGAGGGCGTTACGCAGTACGAGGGGCCGATGACCTATCAGCTCAACATGGACATCCAGGATCCGGCGGATAAGGACACCGCAACGTTGCGAGTGGGGGAGTCCGCCATCCGCGGCGGCACGGGCAACGTGGAGGACTTGAGCTTTGCGCGCGTGTGGAACTATCCCGTCGATCGCCTTAGCGGTGAGGCCACGGGACCGGCGGCGCTCTCCCATACCATGGGCTCGCCCACGGCGGAGGTGCCCGTCGAGGGCTACTGGCTGAAGCTGCCCGCCGATGCTGAGCAGACCACCTACCCAGTCTTCGACCCGGTCCTGCGCAAGGCGGCCGACGCCGTCTTCGAGGAATCCCTCGATATCGACGGCCGCACGGTCTACCGCTACCACCAGGAAGTGGAGGCCACCAACGTGGCCACCCTCTATGCCGGTAGCACGACCACCACGCTGAGTAATGAGGACGACTCTACCGAGCAGGGCTACCTCTTCCACGCCGCAACCCGGGACCTTTTTGTAGACCAGGCCACCGGACTCGTCGTGGGCATGGACGTCGATATCAAGGACTACTGGGCAGACCGCGAGGGCAACGAGCGCGAGGTGCAGTTCGCCTTCAATGGTGCAACTGATGAGGAATCTCGCGCGGAGATGCTCCAGCAAGCTGAGCGCTTCCCGCGGAGTGCTGTGGGGCAGTGGGTGCGCTGGGGTGGCCTTGGCGTTGGCGCGCTTCTGGTGCTGCTTGGGGCGCTGGGCGCTTTTCGCCGTCCCACCAACCGCCACTCCCGCTAGCCGCGCGTGCTAGAGGCCCGCGCGTGCGGATCTCCGAAGCGACACGCCGACGGCACGTTTCGCCTTTACAAGGCCGCCATTATGCTATAGGCTATTTCGTTGCGCTGGAATCTGGATCTTTAGTGCACATTTAGCCTTTCGAGCGGTGATGGCAAAACCGACTTGACAAGGTGATTTTGTGCATTCTAAACCCAGTCGTTCCACAGCAGACCGAATGCTAAATCTACCAGCGGTTTTGCACCTCACCGGCCAGGGTGGGGAGGCAATCCGCCAGAGGTACTGGAAGGACCCATCTTGGCAGTCTCCCGCCAGACCAAGTCAGTGGCCAACATCCCTGGAGCCCCGAAGCGATACTCCTTCGCTAAAATCAGCGAGCCCATCGCTGTCCCGGGCCTCCTTGATCTACAACTCGATTCTTACGCGTGGCTCATCGGCACCCCCGAGTGGCGTGAGCGCGAGCAGGCAGAGCGCGGCGAAGACGCACGCGTGACGAGCGGCCTTGAGGATATCCTCGAGGAGCTTTCTCCGATCCAGGACTACTCGGGCAACATGTCCCTGTCCCTGTCGGAGCCTCGCTTCGAGCCGGTGAAGAACACCGTGGACGAGTGCAAAGAGAAGGACATCAACTACTCGGCGCCACTGTACGTCACCGCAGAATTCATCAACAACGACACCCAGGAGATTAAGTCCCAGACCGTCTTCATCGGCGATTTCCCGATGATGACTGAGAAGGGCACCTTCATCGTCAACGGCACCGAGCGCGTTATCGTCTCGCAGCTCGTGCGTTCCCCGGGTGTGTACTTCGACCAGACCATCGACAAGTCCACCGAGCGCCCGCTGCACTCCGTGAAGGTCATTCCTTCCCGCGGTGCGTGGCTCGAGTTTGACGTCGACAAGCGCGACACCGTTGGCGTGCGCATCGACCGCAAGCGTCGCCAGCCGGTCACCGTGCTGCTCAAGGCCCTGGGTTGGTCCGAGGAGCAGATCAAGGAGCGCTTCGGCTTCTCCGAGCTCATGATGTCCACCCTCGAGTCCGATGGCGTGGCCAACACCGACGAGGCTCTGCTGGAGATCTACCGCAAGCAGCGCCCGGGCGAGCAGCCCACGCGCGACCTCGCGCAGGCACTGCTGGATAACTCCTTCTTCCGCGCTAAGCGCTACGACCTGGCCAAGGTTGGCCGCTACAAGGTCAACCGCAAGCTCGGCCTGGGCGGTGACCACGACGGTCTGATGACCCTGACCGAGGAAGACATTGCCGTCACCCTCGAGTACCTCGTGCGCCTGCACGCCGGTGAGCGTGAGATGAAGGCCCCGAACGGTGAGATGATCGCCATCCACACCGACGACATCGACCACTTTGGTAACCGTCGTCTGCGCACCGTGGGCGAGCTCATCCAGAACCAGGTCCGCGTGGGCCTGTCCCGCATGGAGCGCGTCGTCCGCGAGCGCATGACCACCCAGGACGCGGAGTCGATTACCCCGACCTCCCTGATTAACGTCCGCCCGGTCTCCGCCGCCATCCGCGAGTTCTTCGGTACCTCCCAGCTCTCGCAGTTCATGGACCAGAACAACTCCCTGTCCGGCCTGACCCACAAGCGCCGCCTGTCCGCGCTGGGCCCGGGCGGTCTGTCCCGTGAGCGCGCCGGCATCGAGGTGCGAGACGTTCACGCTTCGCACTACGGCCGCATGTGCCCGATTGAGACCCCTGAGGGTCCGAACATTGGTCTGATCGGTTCCCTGGCTTCCTATGCCCGCGTCAACGCTTTCGGCTTCATCGAGACCCCGTACCGCAAGGTTGTGGACGGCAAGGTCACCGACCAGGTGGAGTACCTCACCGCCGATGAAGAGGATCGCTACGCCATCGCGCAGGCCGAGGTTGAGAAGGCTGCCGACGGCACCCTGACCGGCGACCGCATCGAGGTCCGCCTCAAGGACGGCGATATCGGCGTGACCGACGCCGCCGGCGTTGACTACGTTGACGTTTCCCCGCGCCAGATGGTCTCTGTGGCTACCGCCATGATTCCGTTCCTCGAGCACGACGACGCTAACCGTGCCCTCATGGGCGCGAACATGCAGCGCCAGGCCGTGCCGCTGGTGCGCTCCGAAGCCCCGTACGTGGGCACCGGTATGGAGCAGCGCGCTGCCTACGATGCTGGTGACCTCATCATCACCCCGAAGGCGGGCGTGGTGGAGAACGTCACCGCCGACCTCATCACCATCATGGATGATGAGGGTCAGCGCGATACCTACATGCTGCGCAAGTTCGAGCGCACCAACCAGAACACCAACTACAACCAGACCCCGTTGGTCTCCCTGGGTGAGCGTGTCGAGGCAGGCCAGGTGCTTGCCGACGGCCCCGGTACCCACAACGGTGAGATGTCCCTCGGCCGCAACCTGCTGGTTGCCTTCATGCCGTGGGAAGGCCACAACTACGAGGACGCCATCATCCTCAACCAGCGCATCGTGGAGGAGGACATCCTCACCTCGATTCACATCGAGGAGCACGAGATCGATGCTCGCGATACCAAGCTGGGCCCGGAGGAGATCACCCGCGAGATCCCGAACGTCTCCGATGACGTTCTGCGTGACCTCGACGAGCGCGGCATCGTCCGCATCGGCGCCGACGTCCGCGCGGGCGACATCCTCGTCGGTAAGGTCACCCCGAAGGGTGAGACCGAGCTGACCCCGGAGGAGCGCCTCCTGCGCGCCATCTTCGGTGAGAAGGCCCGCGAGGTCCGCGATACCTCCATGAAGGTGCCGCACGGTGAGACCGGTAAGGTCATCGGCGTCTCCCGCTTCTCCCGCGAGGATGACGACGACCTAGCCCCGGGCGTCAACGAAATGATCCGCGTCTACGTGGCTCAGAAGCGCAAGATCCAGGACGGCGATAAGCTCGCCGGCCGCCACGGCAACAAGGGCGTTGTGGGCAAGATCCTGCCGCCGGAGGATATGCCGTTCATGGAGGATGGCACCCCGGTGGACATCATCCTGAACACCCACGGTGTGCCGCGTCGTATGAACATCGGCCAGGTTCTCGAGGTTCACCTCGGCTGGCTGGCACACGCCGGTTGGAAGATCGACACCGAGGACCCGGCCAACGCCGAGCTGCTCAAGACCCTGCCGGAAGAGCTTTACGACGTCCCGCCGGAGTCCCTGACCGCAACCCCGGTCTTCGACGGTGCCACCAACGAGGAGATCTCTCGACTGCTGGCTTCCTCCAAGCCGAACCGCGATGGTGACGTCATGGTGGATGAGCACGGTAAGGCCCGCCTCTTCGACGGCCGCTCCGGCGAGCCGTACATGTACCCGGTTTCCGTCGGCTACATGTACATGCTCAAGCTGCACCACCTCGTCGACGAGAAGATCCACGCTCGCTCCACCGGCCCGTACTCCATGATTACCCAGCAGCCGCTGGGTGGTAAGGCACAGTTCGGTGGCCAGCGCTTCGGTGAGATGGAGGTGTGGGCAATGCAGGCATACGGCGCTGCCTACACCCTGCAGGAGCTCCTGACCATCAAGTCCGATGACGTGGTCGGCCGCGTCAAGGTCTACGAGGCCATTGTCAAGGGTGACAACATCCCGGATCCGGGTATCCCGGAGTCCTTCAAGGTCCTCCTCAAGGAGCTGCAGTCCCTCTGCCTGAACGTGGAGGTTCTCTCCACCGACGGCACCCCGATGGAACTGTCCGGCTCCGACGATGATGACATGGACGGCGCTCCGTCCCTGGGCATTAACCTGTCCCGCGACGAGCGCTCCGACGCAGACATCGCCTAGCTTCTTGGTCCGCCGCATTTACTGGCGGCGGGCATAACGAAACACCACCTACATACAAAGCCATCAACTTCCCCCTGACGGGGGATGAAAGGGAGACATTACGTGTTTGACGTAAATCTCTTCGACGAGCTCCGCATCGGGCTGGCCACGGCCGAGGACATCCGTCGCTGGTCCAAGGGCGAGGTCAAGAAACCCGAGACCATTAACTACCGCACCCTCAAGCCGGAGAAGGACGGCCTCTTCTGTGAGCGCATCTTCGGCCCGACCCGCGACTGGGAGTGCTCCTGCGGTAAGTACAAGCGCGTGCGCTACAAGGGCATCATCTGTGAGCGCTGTGGCGTCGAGGTGACCAAGTCCAAGGTGCGCCGTGAGCGCATGGGCCACATCGAGCTGGCCGCGCCGGTTACCCACATCTGGTACTTCAAGGGTGTTCCTTCCCGCCTGGGCTACCTACTGGACCTGGCTCCGAAGGACCTTGAGCGCATCATCTACTTCGCTGCCAACATCATCACCTCCGTGGACGAGGAAGCTCGCCACAATGACCAGTCCACTCTGGAGGCAGAAATGCTGCTGGAGAAGAAGGACGTGGAGGATGACGTCGAGGCAGAGATCGCTGAGCGCGCTGCCAAGCTAGAGCAGGATCTGGCCGAGCTGGAGGCCGCCGGCGCCAAGGCCGACGCCCGCCGCAAGGTCCAGAACGCTGCCGACAAGGAAATGCAGCACATCCGCGAGCGCGGTGAGCGCGAGGTTGCTCGCCTCGACGAAATCTGGAATACCTTCATCAAGCTTGCTCCGAAGCAGATGATCATCGATGAGACCATCTACGAAGAGCTCGTTGATCGCTACGAGGATTACTTCACCGGCGGCATGGGTGCTGAGGCCATCCAGACCCTCATCCGCAACTTCGACCTCGAGGCCGAGGCTGAGGTTCTCAAGGAGATCATTAACAACGGCAAGGGCCAGAAGAAGATGCGTGCCCTCAAGCGCCTGAAGGTCGTCGCGGCCTTCCTGCGCTCGGGCAACGACCCGGCCGGCATGGTGCTCGACGCCATCCCGGTGATCCCGCCGGAGCTGCGCCCGATGGTGCAGCTGGACGGTGGCCGCTTCGCCACCTCCGACCTCAACGACCTCTACCGTCGCGTGATCAACCGCAACAACCGCCTCAAGCGCATGATCGACCTCGGTGCTCCCGAGATCATCGTGAACAACGAGAAGCGCATGCTGCAGGAGTCCGTTGACGCCCTCTTCGACAACGGCCGTCGCGGCCGTCCGGTCACCGGTCCGGGCAACCGCCCGCTGAAGTCCCTGTCTGACCTGCTCAAGGGTAAGCAGGGCCGCTTCCGCCAGAACCTGCTGGGTAAGCGCGTGGACTACTCCGGCCGTTCCGTGATTATCGTCGGCCCGCAGCTCAAGCTGCACGAGTGTGGTCTGCCGAAGCTCATGGCCCTGGAGCTGTTCAAGCCCTTCGTCATGAAGCGCCTGGTAGAAAACGACTACGCGCAGAACATCAAGTCCGCCAAGCGCATGGTGGAGCGCCAGCGCCCCGAGGTGTGGGACGTCCTCGAAGAGGCCATTTCCGAGCACCCGGTGATGCTGAACCGTGCACCGACCCTGCACCGCCTGGGTATCCAGGCCTTCGAGCCGAAGCTCGTCGAGGGTAAGGCCATCCAGCTGCACCCGCTGGCTTGTGAGGCTTTCAATGCCGACTTCGACGGTGACCAGATGGCAGTCCACCTGCCACTGTCCGCCGAGGCACAGGCTGAGGCACGCGTCCTCATGCTGGCTTCCAACAACATCCTGTCCCCGGCCTCCGGTAAGCCGCTGGCTATGCCGCGTCTGGATATGGTTACCGGCCTGTACTACCTCACCATGGACAAGGGTGAGGACGAGATCGGCGGCGAGGGCCGTTACCGCCCCGCCACGGAGGACCGTCCGGAGCAGGGCGTGTACTCCTCCTACGCGGAGGCCATCATGGCCCGCGACCGCGGCGTTCTGGGCCTGCAGGCCCCGATCAAGGTCCGCATCTCCCACCTGCGCCCGCCGGCAGACATCGAGGCAGAGCACTTCCCCGATGGTTGGCAGAAGGGCCAGGCATGGCTCGCTGAGACCACCCTGGGCCGCATCATGTTCAACGACCTGCTGCCGTGGAACTACCCGTACCTTGAGGGCGTCATGGTCCGTAAGGGCGGCGCCGGCAACAAGATGCTGCTCGGTGACGTCATTAATGACCTCGCCGCGAAGTACCCGATGATCACCGTTGCCCAGGTTCTGGACAAGATGAAGGACGCTGGCTTCTACTGGGCCACCCGTTCCGGCGTGACCATCACCATGCACGACGTGCTGGTCCTCCCGAACAAGCACGAGGTGCTCGAGTCCTACGAGAAGGAAGCCGAGCGCATCGAGCGCAAGTACTGGGAGCAGGGTGCTCTGACCGAGCGCGAGCGCTACGACCGCCTGGTTGAGCTGTGGAAGGACGCCACGGACACCGTGGGTAACGCCGTCGAGGAGCTGTACCCCGACGACAACCCGATTCCGATGATCGTGAAGTCCGGTGCTGCCGGTAACATGCGTCAGATCTGGACCCTGGCCGGCATGAAGGGCATGGTTGTGAACTCCAAGGGTGACTACATCACCCGTCCGATTAAGACCTCCTTCCGTGAAGGCCTGTCGGTTCTGGAGTACTTCAACAACTCGCACGGTTCCCGTAAGGGCCTGGCGGATACCGCTCTGCGTACCGCTGACTCCGGCTACCTCACCCGTCGTCTGGTGGACGTGGCGCAGGACGTCATCGTCCGCGAGGAGGACTGTGGCACCCGTCAGGGCGTGCGCGTCCCGCTCGGCGTCGAGATCGCCGAAGGTTCCTACGACCTGCACGAGCTGTGGGAGACCTCCGCATCCGGCCGCGTCGTGGCTAACGACGTCAAGGATGAAAACGGTGAGGTCATCGCTGAGGCAGGCGCGGACCTGACCGAGGAGCTCAGCCGCAAGATCGTCAACGCTGGCGTTCTGGAAATCAAGGTCCGCTCCGTGCTGACCTGCCAGACCCCGGCCGGTGTCTGTGCGAAGTGCTACGGCAAGTCCATGGCCTCCGGCAAGCTCGTCGATATCGGCGAGGCAGTCGGCATCGTGGCCGCACAATCCATTGGTGAGCCGGGTACTCAGCTGACCATGCGTACCTTCCACCAGGGTGGTGTCGGTGGCGATATTACCGGCGGTCTGCCGCGTGTTCAGGAGCTCTTCGAGGCCCGTAACCCGAAGAACCGCGCTCCTATCGCTTCCGTCGACGGCACCGTGTCCCTGTCCGATGAGGGCAACTTCTGGACGCTGACCATCACCCCGGATGACGGTTCCGACAACGTGGTCTACGAGAAGCTGTCGAAGCGCCAGGGCCTGGCTCAGGTCCGCCGCCCGATGGAGTCCAACCCGGATGCCATGATCGAGCGCTCGCTTCGCGACGGCGACCACGTCACCACCGGTGACCGCCTCATGCGCGGTGCGGCTGACCCGCACGACGTGCTGGAGGTCCTCGGCCGCCGCGGTGTGGAGAAGCACCTCATCGACGAGGTTCAGGCCGTTTACCGTGCACAGGGTGTGGCCATCCACGACAAGCACATCGAGATCATCATCCGCCAGATGCTGCGTCGCGGTACCGTCATCGACGCCGGTACCACCGACCTGCTCCCGGGCAACCTCATTGACCTCTCTGAGGCCAAGCAGGTTAACGCCGCTCAGGTTGCTGAGGGCGGCCAGCCGGCACAGCTGCGCAGTGAGATCATGGGTATCACCAAGGCCTCCCTGGCTACGGAGTCCTGGCTGTCTGCGGCCTCCTTCCAGGAGACCACGCGTGTGCTTACCGACGCCGCCATCAACAAGCGCTCGGATCAGCTCATTGGTCTGAAGGAGAACGTCATCATCGGTAAGCTGATCCCGGCTGGTACGGGTATTTCCCGCTACCGCAACATCAGCGTCAAGCCGACTGAGGCCGCACGCAATGCTGCGTATTCCATCCCGACCTACGGTGACTCCATCTACGGCGACGATGGCTTCGGTGAGTTCACCGGCGCTTCCGTCCCGCTGGAGGAGGACTACACCTTCTAGTCCTTCGACGCCAAGGGAACCGAAGACCCGCGCCTCCTCACCATTGCATGGCCGTGTGAAGCGCGGGTCTTCCGCTTCTCTGTAGGTGCGGAAGTGCTCAGGGTACGCGCGGTGCGGTTCATTGTTTGATTGTGTTTGTTTGATAATTCCGAAATACACAACGCTATTTCACATAGTCTTGGGTCTCTGCCGAAGCTTTTCCTTTCCTTAAGCTGTAAGAGTGGAGGCTCATGGCACCGGAGTTTTGCCGGTGTGCAGGCACCCCGTCGCGTAGGTCAGAGGACGCGGCGGGGTGCTTTCGTTTTCTGCAGAGAGAGTCCTAATGCGGCTTTGCACATCAGGTAGAGGTAGATGTGCTCTTGTGGGTGGGGCTTGCTAAGCTGACTATGCTTTTAAAGAGCATCTAGCCAGCGCTTTTGGCAGCTGGTGGCTTTAATTACACATCGTCACGGGTGCTTCCTCGTTGATCCCGATTGTGCTTAGTCCGATTTCACTTCACTTGTATTTTCCGGGCTTTGCATGGGTTGGCTGAGGAGGCTGAGACGCCGCGTTGCAGCGGCGAACCGTCGAACCTGATCCGGATAATGCCGGCGAAAGGGAGGAATAATGAACTCTGTCTCTCATGGCGCGTCTGTTAATGGCGGCGCGACTGCGAATGGTGCTGCCCCGCGCAAACTGAACTGGCGCATTGTTGACATCGTGGTGGCTTCGGTGCTGGGGGTGGCGTGCGGATTCGTGTTCCTGGCATGGAACACGGTGGGATACGCCTGGTTTGAGGCTATGGATGCGCTCACGCCGGGCCTGGGTGGTATTGCTACCGGTATTTGGTTGATCGGTGGTGTCGTTGGTGGCCTGATTATCCGCAAGCCGGGTGCGGCACTATACGTGGAGTTGCTGGCGGCCATCGTGTCCGCGGTGTTGGGCTCCCAGTGGGGGCCGAGCACCGTGTACTCCGGTATTGCGCAGGGCATTGGTGTGGAGATTGTCTTGGCTATCTTCCTGTACCGCCGCTTTGGCCTGAGCATTGCGATGCTTGGCGGCATGGCTGCGGGCTGGGGTGCGTTCGTGCTGGAGCTGTTTACTTCCGGAAACCTGGGCAAGACCCTGCAGTTCAACATCATCTACCTGGTGACGCTGAGCATCTCCGGGGCTGTGTTGGCGGGAGCCGTGGGCTATTTCGTGGTTCAGGCACTTGCAAAGACCGGTGCGCTGGACCGCTTCGCGGTTGGGCGCGAGCAGCACAGGGCTTAGACGAGTGTTGGTTTAAGTGTTGGTTTAGTTGATGGCTGATCTGGGTAGTACTGGGGCCACGAAGCTTGTGGCTCGTGGCTATGGCTGGACGCACGCGGGGAGGCGTGCGCCGGCGCTGGCGGATATTGACTTGGTTGTATCGCCGGGGGAGAAGGTGCTGCTGTGTGGTGATTCCGGATCCGGGAAATCCACGTTGCTGGCGGCCATTGCAGGTGTGCTGGGCGGTGATGATGAAGGCACACGCGTAGGCGAGATTCTTCTGGAGGATTCCTCCGGTCACGTCGAGCCACCCGGGCGCACGATTCCGGTGGGGTTGGTCCTGCAGGACCCGGACTCGCAGGTGATTGCCGCGCGGGTGGGTGATGATGTGGCCTTTGGCTGTGAGAACTTGGCGTATCCGCGCTCGGAGATTTGGCAGCGGGTGACGGCGGCGCTATCGATGGTGGGGCCATCGGTGGACTTGTCATTTCCTACTGAGCAGCTCTCCGGCGGGCAGAAGCAGCGTTTAGCCTTGGCCGGTGTTATTGCGATGGGTGCGGGCATGGTGTTGCTCGATGAGCCGACGGCGAACCTCGACCCAGAGGGCGCGCGCGAGGTCATCGAAGCGGTATCCACCATGGTGGAGCGCACGGGTGCCACGCTCATCGTGGTGGAGCACCAGCACGCGGCGTGGAAGGGGGTGCTCGACCGAGCGGTTGAGCTGAAGGATGGGCGCATCGTCGCTGACGGTCCAGTGGAGTCTGTTGTGGCTTCGCGCTCTATTAGCGGTTTGCCGCGGGCGCGGGGGATTGATGGGCCGGCGTCAGGCAGCATTGGGGTCGTGCCGGAAGCGGCAGAGTCGGAACCGGCGGCGCTGTGGAGCACGGACTTGGTCACCCGCTTCGGGCCGCCGCGCAGCTACGCGTTGCCGCGGGGGATGTCCACCGTGATTACTGGGCCGAATGGTGCGGGCAAGACCACGTGGCTGATGACGGTGGCGGGGTTGCTTCCGGCAGTGTCCGGAGAGATTGGTGTGGCGGAGTACGTGCGGCGGGGGCTGAAGGGCTCGCCGCTGACGTGGAAGTCACGGGAGTTGGCGGACCGTATTGGGTTCGTCTTCCAGAACCCTGAGCACCAGTTCGTCGCTCGTACGGTGGCGGAGGAGCTGCGCGTGGCACCGCGGGTCATGCGCCGCGAGGTGCCGGAGAAGCGTATTGATCAGCTCGTGGAGTCGCTGCGTCTGGGGCATGTGCTCAACGCTAATCCGTTTACGCTCTCCGGAGGGGAGAAGCGCAGGTTGTCCGTGGCCACGGCGTTGGTTACGGCGCCGGAGGTGCTGCTCCTTGATGAGCCCACCTTCGGTCAAGACCCCCACACCTTCACTGAGTTGGTGGGGTTGCTGCGGCGCATGGCGGATGAGGGGACGACGATTGCGTCGGTGACCCACGACCCGCTGTTCATTTCCGCGTTGGGGGACCACCGAGTGGAGGTGAGCCGTGGCTAGTACAGATCTTTTGCGCGGGATGAATCCGCTAACGCGCATCTTCCTGATGTTCGTGTGGGTTACGCCCTTGTTGCTCTCCGTGGATTGGGTCTCCGCGGCCGTGTCCTTGGGAATGACGTTGCTCTTCGCGCCGCTGTGTGGGGTGTCGTGGACGCGGTTGTTTAAGGCAGGGTGGTTCCTGTTTCTTATTGCGCCGCTGTCGGGAATCTCGATGCTGCTCTATGGCGAGCCCGGCGGGCGGGAGTACTTCAGCTGGTGGCTGATGACGGTCACGGATAACTCGCTGGAGCTGGCCCTCGCCATCACCCTGCGCGTTCTGGCGGTGGCGCTGCCCATGGTGGTGTTGGCGCGGGATATTGACCCGACGGAGCTTGGCGACGCCCTCTCCCAGATCCTCAAGCTGCCCTCCCGGTTTGTCATCGGGGCGGTGGCCGGGGTGCGCATGATGACGCTGTTCAAATCCGACTGGCAGTACCTCGCCATGGCGCGGCGCGCGCGTGGGCTGAGCGACGAAGGCCGCATCAAGCACCTCATCACCATGTCCTTCGGCCTGTTGGTGCTAGCCCTGCGCCGTGGAGGCAAGCTGGCCACGGCGATGGAGGCGCGCGGATTTGGCCGCACCCCGCCGGGCGGTGGCCAGCGCACGTGGGCGCGGCCCTCCCGCCTAGTCGCGCGGGACTGGCTAGCCATGGTGGTGGGAGCCGGCCTCGCGGCGCTTCCGGTGGTAGTTTCGGTTCTCAGTGGGTCCTGGAGATTCTTCGGACTCTAGGACGAACTCTCGCAACGCTGCACGCTAGACGTACCCAGAAGTGGTGAAAGAACACATGCAGGACACGGACCGCACGGACCATCGGGAAGGCGGTAAGGACACTGCCCAAACTCACGCCGCGGAGATGGACAGGCTCTTAAACGATGTGCTGTCGCTCGCGGCAGCGCGCAAGCGCCCGATGCGCCCGGTCACCGTGCTTATCGACGGCCCCTCCGGCGCCGGCAAGACCTGGACCGCTGCGGCCCTGGCGGAGCGTACTGGGTGGCGGGTAGTCCACCTGGACGAGTTCTACCCTGGGTGGCACGGGTTGGAAGAAGGCTCCGCCATGGTGGCGGAGCAAGTGCTGCGGGAAAACAATCCGGGGTACTGGCGTTGGGATTGGGAGGCCAACGCGCCGAAGGATTGGGCCAGCGTGGATGAGCGCGATGATCTGATCGTCGAGGGCGTGGGTTCAGTCACTGGGGCCACCGTGGACGTCGCCAAGCAGCGTGGCTCCGTGGTGACCGTGCGCATCGACGGCCCACGCGAGAAGCGCCGCGAGCGCGCCCTCGAGCGTGACCCCGGTTATGAAGAGTGGTTCGAAACGTGGGAGCGGCAGGAAAAAGAGCACTTTGCCGAGCGCGCAGTAGACGCGGACCTGACCTGGGAGTGGTGCTAGCTCGCGCCGGTTGCTGAGGCAACTGGGGGAGCCACAGTCCGGATTTGGGCGGATCAGCGCGCTGGTGGTAGTCTGTCCAAGGTTTCATCTTTATGGATGAAAAGTCTGATCGATATCTCAGCCGGCATCTGGTTGAGGAGCGTTCTGGACATGCGGTAGGGCCCCGGAGAAGAGCCCCTATTTTTGCATGTTTGGGCGAGTCACACGGTCAGTTCAAGCCGAAGTCATAGAGAAAGACTAGATTTATGCCAACTATTCAGCAGCTGGTCCGCAAGGGCCGCCACGACAAGAAGGCCAAGGTTGCTACGGCCGCCCTGAAGGGCTCCCCGCAGCGCCGCGGCGTGTGCACCCGCGTGTACACCACCACCCCGAAGAAGCCGAACTCGGCTCTGCGTAAGGTTGCCCGTGTGCGCCTGACCTCCGGTATCGAGGTTTCCGCCTACATTCCGGGCGAGGGCCACAACCTGCAGGAGCACTCCATGGTGCTCGTCCGCGGTGGTCGTGTGAAGGACCTCCCGGGTGTTCGCTACAAGATTATCCGCGGCGCACTGGATACCCAGGGCGTGAAGGACCGTAAGCAGGCTCGTTCCCGCTACGGCGCAAAGAAGGGACAGTAATCAACAATGCGTAAGAATGCTGCACCGAAGCGTCCTGTAGTTAAGGACCCGGTTTACAACTCCGAGCAGGTCACCATGCTCGTCAACAAGATCCTCCAGGACGGCAAGAAGTCCACCGCTGAGCGCATCGTCTACGGTGCTCTCGAGGCTTGCCGCGAGAAGACCGGCACCGATCCGGTCGGCACCCTGGAGAAGGCCCTGGGCAACATCCGCCCGGACCTCGAGGTTCGCTCCCGCCGTGTCGGTGGCGCTACCTACCAGGTCCCGGTTGAGGTTAAGCCGGCCCGTTCCAACACCCTGGCTCTGCGTTGGCTGGTGACCTTCACCCGCCAGCGTCGTGAGAACACCATGATCGAGCGCCTCGCAAACGAGATCCTCGATGCATCCAACGGCCTGGGCGCTTCCGTTAAGCGTCGTGAGGATACTCACAAGATGGCTGAGGCCAACCGCGCCTTCGCCCACTACCGCTGGTAATACCTGCGGTATAACCCGCCACACGGCATTATGGCTCGAACAGCGATATCATCGTTTACCTGCGCTGACAGTGCGTGCACGCGCTCCCTTCGGCGGAGCAGCGCACGCTAGTCGGTGCGGAATCTAAACCTTAATAGCGTTGTTCGGGCCATTTTTTATGGCGTAGGGCTTAAAGCCCTGCGACCTCACGCTGACGCGAAAGCCTGGACGTGGCAAAATAGACCAAGACCTATCCATGAAGACGTCATTTTATGTGAGTCGGTCACAAGCTGGCTCGGGCGTCGACGACAATTAAGTTGGGGTATTTACTGTGGCACAACAAGTGCTTAAGGACCTGAACAAGGTCCGCAACATCGGCATCATGGCTCACATCGATGCTGGTAAGACCACTACGACTGAGCGTATTCTCTTCTACACCGGCATCAACCGTAAGGTCGGCGAGACCCACGACGGTGCTTCCACCACCGACTGGATGGAGCAGGAGAAGGAGCGCGGCATCACCATTACGTCCGCCGCCGTTACCTGTTTCTGGAAGAACAACCAGATCAACATCATCGACACCCCGGGCCACGTTGACTTCACCGTTGAGGTTGAGCGCTCCCTGCGTGTTCTCGATGGTGCTGTTGCCGTCTTCGACGGTAAGGAAGGCGTCGAGCCGCAGTCCGAGCAGGTGTGGCGTCAGGCCGCTAAGTACGACGTTCCGCGTATCTGCTTCGTCAACAAGATGGACAAGATGGGTGCGGACTTCTACTTCACCGTCCAGACCATCATCGACCGCCTCGGCGCTAAGCCGTTGGTTCTGCAGCTGCCGATCGGCGCTGAGGATGACTTCGACGGCGTCGTCGACCTCATCGACATGCAGGCCGTGACCTGGCGCGGCAAGGTCGAGACCGGCGCTGAGCCCACCATCGAGGAGATCCCGGCCGACCTGCAGGAGAAGGCCGAGGAGTACCGCGAGAAGCTGCTCGAGGCCGTTGCTGAGTCCGACGAGGCCCTCATGGAGAAGTACTTCGGTGGCGAGGAGCTGACCAAGGAAGAAATCCAGACCGCCATCCGCAAGATGACCGTCGCCTCTGAGATTTACCCGGTCCTGTGTGGTACCGCTTACCGCAACAAGGGCATCCAGCCGCTTCTCGACGCCGTCGTGGCATACCTCCCGAACCCGCTCGACGTCGGTGAGATCACCGGCCACGCTGTGGGCAACGAGGATGAGGTCATCACCCGTAAGCCGTCCGTGGAATCCCCGTTCTCCGCACTGGCCTTCAAGATTGCTGCTCACCCGTTCTTCGGTCAGCTGACCTTCACCCGCGTGTACTCCGGCCAGGTTCTGCCGGGCACCGAGGTTATGAACTCCACCAAGGGCAAGAAGGAGCGCATCGGCAAGCTGTTCCAGATGCACGCCAACAAGGAGAACCCGGTGGAGCAGGCGGATGCCGGCAACATCTACGCCGTCATTGGTCTGAAGGAAACCACCACCGGTGACACCCTGTGTGACAAGGACAACCAGATCATCCTGGAGTCCATGGACTTCCCGGACCCGGTTATCAAGGTCTCCATCGAGCCGAAGACCAAGGCCGACCAGGAGAAGCTGGGTACCGCTATTCAGAAGCTGGCTGCCGAGGACCCGACCTTCACCGTCGAGCTCGACGAAGAGACCGGCCAGACCGTTATCGGCGGTATGGGCGAGCTCCACCTCGACGTCCTGGTGGACCGCATGAAGCGCGAGTTCAAGGTTGAGGCAAACATCGGTAACCCGCAGGTTGCCTACCGCGAGACCATCCGCAAGAAGGTCGAGTCCCTGGACTACACCCACAAGAAGCAGACTGGTGGTTCCGGTCAGTTCGCAAAGGTCATCGTCACCATCGAGCCGTACAACCCGGATCCGGAAGAGCTGGAAGAGGGCGAGTCCGCAACCTACAAGTTCGAGAACGCCGTCACCGGTGGCCGCGTTCCGAAGGAGTACATCCCGTCCGTCGACGCTGGTATCCAGGACGCTATGCAGTACGGCTTCGTCGCTGGCTTCCCGCTGGTGAACATCAAGGCCACCCTCGAGGACGGCGCTTACCACGACGTCGACTCCTCTGAGATGGCCTTCAAGCTGGCCGGTTCTCAGGTCCTCAAGGAAGCCGTCGCCAAGGCAAAGCCGGTTCTGCTCGAGCCGATCATGGCCGTTGAGGTCGTCACCCCGGAGGAGTACATGGGCACCGTCAACGGTGACATCTCCTCCCGCCGCGGCCAGGTCTTCGCTATGGAGGACCGCTCCGGCGCCAAGGTGGTTAAGGCTAAGGTGCCGCTGTCCGAGATGTTCGGCTACATCGGCGACCTGCGTTCTTCCACCGCAGGCCGTGCAAACTTCACCATGGTCTTCGATTCCTACGCTGAGGTTCCGTCCTCCGTGGCACAGGCCATCATCGAGGAGCGCACCGGCGCCAAGGCCTAAGGTTTAAGGGGGGTCCGATGGACTCCCTGCCTTGTGGGGCTGGTAGTCTTCGCCAGTAGGCACCAGCCCCAGCGCTGGGGAGGTAGCGGTCCGCTGAGTGCGTAAACATTTTGCGCGTTGAGCCGGCCGTTACCCTCCCAGGATCCTTTAAATTGATTCTTGTCGAGGGTCAACGTCCGCACCTGATGGGCGGGGTTACCTCCTATTTGGGCAGTTTGAAAAAACTGCGGCATAAATCTAGGATCGTGTAACTGGCACGTAAGAAAGCGTCATTAGCGCTTATGAGCTTCGGCTCGAAGTGCCAATGGCAATACAAACCACGTGGCTGCGAAATACGTAGCCGCCATAGAGTCCAGGAGGACAAACAGTGGCAAAGGAGAAGTTCGAGCGTACGAAGCCGCATGTGAACATCGGCACCATCGGACACGTCGACCACGGCAAGACCACCACCACCGCAGCGATCACCAAGGTTCTGGCTGACGCTTACCCGGAGGAGAACACCGCTTTCGCCTTCGACATGATCGACAAGGCTCCTGAGGAGAAGGAGCGCGGTATTACCATCAACATCTCCCACGTTGAGTACTCCACCCCGAAGCGCCACTACGCACACGTGGACGCCCCGGGCCACGCCGACTACATCAAGAACATGATTACCGGCGCTGCTCAGATGGACGGTGCCATCCTGGTTGTTGCTGCAACCGATGGCCCGATGCCGCAGACCCGTGAGCACGTGCTCCTCGCTCGCCAGGTTGGCGTTCCGTACATCCTCGTTGCACTGAACAAGTGCGACATGGTTGACGATGAGGAAATCATCGAGCTCGTCGAGATGGAGATCCGCGAGCTGCTCGCCGAGCAGGACTACGACGAGGAAGCTCCGATCGTTCACATCTCCGCTCTCAAGGCTCTCGAGGGTGACGAGAAGTGGGCACAGTCCATCGTTGACCTGATGCAGGCTTGCGATGACTCCATCCCGGATCCGGAGCGCGAGCTGGACAAGCCGTTCCTGATGCCGATCGAGGACATCTTCACCATTACCGGCCGCGGTACCGTTGTTACCGGCCGTGTTGAGCGTGGTTCCCTGAACGTCAACGAGGACGTTGAGATCATCGGTATCCGCGACAAGGCTACCTCCACCACCGTTACCGGTATCGAGATGTTCCGCAAGATGATGGACTACACCGAGGCTGGCGACAACTGTGGTCTGCTTCTGCGCGGTACCAAGCGTGAGGACGTCGAGCGTGGCCAGGTTGTCATCAAGCCGGGCGCTTACACCCCGCACACCAAGTTCGAGGGTTCCGTCTACGTCCTGAAGAAGGAAGAGGGCGGCCGCCACACCCCGTTCATGGACAACTACCGTCCGCAGTTCTACTTCCGCACCACCGACGTTACCGGCGTCATCAAGCTGCCTGAGGGCACCGAGATGGTTATGCCGGGCGACAACGTTGAGATGTCCGTAGAGCTCATCCAGCCGGTCGCTATGGACGAGGGCCTGCGCTTCGCTATCCGCGAGGGCTCCCGCACCGTCGGCGCTGGCCGCGTTACCAAGATCCTCGACTAATTCTCGCTAGGGCCTAAGACCCTTCCTGATTAGCAGGTCTGAAAGCCGCTCAATCCCTGTTGGGGTTGGGCGGCTTTGGTGATCGCGGGCCGACTAGGCTTAGGAATCATGTTTGACCCAACCCGCATTGACCGCACCCTCGCCGCCTTGCGCGCTGCGTGGGAAGGTCAGCCGGATCTTCCCCTGGGAACCCTGTTCGGCATGCTGGCGGCTGAAGGGTACGGCTGGGGCGTGCCTGACGACGAGCTCACGGCCCGCTTGGAGTCCATGGCCGCCGTCCACCCACCGCTTGTGCCTCTCGACGCCAACCTCGTCTCCGAAGGCCTCTGGCTCGTCATCACGCCATCTCACCGGGTGACGTTGGCTCCTCAGGTGCCCACCGCATCCACCTCGACGCAGCCGTCCACCGCACCAGCCCCGACTCAACACCGGGCGAACATCGAGCCCACTTCTCCGTCCGATTGTGTGGCGGTTGTACGCCCCGTGTCTAAGGATGGCCAGCTCGGGCAGCCGGTGGCTTGGCGAGTTTCTGCGCTGCGGCCTGTCGGTCCAGGCCGGCTGCTCGTCATAGCTGATGCCGAGGGATTTGAGCACCGCTTCGGTGTTGTCGAGTCCGTCACCCGCCTGCGCGAGGACCATCGAGCCCTGTCAGGCCTCAAGCGCCGAAGCGTGGGGGACCGCGTGTGGTTCATCCGTACCGACGCGGAAACAATCCTCCTTGACCACGGCCTGCACATCATCGAGCGCAAGAATCGAGAGCTCGTCCGCACCGACTTCTCCTGGCACCGCATCGAGGAGGGCGAAGTCGGAAAAGCCTTTCCGTGTCCACCTCTCACGCGGCACCATGCACACGTTCGGCACCATAAAGGACCTCATCCTCGCGGAGTCGGAGCCGTGGAGCTCCTCCGAGTAGTCCGCGTGTGTGGGAGTCTCGACATGGATTGCGACTAGGGATCACCGATGTGCCCGTTAACCTTTATCCGGTTGGCGGGTTTGGCCCTTTAAGGGCTTAACTCCCGGCGGGAAGCGCGTTAATCGTGCTCAAGGATCGCCGATATGCCCGCGTGCCTTGATGTGGTCCGCGGGTGGCAGTGTTGTCACTGGTGGTTAGCTGTTTCCTTTCTGCCGTTGCTGCGTTTGGTGGCTGTGGGTGTTAGCTGCTGTCGGGTGGTTC
>NZ_KV799813.1:0-21719 GCF_001810085.1 Corynebacterium sp. HMSC072A02 | reverse complement strand
CCCCCGGTGTTTCCGTCGATCCAACCGCCATTTGACACGAACGCAACAACACCTTGATCACCAATGCGGTCAGTAGCCCAACGGAAGGCACGTAGATAGGAATCGTAGAGCGAGTTCTTATTGGTCGCAGTGGACTTCGCGGCGTATGTCTCTGCAATCCGCTTATCCAGGCTCGGGTACTTCAGGTTCGCGTTGAGGTCGTTCGCGGACCTCTGCCCTGCGGAGTACGGCGGATTACCAATCACGACGTTGATGGGCGCTTGCTTCTGGCGCTCGATGGTCTCGTTGTTCTCACGGAAAATGTTGAGGTCTGGGATATCACCTTCCTCGTGGATTTGGAAAGTATCAGCCAGAGCAATGTTGGTGAAAGGAACGTACTCGGGTGCGGGCTCGCCGTTGCGCAGAGCTACCTCTTCGCGCAGGGCGTTGTAGGTGGTCTCAATGTTCACCGCGGAGACGTAGTAGGCCAGCAGCATGATTTCCGTGGCGAAGAGCTCGTTAGCGTATTTGCGGGCGAGGTCTTCTGGTTTGATGAGGCCCGATTGCAGGAGGCGAACCGTGAATGTTGAGGTTCCCGCGAAGGGGTCGAGGATGCACACTCCCTCATCGGTCAATCCCTTGCCAAAGTGCTTCTTGGATACATCGTCGGCAGCACGCAGGATGAAATCGACAATCTCGACTGGGGTGTAAACGATGCCGAGAGCCTCGGATTGCTTCTTGAAGGCCTTGCGGAAGAAGCGCTCATAGAGCTCCTTGATGACCTGCTGCTTACCGGAAGCAGAGTTCACCTCAGAGGCACGAACGCGAACGGAATCGTAGAACTTCTCCAGAGACTCGGTCTCAGTATCGAGGTTTGCCTTGGACAAGGCCTTGACCATCTTCTCCATGACTTGGGCCACGGGGTTGTGGGTGATGAAGTCATGGTTCTCAAAGAGTGCGTTGAAGACCGGTGCCGTAATCAGGTGCTGCGAGAGCATCGAGATGGCATCTTCTTCGCTGATGCCATCGTTGAGGTTATTGCGCAGACCCTCCACAAAGCTGTCGAATTCGGTGCGGAGGGAGCCATCGGCGCCGTCGAGAAGGGCCTTGATGCGGGTGATTTGGTTCTCCGCGATGGTGGCGACGTCGTCGGCCCAGTCTTCCCAGTAGGTGCGGGTGCCCACCTTGTCCACCAGCTTGGTGTAGATGGCTTCCTGCCACTGTTCCAGAGAGAACAAGGCAATCTGCTGGGTCACGGTTGAGTTATCAGCCAACGGCTCAGGGGATTTGGTTTCATCCGCTTCCTTGAGCTTCTCAGTGTCGCTCTTCTCGTCATCCCCTGGCACGTGGACGACGTCGATTGGCAGGTCTTCTTGTCCCGCAGTGCCGTTAAGAGCAATCGAATTAATCTTCGCGTTGAAGCGGTCATCGTGGGCGCGCAGCGCGTTGAGGATCTGCCAGACCACCTTGAAGCGCTGGTTGTCGTTGAGCGCTTCGGCCGGGGAGACGTTGCTGGCCACGGCTACGGGCAGGATGATGTAGCCGTAGTCCTTGCCCTCAGACTTGCGCATGACGCGGCCGACGGACTGGACCACGTCCACCATGGAGTTGCGGGGGTTGAAGAAGATGACGGCGTCCAGTGCTGGGACGTCTACGCCCTCAGACAGGCATCGCGCATTGGTGAGCATGCGGGACTCGTGCTCCCCTGCTGGGGACTCCAGCCAAGAGAGCCTCGTGCCACGCTCCATGGCGTTCATGCCGCCATCAACGTGCTGGGCGGCAACGTGGAGGTCGACGTTGGTCAGGGAGACGTCGTTAAGCACTGCTTTTTCTTTGAGCAGTTCCTGGTGGGTATCGATGAGTGATGGGTAGGTCTCCGCAATGAGCTTCGAGGTCTTGATGTCCTTGGCAAAGGCCACGGCGCGCTGCATGGGCTGGGCGTCTTCCTCAAAACCGCCCTTCTTGCCCTGCAATTCGCCGGAGCGCTTGGCCAGGCCATTCCAGGCACCAATCATGGCGGAAGCTAAGGAAAGGTTGACCTGGTTGTTCTCGCTGTGGGCCATGGCTTGGGCGGCCACGGATTCATCCACGGTCATGACAAGCACCTTGTAATCCGTGAGCAGGCCCTTGTCCACGGCCTCACCGAAGCCGAGTCGGTAGAACTCCGGGCCGTAGATGGCTTCATCGTCCATGGAAGCCAGCTCCGCGGAGTGTTCTTCGGCCTTGCCCTTGACGGCTTCGTCATAAAGGCGCGGGGTGGCTGTCATGTAGAGGCGCTTGGCTGCCTTGATGTAGTCGGCATCGTGGACGCGGACGAAGTTGCTGGCATCCTCTCCGGCCAAGGTGATGCCGGTGGTGCGGTGGGCTTCATCGCAGATGACGAGGTCGAAATCATCGAGGCCTACCTGCTGGGCATCGTGCACCGCCTGGATGGACTGGTAAGTGGAGAAGACGATGTTGAGGCCCTTGGCGCGCTTGCCGGATTCAAAGCGCGTGGTGATGTCCTTGCCTTCGGTAGAAACTGGGACTTCAAGGTCATAGACGGCGATGTCCTCGGCCTTCTTGGAGACCTTGCTATCGGAGCACACCGCGAAGGCGCGCATGTCGAGGCGGCCCTGGGCGGTCCACTCCTTCAAGGTTTGGGAGAGCAAGGAGATAGACGGCACGAGGAAGAGAATCCGGGCCTTGCCGCCGTTGTCCTCAGCGACGCGCTCCGCTAGACGCAGGGCGGTGAAGGTTTTACCGGTGCCGCAGGCCATAATGAGCTTGCCGCGGTCATGGGTCTTGAAACCTTCAATGGCTTTGTCGATGGCTGTCTGCTGGTGTGGGCGGGGCTCGAAGGTCTCGCGCTTGGAGAGGTTGATCTGGATGGTCTTATCGCGCACCTCTGAGCCAGGGAAGGCCACGTCCCAGTTGATGGGTGATTCCGCGATGGCGGAGATGCCAATGCGGCTGGTCGGAATAATCTGGTTGGCCAGCGCATCTTCTGCATGGGAGGACCAGTGGTCCGTGGTGGAAATAATCAGGCGGCTGCCGAAGTGCTGGCGGCCTTCTTCCGTTTGGAAGGAATGACCAGAGGCTTCGAAGAAGGAATCCAGGTGGGACTTCTGAATGCGCGCCTTAGAGTCATAGAACTTGCACTGGATGGCGGTCCACGTGCCGTCATCCACGCGGCGGGCCACCAAGTCGATGCCGGTGTCAGCCTTGCCGCCGTTGTAGCGCCAATCCGTCCAGCGGCAGACCTCATCGAACTGGTTCTTTAAGGTCGGGTCGGTCTTGAAATAGTTGACCATCAGCTTCTCAAAGGCAATGCCGTACTTTGCCTTCGGTTGGTTTTCACGCAGCTGGTCTAGGACCTCAGAGAACTTCGACATGAGAACATTGTGCCCGAAGGTGTGCACGAGGTTCTGTCAACACACTGGTCTTAGCGTGGATCTGCTTTGCTGGGTTCCGTTGCGCTTTGCTCCGCTTTGGCTTGTTTACGCTCAGCCAGCCAGGTCTTCACAGCTCGGGCGGCGTCGGCTGCGCGCATGTCGGGCACATAGGCGTGAACGACGGCGAGTCCAATGGCGGGCAGTGCCAGCTCATCGTTGTAGGCCAGGTACCACTTGTGCTCTTCCGGCTGGAACTTGCGTTTGGAGGCAGCCAAGCTGCGGAAGCCGTAGAGGGGTTCCATTTCTTCGCCGAGGCGGGTGAGGAGGGCGTCGAGAAGCCCGGGTTCCTCTGGTGTACCTGACAGGGGCGCGCCGGAGAGCGAAATCCAGGCGCAGCCTTCGCCGGCGGCGATGATCATAGCCTCAGAGATGAGTAGCTCGATTGCCCCCTTGAAGCCGTGGTCGGCGCGGCGCATGACGTCGAGGGTGTAGCCCACCACGCTTCCGTTCTCACGAACAGGGAGCCAAGATGTCACGCCGTGCAGCGTGCCGTCCTCCCCCAGCGCGAGCAGTAGCTTGGTGCCTTCCTCCCGCAGCTCGTTAACACCGCCCAAAGTAAAGCCCATCTCTGGGAGAGCTTTGTCAGAGACCCATTCTTCGGAGAGCTCGGCAATTTTGTTGCGGGTGGCAAGATCGAGGTCCTTCCACTCCGTCCACAGCGTGGTGACGCCCTCTTTGCCGGCCTTGTTGCGGGCGGTGCGAATGTTCTGGAATTTCTTGCCTTTGAACTCCGTGTTAGAGGTGTCCAGGACGGCCTCCTCAGCTACTTCGAGGCGGCGGAAGCCGGGACGGGTAAAGCTTTCCCGTACCGAGTACCAGGCCGGGCGCCAGCCTTGTTCGCGGGCGAATTCTTCGAAGGCCGCTGCGGTGGCCTGCGGGTCATTGCCCGCCGGCTCGCCGAGGCTGAGTGCAATGCCGTTGTGGACGCGGTAGGCCACGTAGTTGCTGTCGTTAAAGAAGTAGCGGTTCCCCTTCCACAGGGTCATAGCGGAGAGGTGGTCACCACTGCCCTGCTCCAGGATGGCGCGAGCGTGGTCACGAACCTCAGCGGCCTCGGGGTTCGCAGGAGTAGCGAACATGCGATAGACCACCCACGAGGTGTACATCCAGAACAGAGTGCCGACCCACTCGTAGAAAGCCCACGTCAACCAGGTGGTCGGCGCGAGCTTGAGCGGAAGTAGCGTAGCCACGACTGGCGGGACATAGCGCAGAGGGAGTTCGGCCAGGATCGATCCGGCAGTGGCTGTCTCGACGAAGCCGTCCTTGAAAAGTAGTGCGCCAACGCCCCAAAGAGCGGCCGTGATGACAAAGGCAGCTGCGATCTTTCCTGCGGCTCGGCCCAGCGCGCGCACACTTTCGTGGATGTGGAACACGCGGCGGTTCCAGATGAGCACGACGAAGCAGGTGGCCCAGGGCAGGACCACAGCGGCGAGATTCACGCCGTAGAGCACAAGGCCTTCTTGGCTAAAGTCCCACAGCTGAGCTAGAAGCACAGCGATGACGAGTACCTGGGTAAGGACGGATAGCAACCACGCAAGACGGCGTCCGCGGATGAGGCCGAAGCACAGTACGAGTTGGATGATGAGCGGCATGACGCTGGCGATGGCCGGACCCACGCCGTGGACGCGGGCGAAATCAAGGGCAGCTTGGCAGGCCTGGCTTGTGGGGTCAGCCTGGCAGATCTCAGTGGCGTGATAAGCAGCAGAGTTGAAGGACCACATCAGCCGGGTGACTGGGCTGAAGGGCCCTTCCGCCAGTGGGTCGAGCGCCACGAAGGCTGGGCCGATGGCTACCACTCCCACGATGAGCGCGGTGAGAACTCGGCGCTCGGGCACCGAGGCACGATGGAAAGCGGCTGGGCGCTGCGCGCTCGTGCGGGGCACAAAGACACTCCATGCGATACCGGCCGCGATGGACAGCACCGAGGCGCTCACGCCGAGGACATCGCTCAAAGTACCGCCATACAGGGCCATGGTGAGCGTCAGGGCGAGGATGCTGAGGCGTACGCGGCGCTGCCAGAGGCGCGGCATCCACGCAGAAGCGAAGCCGGCTGTGCCCACTATGAAACCGATGGGTGATAAATCAGTGGAGCTCAGAAGATCATCACCCCAGCGGTTGAGGCCGATTTCTTCGATCCCGTGGGCGGCCACATAGGCCACGGGAACGGAGATAAGCTGCGCGGCAATACCAACGGCAAGTGTCCGCACGGAGCCCAACCGGTATTCCGAAGGAAGAACGAAAGCTAGGGCCATGAGGGTGAGTGCCACAACTGCGCCGAAAGTACGGCCGGTCAGGCCGATCGTTTGCGTAATGCCCGCCAGCCCTGGAACCGCGTAGGTCACGATGACCAATACCCACATCAGAAGGATCAACACCCACGTCACCGGAATGCGCCGCGCGAGGTGTCGGAGGTTGTTAGCGCTGAAGATCTGCATCTTGTACTCCATCGAAAGAATCGGTGAGGTCTGCCAGCCCGCCCCGGCGGGCAACCCAGGCAATTACTTCGCGCAGGGCGGGACGCCACACCTCGAAGGAATGGCCGCCCGGGCGGGAAGTGTAGTAGGTGGCCATGCCGGCGCCTCGTGCGGCGTCGTTCAGTTGGCCGAGCGCTTTCACCGCAGCAGTATCCCGGTTACCGGCGATGAAGATGGCCTGGTGATCGGGGTACTTTTTCGTCGCCAGCAGGTGTGCAGGATTAGCGGCTTGGTAGGCGGCTTCATCGCCACCATAGAACTTGGACACGGTGGCGGCGTGGTTTCCAATAGTGGGTTCGGCCTCGCCGGAGATGTCCACTGCCTGGCCATAGGCTTCGGGATGATTGGTGAGGATCTGTAGTGAACACGTCCCTCCGTATGACAAACCAGCGACGGTCCAATGTTGTTGATTCTCGTCGACACGGAAAGCGGTCTTGATTCCTGTCGGCACGTCGGTCGTTAGGTAGGTCATGACCTTGGCCACGGAGGTGTCCGCGCAGATGGGGTTGGCGGTCTCACTGCCGGTGGCATCGACCGCCACGACGATGGGGCTTAGTCCCCCATTGGCGCGTTGGAAGGCATCGGCGGTTTCGGCCGCCTCGCCGGAGCCGAACCACTGCTCCGGACCACCCGGGTTGCCGTGGAGCAGGACTAGAACGGGAAGGTTTATATCCTTTTTGCTCCAATAGGCCGGCGGGATGTAGGCAATGGCCTGGCGCGCGCTGAACCCTGAGATGGCACCCGGAAGATCCACGTGCACAATCGCAGCGGAATCCGAGGATTTCATGGCCTTGAATTGGCTGTAGTCCATCTCTTGGGCCACCGGCGTGGGATCGAGCGAGGCGATGTCCGGATAGGACTGGTACTCCATATTGGCCAGACCGGCTACCGCAAGTGCCGAGAATGCCGCAATCACGGCCATGAGGACTCGTCGGCCCGCATGGTGAATGAGGGAGATGAGCGCTGCAATGGGGACAAGCCCGGCAACAAAGAGGTAGAACGGGACGTCCCAGTGCTTGAGCACGAAGAATGCCACGGTGGCAATGACTGCGGCGAGAAGGAAAGACACGACATCGCGTTTGCGCAGGCGCCACGCAATGAGCAGCGCACTGATGACCAAGATAGCAATGTAGATCCCACCGTTCACGGGGTCCGTCAGCGGTAGGCCTAGCACAGACTGGATGAAGTTATTCACGGATTAAACATAGACCCACGCCGTGGCGAAAGCGCTGTAGTCTCCCTGTGAATATGCCCGAATAGCTGTGATCTTGATTGAATGCTTGCGCTAAACCGAACGAGCGCGACGAATGATCTCCGGAAGCTCCGCCAGGACCACGTCAATGTCCTCGTCGGTGGTGAGGCGTCCCAGGCTAAAGCGCAGGGAGCCGCGTCCGTGTTCCTCGTCGATGCCCATGGCTTCGAGCACGTGGGACATGCGGTTAACGCCCGCGTGGCAGGCGGAGCCGGCGGAGGCTTCGATGCCGGAGGCGTCGAGAAGCATGATGAGGCTGTCACCATCCGTGCCCGGGAAGGACACGTGCAGGTGGGAAGCCAAGGTGGGCTCAACGGAGTTGATGATGACATTGTCGATGCTGGACTCGATGCCGGCCTTGAGCTTGTCGCGGAGTGCGCTCAGGCGAGCGGTCTCCTGCTCCATGTCCGCGACGGATTCACGCAGGGCTGCCGCGAGTGCGCTCGCGCTGGCCACGTCCACGGTGCCGGGGCGGATGCCGCGCTCCTGGCCACCGCCGAAGGCGATGGGTTGAGGCGCCGGGGTGCGGCGCGCGAGCAGCAGGCCGATCCCGCGCGGCCCGCCGAACTTGTGGGCACTGGCCGCCAATGTGGTGGCACCCAGCTCATGGAAATTGATGGGCAGCTTGCCGGTGACCTGCACGGCGTCGATATGCACAGGGGTGTTCTGCGCGGCGGCGCGCTGAACAATGTCGGCGACCGGCTGGATGGCACCGGTCTCGTTGTTGGCCCACATGCAGGTGGCCACCGCGGCCGGGGTATCCAGGGCTGCGAGGTCGCTGACGTGGCCGGTGGAATCAACCGGAAGCAGGTCAACGGTAGCGCCGTGCTCAGCGCGGAGCTTGTCCACGGTCTCCAGGACGGCGGGGTGCTCGATGGGGGTCGAGATGATGTGCGGTGTCGTATCCGACCCCGCACGGAAAAGGCCCTGGATTGCAATGTTATCCGCCTCCGTGCCGGAGGAGGTAAAGACTACCTCGATGGGTTCGCAGCCGAGCAGCTCGGCGACAGTCTCGCGGGCGTCATCCAACACGGAGCGCGCCTTGCGCCCGGAGCCATAGGCAGAGCCGGGGTTCAGGGACCCGGCGGCGTCGACCCAGGCGTCGATGGCGCACTGGCGCATGGGTTGGGTAGCTGCGTAATCGAGGTAGCGAGGCATTAGTTGCCGGCCCCCTTGCGGGACTCAAGCTCGGTGACCAGCGCCGGGGCGATCTCGTGGAGGTCGCCCACCACGCCGAGGTCGGCGATCTGGAAGAAAGGCTCGTCCTGATCCTGATTGACCACGACGATAGTCTCCGAGGTCTGCATGCCTGAGGTGTGCTGGATGGCGCCGGAGATGCCGAGGCCGATGTAGAGCTTCGGAGAGACGGTCACGCCGGTCTGGCCCACCTGGTGGGCCGGGTCGTAGAAGCCCTCATCCACCGCGTCGCGGGTAGCGCCGACGGCGCCACCGAGGACGTCGGCAAGCGGCTCCACCACGTCGGCGAACTTGTCGCCCACGCCGCGGCCACCGGCGACGACGACCTTCGCGGAGGTCAGCTCCGGACGGGCGGTCTTCTCGGCCGGGGTGAAGGAGGTGACGGTGACGTCCTTCGCGGTGGCGGCGGGCAGCTCGAAGGGAGCGGGTGCCGCGGTGACCGGCTGGGGTTCAGCAGCCACGGAGCCAGGGCGCAAGGTGTAGACCACGGAGCCGGTAGCCGTGGAGGAGGTCTCGTAGGAACCGCCGAAGATGGTGTGGTGTGCGGAGCCGTCAGCGTTGATGCCGTCGACGTTGACCAGGGCGCCCGAGCCCAGGCGGGCGGCGAGGCGGCCGGCGATCTCGTTGTTGGTCGGGGTGGCTGCCAGCACGATGGGCGCCGGGTTATTGGCGGCCAGGGCGTGGAGGGCGTCGACCTCCGGGGTGACGATGCGCTGCTCATAATCCGCGGCGGTGGCCTGAACTACCTGGGCTGCACCGAGGTTGCCCAACTCGGCGTCGAAGGAGGCGGCGGTGGCGGCGTCCTTGGCCACGACGACGGCGGAGACGGTACCAAGCGCGCGGGCAGCGGTGATGAGCTCGCCGGTAACGGGGCTGAGCTGCTCTGCTTCGTGCTCAACTAGGACATAAACGTGAGACATATCTTTTCTCCTTTAACCCTCGATGAGATTCTTGGCGGCCAGGAAGTCCGCGACCTTGGCGGCAGCCACGGCCGGATCAGGATCGGTGATGACCTCACCGGCGGTGCGGGCCGGGCGCTGCGCAGAAGCGGTAACCGTGGTGGTGGACGGCACGCCGTCGATGCCCAGGTCCGCCACGGCGAGCGTGGTGACCTCAGCCTTCTTGGCAGCCATCAGGCCCTTGAAGTTGGGGAAGCGCGGCTTGTCGGCCTTGTCGGTAAAGGACAGGATGGCCGGAAGGTTGGCCTCAAGTTCCCAGTGGCCGTGGGCGTCCTCGCGGGTGCCGGTGGCGGTGGCACCGGCCAGGGAGGCTGCCTTGAGCTCGCTGAGCGCGGGCAGCTGGCGGTACTCGGCCAAGAGCCCTGCGATAAGCCCGGTGGAGGCGTCCGAGGAATTATTGCCCAAGGTGATGACCTGGACTTCGCCGAATTTCTCCGCCACCTTATTGATGGCGGCGTTAAGAACCCAGGCGGTGGCCAGAGCGTCGGCGCCAGCGAGGGCGTCGTCCGTCACGTGCACGGCGTGGTTCGCGCCCATGGCCAGGGCCTTGCGCAGGGCCTCATCGGCAGCGGCCGGGCCCATGGTGAGTGCGACGACCTCGTAGCCGGCATCGGCATTGTCGTCGCGCAGGCGCAGGGCCTGTTCGACGGAGTACTCGTTGACCTCATCGATGACGTTATCCACCGAGGTGCGGTCCAAGATGTGGTCCGCCTCGAGGGTCTTGGTTGACCACGTATCCGGTACGTGCTTGACCAGAGCCACAATGACTGGCATGTGGGCACTTCCCCTTCCGTAAATTTTGAAACTATTAGGGTGCGTAATTACCTTCGGACGATACTACTCGCGGTCCACACAACACCGCGACTCCCTTCGCACCGATGCGCGTGACCACGAGGGTCTTGGCGGTGGAACCTTTCAGTTTGAGCTTCTTGCGCAACTGATCCGGGTTTACATCTTGCCCGCGTACCAGGATTTCCAGCGAGCCAACATCGTGGGCAACCATGGCCGCCTTGAGCTTTTTCATGGGGACCATCTCGATGAATTCAAATCCGGAGGTGCCGTGAGGCAGGCGGTCACCGGTGAGGTAGGCAATGCGCGGGTCCAGTTGGTGCAGGCCTTCCCGCGCGGCGTAGTGGCGCACCAGCCCGGCGCGCACGATGGCGCCGTCGGGGTCGATGAGAAAGCGGCCGATGGGGCCGGCGGCGGGAAGCTCGTGCTCGGCGACGTCGTCGTCGATGACGTCCGCATTGACTCCCTCAGGCGTGGCGGTGAGAACCACTGCCCTCTTCCCCGTTCCAAGTCCCGGGGTATAGAGGCAGGTTTCCTTCACCCCGCCGTCGAGGCTAGCCACGCAGGCCAGACCTTCCCATTCGGAGTGGTCGATTCCCGGCGCGCACTTGATGGCCATCTCACCGTGGGTGTCCAGGAGGTCTGCCGGCGGGGGTAGGAGCTGGTCCAAGCGGGTAATGCGGTTGCCGCCTTGGCGCCGGGCGGGATCGGCGATGCAGACCTGGGCGGCGGTCGTGGTGGTCAGAGCATCTGCGCGAAAGACCGGGTGCTCAATGTTGTGCCGCGCCATGGCTACGCGCGAAGCGTCCAGGTCGCTGCCCACATAAGCGCCGGGACGATAAGCCTGCCCCTCGGTGCCGATGGAACACGTGAGGTCGTGGACGAGGTCCACGTTGCGCTCCTGGAGGAATTGCGCGCGGTAAGCCGCCACCGCGGGTGGAGTGGCCTGTTGTGCAGAGTCGTGGTCCATAAGCCAGTCTTGCGGCAGCTTTCCGGAGCTGCGGGCTTGAATGAGCTCGGCTACGGCGCGCCCATAATCACCGAACTGGGCCTGCAGCTTGGCGACGTCCCTCAGGTGTGCCTTCTTTGTTCCCTCCAGGTCCGCCGCGGCGGCGTCGATGGCGGCTGCATTCTCGCGCAGAAAGGCGACTTCGTCCAGGGTGTAGCTCATGGTGTGCTTTTCTAGATGCGGTTGACGGGGAATGTGGTGAAGTACTCGCGGTAGCGTTCATCGTCCCGGGGATCCCCGATGATGGGGCGCAGATCGGAGAAGGAGGCATCGTCCAAGACTTCCTTGACGCTGGAATAGGACGTGAGGCGCTTGAGCTGCGCCCAGGTGGGGATGGCTAGGCGTACCAGCCCGGCGCGCCAGCCGTCGAGAACCAGTTGTGGATCGAACCAACCGGCGTCATCGGCCTCCCCTGTTTCGCCATCCGGTTCTTGGCCCTCGGGAAGCACACCGATGAAGAAGAAGGTGTCGAACCAGTGGTCATTGTCCTCACCTGCCCAGCGGGACCAGGGAAGGAACATGTCGGCGTCGACACGCATGCCGTTGTGTTCCAGGAATTCGGTAAAAGAAATCTCGTGGGATTCCAGTAGCTCGCGCTCGCGGTGATAGCGCGAGGCATCGGAGACTAGGCCGTCTTCGCGGATGGCCAGCAGCGTGCCGGCCTCTTCGAAAAGTTCCCGGGCCGCGGCGAAGACAAGGGCGTGGGCCTTGTACTTGGTGACACCCATGCGGCGTGCCATGGACACCACTGAGCGGCCTGCCCACAGTTCGCCGGAGTCCCAGGTGCGGGGTGGGAAGTCACGCGGGTCTACCCCGCCGCCGGGAAACACGACGTGGCCGGGGTAATTGCGCATGGTGCGCACGCGTTCCTGGATCCACACGCGCAGACCCTCTGCGGTATCGCGCAACAGGAGGACGGTAGCGGCCAAGCGTGCCCCATTGAAGCCGGTGGTTTCGCCAGGGTCGATGGCGTCAAGGCTGTCGTGGATGGACTGGCTCATGCAACTTTCCGTGCCCGCGAAGGAGCAGAATTCTTGGGGTGAACTAGAGATTAGCGGGTGCGCCGGGCGAAGTACCGCTCCCCAATGCGATCCACCTGGATGGGCTGGTGGAAGGCCTTGGAGAGGTTTTCCGACGTCAGGACAGAATTAATGAGTCCTTTGGCCACGACCTTACCCTCATCCAGGAGCATCGCATGCGTAAACCCGTAAGGTATTTCCTCCACGTGGTGGGTGATCATGACAATCGCCGGGGCATCCGCATCGAGCGCTAGGTCCCCGAGGTAGCCCACCAGGTCCTCGCGTCCACCCAAGTCCATGCCGGCGGAGGGCTCATCCAGGATGAGCAGCTCCGGGTTGGCCATGAGCGCGCGGGCGAGGATGACGCGCTTCTTCTCACCTTCGGAGAGGGTGCCCCAGGTGCGCTTGGCCAAGTGGGATGCGCCGACCTGATCCAGGATGTCATCTGCTCGGGAGAAATCCATGTCTTGGTAGTCCTCACGCCAGCGGCCGAGCACGGCATAGCCGGCGGAGACCACGAGGTCATCGACGCGCTCATTGTCCGGGATTCGGTGTTGGACGGCGGCGGAGGAAATGCCGATGGCGGCGCGCAGATCGCGCATATCCGTCTTACCTAGGCGCTCTCCCATCAGGTATGCCACGCCGGCGGAGGGAAACTCTTCGGCGGCAGCTATCCGGACCAGCGAGGTCTTGCCCGCACCGTTGGGGCCGATGATGACCCAGCGTTCGTCGAGCTCCACCTGCCAGTCGATGGGCCCCACCAGCGTGCGTCCGCCCCGTCGCAGTTCGACGCCGCGGAAGTCAATCAACCAATCTTCGTCGGTGTCCATAAGTTCAGGGTTTTGCTGGCTTTGTTGCTCTGGAGTGTTCACACGCACCATTGTGGCCGAAACCTTCCGCCCCCGGTGAAACTGACACAGCCTTCCCCGGTGAAACTGCCACAGCTGCATTATTCTATGGGCATGACTCAACGCCTTGGTATCGACGATGTCCGCCCCTCCCTCTCCCATAACGCAGCCTCGAAAGCTGTAGTCGGAGAGGTTGTCCCTGTCACCGCCTTGGTGTGGCGTGAGGGCCACGATGCCGTCGCCGCGACGCTGTCGGTGTGGAACACTGACTCCCCGTCCACTTCTGCCGTAACCATGACGGTGGATCCGGAGAATCCGGATCGGGTCCACGGCGTGTTTAGCCCGGCCACCGCCGGCCGCTGGTTCTTCCGCGTCGATGCCTGGTCGGATCCGATGTCCACCTGGCGCAACGCGGTGGTCAAGAAGATGGAGGCCGGTCAATCCACGCAGGAGCTCAGCAACGATCTCTTGCACGGTGCCGAGCTCTTCGAGGAGGCGGCAATCCAGTGCCCGAGCGACAAGGCGGATCTGCTCTTTAAGGCGGCGAAGGAGCTGAAGGATGAAACGGGGGACGTCGACAAGCGCGTGCGCACCGCGCTATCCGACGAGGTCGCGGACGTCCTCCACCACCACCCCCTGCGGCACCTGCTGGTGGAGGGTGACATTCACGAGGTCCTCGTGGAACGCCGCGAGGCCCTCTACAGCTCCTGGTACGAGCTCTTCCCACGCTCCACCGGTGGCTGGGATGACGAGGGCAACCCCGTGCACGGCACATTTAAGACCACGGCACAGGCACTCGAGCGAGTGGCAGCCATGGGTTTCGATACCGTTTACTTCCCACCCATCCACCCCATTGGCAAGGTGCACCGCAAGGGCCGCAACAATTCGGTGGTGGCTGAGCCCGATGATGTGGGCTCGCCGTGGGCCATCCAAGATCACTCCACCACGCACCCGGACCTGGGCACCATGGAGGACTTCAAGGAGCTGGTCAAGAAGGCCGCTGACTTGGGCCTGGAGGTGGCCCTGGACCTGGCTCTGCAGGCCTCCCCGGACCACCCGTGGGCTAAGACCAACCCGGAATTTTTCACCGTCCTGGCCGATGGCACCATTGCCTACGCGGAGAACCCGCCGAAGAAGTACCAGGACATCTATCCTCTGAACTTCGATAACGACCCGGACGCCATCTACGCGGAAATCTATCGCATCGTCATGATCTGGATCGAGGCCGGCGTGCATACGTTCCGCGTGGACAACCCGCACACCAAACCGGCTAACTTCTGGAATTGGCTGATTTCCAAGGTGCACGTCACCCACCCGGAGGTCATCTTCCTCGCCGAGGCCTTCACCCGCGCCCCGCGCCTGTTCGGCCTGGCCAAGGCTGGATTTACGCAGTCCTATACCTACTTCACGTGGCAGACCTCCAAGCACGAGCTCACCGAATTCGCGCAGATGCACGTGGAGCAGGCCGATATCTGCCGCCCCAACCTCTTTGTCAATACCCCGGATATTCTCCACGAATCCCTGCAGACCGGTGGGCGCGCCATGTTCGCCATTCGCGCTACGCTGGCTGCGACTCTCTCCCCGCTGTGGGGCGTGTACTCGGGCTTCGAGCTCTACGAGCACCAGGCCGTCAAGCCGGGCAGCGAGGAGTACCTCGACTCGGAGAAGTACGAGCTGCGCCCGCGCGACTTCCAGGCCGCTGTCAAGTCCGGTGACTCCCTGGAATCCTATATCCGGCTGCTCAACCTCATCCGCCGCGAAAACCCGGCCCTCCAGCAGCTGCGCACGCTGCGCTTCCACAACACGGATAACGAGGCCATCATCGCCTACTCCAAGGCCGATCCCACCACCGGCAACGTGGTGCTCGTGGTGGTCAACCTAGACCCGCGCAACGCGCAGGAGGCCACGGTCTTCCTCGATCTGGCCGCCGTGGGCCGCCACCCGGGTGATCACTTCACAGTGCAGGACACCATCAGTGGTGCCGCCTACGAGTGGTCCGACCGCAATTTCGTGCGCTTGGAACCGCTTCGCGACGTCGCCCACGTTTTCATCCTTCCGCCAGCCCACCATGACCTGCAAGAACGCATCGCGTGGCGCCGCGTGAACGACTACCGCGCTTAAGCTCTCAGGCCAGTAGATACCCCGCGCTGATTCCGTCCCCCTTTCTGGGTAGCGCGGGGTTTCTTTTCGGCCCCGCGAGCGGGTGTTCTTGGGTAATTTGGTCTGTATGAACATCCCGGCCTCAGACCTCGAACGCCTTAACCACTGCCGCCACCACGCGCCCCATGATTTTTATGGCTGGCACGACGGAACCGTCCGCACTCGCCGCCCCGGTGCCGAAGCCGTCGAGCTCGTCACCGCTTCCGGCACCACCGCGATGCGCGCGGTTGGGGATGATATCTGGGAGGCCCCGATCGCCGAAGAAGCAGACTACCGCCTGCGCATCACCTACCCGGGCCAGCCCGCCATCGAGGTAGCGGACGGTTATCATTTCCTGCCCACCTTGGGCACATTGGATCAGCACCTCATCGGGGAAGGCCGCCACGAGCGCCTCTGGGAAGTACTGGGCGCAAATCTCAAGAGCTACACCACCGACCTGGGTGAGGTCGAAGGAACCGCATTTGCCGTATGGGCGCCCAACGCGGAGGGCGTGGCCGTGGTCGGTGACTTCTGCGGCTGGAACCCTACCCAATACCCCATGCGCAGCCTCGGCTCCACGGGCATTTGGGAGGTCTTCATCCCCGGTGTGGGCGAAGGCGAGCGCTATAAGTTTGCGGTCCACGGCAAGAACTCCCCGCGCATTGATAAGGCGGATCCCCTGGCCAAGCGCACCATTGCCCCGCCGGAAACCGCGTCCGTTGTAGCCCGCTCCAGTTTCAAGTGGAGTGATGAGGAGTGGATGAGCAAGCGCACCGGGGACCTCGACGTCCCGATGAGCGTCTACGAGCTCCACGTCGGCTCCTGGAAGGTAGGCGCCAACTACAACAGCTTGCGTGAGGAACTCATCCCTTACCTGGTTGAGCACGGCTTTACCCACGTGGAGCTGCTGCCCGTGGCCGAGCACCCCTTCGGCGGTTCCTGGGGTTACCAGGTCTCCGGCTACTACGCTCCCTCCGCGCGCTGGGGCTCCCCGGATGAGCTGCGCGCGCTTATCGACGAATTGCACAACGCTGGCATCGGCGTTTTCATCGACTGGGTGCCCGCGCACTTCCCCAAGGACGAATGGGCGCTGGGCCGCTTCGATGGGCAGGCACTCTACGAGCACCCCGACCCGCGCCGCGGTGAGCAGGCCGATTGGGGCACCTACGTCTTCGACTTCGGCCGCAACGAGGTTCGCAACTTCCTCGTGGCTAACGCCCTGTACTGGGCCGAGGAGTTCCACGTCGACGGCTTGCGTGTCGACGCCGTTGCTTCCATGCTCTACCTGGACTACTCCCGCGAGGAATGGCTGCCCAATATCTACGGCGGGCGCGAGAACCTGGAGGCAGTCCAATTCCTCCAGGAGACCAACGCCACGCTGAACCGTAACCACCCGGGCGTGCTGACCATCGCCGAGGAATCCACCTCCTGGCCAGGTGTGACCGCCCCGACGCATGAGGGCGGCCTAGGCTTTAGCCTGAAGTGGAACATGGGCTGGATGAACGACACCCTGGAGTACTTCAAGCACGAGCCGATTCACCGCCGCTACCACCACGGCGAGCTCACCTTCTCTATGGTCTACGCCTACTCGGAGCGCTACGTGCTCCCGTTTAGCCACGACGAGGTGGTCCACGGCAAGGGCTCCTTGTGGGAGCGCATGCCGGGCGATGACTGGAACAAGGCCGCGGGCCTGCGCGCGCTGTACGGCTACATGTTCTCCCACCCGGGCAAGCAGCTGATGTTCATGGGACAGGAGTTTGGCCAGACCACCGAATGGGCAGAGGGCCACTCCGTAGACTGGGCCAACTTGGAGGGCTGGGGCAACGAGTGGCACCACGGCATCAAGCGTCTGGTGCGCGACCTCAACGCGGTGTACAAGCAACAGCCGGCCCTGTGGACACAGGACTTTACGCAGGATGGCTTCCAGTGGGTGAAGGCTGACGACGCCAACAACAACATGCTCGGCTACGTCCGCTATGGCAAGGACGGCTCCGCCGTGTTGGCAGTGTGCAACTTCTCCGGCAGCTCGGTGCCGAACTACGACCTCTGGGTACCGCGCGATGGCGAGTGGGAGCTAGTCATCAACACAGACGACGCCGTCTACCAAGGTGCTGGCAACGACCTTGCCCACCGCGTGCGCTCCGAAGACAACCACGTACAGCTACACCTGCCGGCCAACTCGGTGCAGTGGTATGCCTTCCGCGGCTAGTTTCTAAGAACACAACTGCCCGACCTGCCAAAGATCAGCGCTGAGATCGAATTCCAGCCGCTAGTTTTGGCAACTCGGGCAGTTGCAGTTTTCAGTCTTGTGCGTGAGTATCGAGGAAAGCTCTTACGCGAGCATCAATGTCATCGCGCAACGCATCCATTCGCTCCCCTCCCTCTAGACCACGCACGGACGGGTCCTCAATCTCCCAACGCTCAGCCACTCCGTCATAGTCGGCATCACCAACGATGATGACGTGATCCACCGAAGACGCGAGGCCGGCATCAAGCAACGTTGGCGTTCCTGACATGTCGGCGCCGACCTTTGCAAGAGAGGCCTGCGCCTCGGCGTTCACGCCCTGCGCACGATGCTGTTCAGTGGTCTTTACGCCTGCGGAGTGAACTTCCCAATCGGGCGCATGCTTCTTAGCTAAGGCAGCCGCCATCTGAGACTTACCGCGGTTGGTATTGCAAAGGAAAAGTACGGAGGTCATGCCTCCGCACTTTAGTCATATTTCGGTGTGCCTGTAGGGCCAGATCCCTAGTTCTTCTTCACCGCGTAGTACACCGGCAGGGACTTCCAGTTGAACGTCACGTCCTGGACGTTCTCGGACCAGCCGCCGACCACGTTTGGGTAGAACAGCGGGATTGAAGGAAGGTCACGCAGCAGCAGCTCCTGTGCCTGGTTGTAGAGCTTCGCGGCTTCCTCCTCATTTGCGGCGCCGTTGGCCTTCACAATCAGTTCATCGAACTCCGGGTTGGAGTACTTCGAGTCATTGGAAGCCACACCCGTGGTGAAGTTTGGCCCAAGGAAGTTACCCATCGAGGGATAGTCGGCGAACCACGCCGTGCGGTAGGCGCCATCCATCCGCTCGGTGCGGTAGGCATCGCGGAAGGACTTGAAGTCCGGGTAAGGGTTGCCCACGGCCTGGATTCCCAGCGTGTTGCTGATGTTGTTAGCCACGGCATCGGCCCAGTCCTTGTTATCACCATCGGTGTTGTAGTTGATCGGGAACGAGCCTTCAAAAGCACCGTACATCTTATCGGCCTCCGCCCACAGCTTCTTCGCCTCCTCCGGGTTATAGTCCAGGTTTTCCGAACCGGGCAGGCTGTCGTTGTATCCGTTCAGCACCGGTGACGTGAACTCGCGGGCCGGTGTGCGGGTGCCATGGAAGATGGTCTCCGCGATCTCCTCACGGTTGATAGCCATCGAGATTGCCTTGCGGCGCAGCGTGCCTTCTTCCCCACTAAAGTGCGGGGTCTCCATGTGGATGGACATCTCCAGATAGGTAGCGGCCGGCTTGGTCTCCTGACGGCCGGCCAGGTCCTGCTCATAGCTGCCGAAAGCGGACGACGGGATCGCTTCGAGCACGTCGAGGTTATTCGCCAACAGGTCCATGTAGGCCGCGCTGGAATCGGCGTAGAAGGCGAATTCGATGCCGTCGTTCTGCGCTGCGCGGTCGCCCTTGTACTCCGGGTTCGGCTCGATGATCAGGTTCTGGTTGTGGTTCCATTCCTTGATCTTGTAGGGGCCGTTCGACACCGGGGATTCGCCAAAGCCCTGTGGGTCCTCCAGCGCGGCCGCGGGGACTGGGAAGTAGGCGTTGTAGCCTAAGCGGCTCGGAAAGTCGCTCTCCGGTTGGGTGAGTTCGATGGTGAAGGTGCGCTCATCGATGACCTTGAGGCCTTCCATTTCTTTGACGCCTTCCCCGTAGCCCTTGATGGAGGAGAAGAAGCTCTCATTAAGTTGTTCATTGGCCACCGCGTAGTTCCACGTATCGACGAAAGAATCAGCCGTCACGGCTGAGCCATCAGAGAACTTCAGGTCAGGCTTGAGCGTGACCTTGTAGGTCTTCTCTCCTTCCTTGTCGATGGACTCCGCCATCTCGTTGTGCACGTTGCCGTCGGCGTCGTAGTACACCAATCCGGAAAACAGCATGTCGACGATGCGTCCGCCGCCGTTCTCATTCGTCATCGCGGGAATGAGCCCCTGCTGTGGTTCAGTACCGAGCACGCGAACATAGTTGGATCCGCCGGCACTATCGGAGCTATCGCTTCCGCAGGCGGTAAGGCTAAGAGCAAGAGAGGCGGCGCCAACAACGCCGAGGAGCTTGCGCATGAGAGTCCTCCAGAAAGAGTCAAACAACCATTGTGCTGTATCGCACAAAAAGCAATTTAACATGCCATACGTCACCTCATTGCTTGAACGCAAAAAAGACCCTCAGGAGAAGACTCAACTGAGTCATCCTGAGGGTCCAGCCCGCGACAGTCCGGGAAGGTCGCTCTCGGGCCCGGCACAAGCTGGGCACTATTTCTACGCCGTCTTTAATACAACGCGCTGGCCAGCTTCGTGCGTGCGGCCAGTACGCGCGGGTCACCGGAATCAAAGAGACCAAAGAGCTCCAAGAGGCGGGTCTTGAGCTGTTCCTTCTCATCCCCAGCGGTGCGCTTCATGGCCTCAATGAGGCGCTCGAAAGCTCGGTCAGGGGCACCGGCGACGACCTCCGCGTCGGCGGCGTCGAGCTGCTTTGCCACGTCCTCTGGGGCGGCATCGGCGGCGGCGATGGGGTCCTCGCTACGGTTAGCCGGATCCAAGCGCTTGAGCAGCACAGTGGTGTCACGCGCCTGCTTAATCTCCGCATTATCCGGCTCAGCGGCCAGAATCTCCTCATAGGTAGCGATGGCAGCGTCGAAATCGCCACGGTTGAGCGCGTCCTCAGCCAGGCCCAGGCGCGGATCTGCTGCTTCTTCCTCTGGGCTCTCCCCCGCTACATCTTGGTCTGGCAAACCCTTGAGCTGGGGGCCGAGCTTGTCGACGATCGCCGCTACCCACTGCTCCAGGTTCTCGCGCGGCTGCCCGCCCTCAAAGTTGGTGACGGGCTGGCCGGCTGCGATGGCAACGGTGGTCGGCAGATTCTGCACGCCGAAGACCTGCGCCACCTGGGGCACGACATCAGCGTTGATATAGCCGACGATGAACTTGAGCCCACCGGCAGCCGCCATCTCCTCGAAGTCCTTCTTGAGCTGCTCGGAGGCCGGGGAGCGCGGCGAGCCGATCAGGGCGATGACGGGCACCTCGGCGGAGCGGCGCACCAAGTCATTCTCGAAGTTCTGCTCGGTGACCTCAAAGAAGGGCTGTACACCTGCCGAGGCACCAGTAGTACCCTGTTCCTGTGCTTTCGCCTTGGCCTCTGCCTGCTGCTTGATGGCGCCGAGGTCGAGGGCTCCTCCTACGTACGGTCCGGTCACTTATTCTCCTCCAGGTAACGATTAACGGAATCTACTTTTTGGGTTATCTGCCCGGTCACGCCTTCGCGGATATCGGCTTTAATCACCAGGCTGGTGCGGGGCGAAACCGCGCGCACGGCATCGGTGGCTTCCTTGATAACCGCGAAGACCTCATCCCACTCGCCTTCAACAAGGGTAAACATGGCATTGGTCTCATTGGGCAGGCCGGAGGCCCGGACCACACGCACGGCTTCGGCGACGGCCTCGGACATCTCAGCGCGTTCATCGCCCACGACGGAGGGGGCTACGGAAAAGGCAACAATCATGCCCGCTATCCTACCGCCGCTCCCAGCAGTGCCGGTGCCAATGGCGACGGTCGTCAGCGCGCCCACCGGTATCCCGCGGCCACGCCACGATGTGCGCCACCCCGGGAGGTATGTTCTGGTTGCATCCCGGGCACACGTAGTACTTCTGAGCGGCCGCGCTGCCGACGTGTCTCATAACGAAAGGCTCGCCATGGGTCCAGCTCGGCCCTGGTACCGTCTGCGAGCCGAGGAAGGCACTGCCGTCGCGCGGCAGTGACCGTGCCTCTTCGCGGATCCTACGATTGCGGCGCGGCACTAGAACAACCGCAGCTCGTTGGACTCGATGCCGCGCAGCTCTTGGTAGTCCAGGACGACGCAACGGATACCGCGGTCTTCCGCCAAGGTCCGCGCTTGGGGCTTGATTTCCTGCGCTGCGAACACACCGTGGACCGGTGCTAGCAAGTCGTCGCGGTTGAGCAGCTCAAGGTAGCGCGTGAGCTGCTCGACGCCATCAATTCCGCCGCGGCGCTTGACCTCGACCGCTACGAATTCATTCTTGGAGTTCTTGGCCATGATGTCTACCGGACCAATCGCGGTGGGGTACTCGCGGCGCACCAGCGAGTACTTCTCCCCCAACGTTTCTATGTGTTCCGCCAACAGCTCCTGCAAGTGGGCTTCCACGCCATCCTTGACCAAGCCGGGGTCTTCTCCCAGATCCATGTCAATCTCCTGGTGGATCTGAGCGATGGTGATGCGCAGCTGCTCACCTTTCGGATTTTCTACCAGCCACAGTTTCTCTCCTGTGTCCTCGCCGTCGATATCCTCAATCGCCGACTCCTCAAAGGTGCACGGCGGAGTCATCCAGTTCAGCGGCTTATAGGC
>NZ_KV799812.1:0-77767 GCF_001810085.1 Corynebacterium sp. HMSC072A02 | reverse complement strand
ACCCCGCTACGCACCCCGAAACCGGAAGAGCCCCCAAAGCCCTGGAATGAACTCCTGTCACCAGGGTCATTCCAGGGCATATTTCCCTGACTAAGAGAAGCAGTGACACAGAAGGCCTACCTCAGCGTGGGCCCTGTGGGCGTGCAGGTTCCGTGTGTGGCTGGTTTGCTTCGGCATGGTCGGCAGCGATTGATGACCGACTCTGGAGCGGGTGCCTTGTCTGGTCTCGCGGTTCAGGGTGGGTGGACTATTCGGCGGGTTGGATCTCGCTCTCGGTGACCCACTTGTGGTTGGTCATCGTCATCCCGTCGACGGTGAGATCAACCATGTAGACCGTCTCCTCGGTGGAGTAATCGATGGTGGCCTCAGCACCCTTCATGCCGGACATGTGCTCGGCATCCAGGACAACGCTCGCCCCGTCGGGCAGGGGGGCCTGACCCGGATCGACGAGCTCCTCATGGACGACCCAGCGGTGGTCGGTAACCGGGGCCCCACCCTCGGTGGGGGTGTAGCTGACCGAATAGGTCGTGGTGTCAAACGCCCCGGAAATGGTGGCTGTAGCCCCGTCCATGCCGGGCATGTGGTCAGCGGTGAGGATGACCTCAGTGCCCACCGGGTACGTGGGATCCTCGGCCTCTTCAATGCCTGCCGGCGGTGCCCCGCCGTCGGCAGGGTGGTCGTGCCCGCCGTGCTCTTCGTCGGCAGTGGTGGTGTCTTCCTGGTGGGTCTCGTTGGTCTCTGCGGTTGCCGTCGTGGTGCTGGTGGTGTCGGCATCGTCGGAGTTGTCGGTGGCGTCGCTGCAGGCGGTCAGCGCCAGGGTGGAGGTCAGTACCAAGGCGGCGAGGGTAATGCTGCGTTTCATGAGCGTTCCTTTCAAAGGTGGTGTGAGTTAGGGGTCGAGAGACAAGGTCAGTCAGTAACGGTTACGGGGGATATCGACCCACTGTGTTCCTCCTTCCCGTCGGTCGGAGCCAGGTGAGCCGGATCCAGATCAATGCGGCGCAACAGCTGGGCGTTCAGGGCCACCACGATGGTCGAGGCAGACATCAAGATCGCGCCCACGGCCGGGGACAGCACGAACCCGATCGAGGCGAGCACTCCGGCGGCCAACGGCACGGCGAGGATGTTGTAGCCAGAGGCCCAGATCAGGTTCTGGATCATCTTGCGATAGCTGGCCTGGGACAGCTCAATCATCGACAGCACTGCCCGCGGGTCATCACTGGCTAGGACCACCCCGGCAGATTCCATGGCCACATCCGTGCCGGCACCGATGGCGATACCGACTTCCGCGCGGGTCAGAGCGGGGGCGTCATTGACACCGTCACCGACCATGGCCACGCTCAAACCCCGGTCCTGCAGCTGCGTGACCTTGGTGTCTTTGTCCTGGGGCAGGACCTCGGCGAAGACCTCATCAATGCCTAGGTCCTGACCGACGGCGTGGGCCACCTGCTGGGCGTCGCCGGTGATTATCGCGACCTTCACCCCGCGGTCCTGCAGGGCTTTCACGGCGGCGCGGGATTCGGGGCGGATCTTGTCCTCGACGGCTACCGCACCGATGATCTGACCATCGCGGACAATATGGAGCACACCGGCCCCACGCCCGGTCCAGGCGCTGGTGGTGTCGGTGAGCTCGGCCGGGGTGGTGAGGTTGAACTCGCGCAGCATGTTCGGCCCGCCCACGAGGATCTCAGCGCCATCGACAGTGGCCCGGACCCCCCGGCCGGAGGCGGCGTTGAAACCAGTTGCACGGATTTGCCGACCGGAGGCCTCGGGATGGGCGGCCGCGGCCGCCACGATGGCGCGGGCCACGGGGTGCTCGCTGTCGGCCTCCGCGGCGGCGGCTAGGGCCAGCAGCTCGCCCTCGGTGACGCCGACAGCTGTCGCGATACCGGTGACCGCGTGCGCACCCTCGGTCAGGGTGCCGGTTTTGTCGAAGAGCACCACGTCGATGGTGCGCATCCGCTCGAGCGCCATCCGGTCCTTGATGAGCACCCCGGATTTCGCGGCCCGCTCGCTGGAGATCGCAATGACCAGCGGAATCGCCAGGCCCAGGGCATGTGGGCAGGCGATGACCAGCACCGTGACCGTGCGCACCACGACATCGTCCGGGCTGCCGATGATGGTCCACACCACCGCGGTGATCAGAGCGGAGATCAGCGCGAACCAGAACAATAACGCCGCCGCCCGATCCGCCAGGGCCTGGGCCCGGGAGGAGGACTCCTGGGCGTCGGCAACCATGCGTTGGATCCCGGCCAGGGCGGTGTCCCCGCCGGTAGCCTCCACCCGGATGCGGACGGTGTTGTCGGTGGCCACGGTACCGGCGACCACCTTGTCACCGGTGTCGCGGAAGACGGGACGGGATTCGCCGGTGATCATCGCCTCATCGAATTCGGCGGCTCCGTCGAGGATGGTTCCGTCGGCCGGCACCCGGGCACCGGCCCTCACCAGCACGACGTCGTCGACGACCAGCTCGGAGATGGCCACGGTGCGGGTGGTCCCGTCGACGATTTTCTCGGCCTCATCCGGCAGCAGGGCAGCCAGCGCGTCAAGCGCGGAGGACGCGGACCCGAGAGCGCGCATCTCCAGCCAGTGGCCCAGCAGCATGATGGTCACCAGCAGGGCCAGCTCCCACCAGAAGTCCAGGTCAAAACCGCCCAGCCCCAGAGTGGTGACCCAGGAGGCGACAAACGCCACGGTGATGGCCATGGCGATCAGGAGCATCATCCCGGGTTGGCGGGATTTCAGTTCTTTCCATCCGCCCTTGAGGAAAGGCGTTCCGCCGTAGCCGAAGATGATCGTGCCTAGCACCGGGGGGATCCAGGTGGATCCGGGGAATGCCGGGAGGTGGTAGCCGAGCAGGTGGGCGACCATGGGACTGAAAATAGCGACGGGAATGGACAGAATCAGCGACCACCAGAAGCGGTCCCGAAACATTGCGGTGCTGTGTCCGGCGTGTTCGCCGTGACTATGAACGTGGTGGTCTTCGTCCAGGGCGGAGTGCGGGTGATCGTGGGGCATCGCCTGGCCGTGGGTGTCGGCATCTGCGTGGTGTTCGTGGCTGGCATGATCCGGGTGGTGGGTGTGGTCTGTTTCCGGAGCGGGGTGATCACCATGGTGATCACCCGAATGGTGGGGAGTGCTCATGACGTTCCTTTCGCTCAACCCGGTCGGGGTCGAGATGATGAGTAAAACTGATCAGGATAAGACGGTGTAGCCGGCCTCCTCGATGGCCCGGCGAACCATCTCCGGAGGTACGAGACCGGTGACCGTGACGGTGGAAACACCACCAGCAGCGAGATCAATCTGGACGTCGTCGACCTGGGGGAGGGCCTGAAGGGCCTGGGTCACGCTTTTCGCGCAGTGCCCGCAGGTCAGGCCGGTGACCTGGTAGCTAGGGGAGGACCCTCCTGCTGACGAGTCGCTGGCGGCAGGGATGGAGGCGGTGTCGGCACGTGAGGCAGGTCCGCAACAGCTGCAGCCGTGGGAGGCCATCGGCAAGAGGCGGGGCGGGGAGGTGATCATGGGAAAGCTCCTTCGGTTCGGTGGGGTGCGGCGATGCCGCTCTCTAGCATATACCCCCCGGGGGTATATTTTCAGCATACCCCAGGGGGGTATATTTTCAATGGGTCGAGGTCGCGGCCCTCACGCGGGGCAGGGTGTGGTCACCGAGCAGCCTCCTCACTGTCGGGAGGGGACAGCGGGAGGCGGAGGGCAAAGACCGCTCCGCGACCGGGGCCGGGGGAGGTGGCGGTGAGAGTGCCGCCGTGGGCCTCGATCAATGCCTTGGAGATGGTCAGACCGATACCGGCCCCGCCGTTGTCCCGGGTGCGGGCGGCATCCCCCCGGTAGAAGCGTTCGAAGATGTGTCCGAGCTGGTCAGGTGGGATGCCCTCGCCGTCATCGGCGACGTGGATGAGCGCGGTGGACGCCCCCTGTCGGTGGACGCTGATCCGGACCTGCCCGCCGGCCGGGGTGTGCCGTAGCGCGTTCGACAGGAGATTGCTCATCACCTGGCCGAAGCGTTGCCGGTCCACGAGCACCCGGGCGGTGTCCGTAATGGTCTCGACCTGTAAATCGACGCCTTTGTCAGCATAAGCTTCCCCCGCGGCAGCAGCGGCGGTGTGGAGCAGATCCCCGAGCCCTTCCTCCGCCAGGTCCAAATCGATCCGGTGTTCCTGGGCCCGGGAGACATCGTCAATGTCTTCCATCAACCGGGTCAGGCGGGTGAGTTGGTCAGCCATGATCGTGTGGGTGGCATTATTCCAGTCCACGACCCCGTCCTGGAGACCATCGAGGTAGACCGTGAGCACCGATAAGGGGGTGCCCATTTCGTGGGCCAGATCAGAGAGCATCTGGCGGCGGACCTGTTCGGTGTGTTCCAGCCGGTCGGCCATGGTGTTGAAGGCATGCGCCAGGGTGGTGACCTCGGGGCCTGCTTTTCCGGCGGGCACGCGGATACGGGAGTTGCCGGCCGTCAGGCTGGTAGCGGCGCGGGTGAGATCCTGCAGGGGGGTGCGCAGACGACGCGATAACCACAGGCTGGCCAGCAGGGCGCTGATCAAGGCGGTGGGCAGGGCGACGGCCAGGGTGATCAGGTTGGCGCCCCGGTAGGCCTGCTCGGCATGGAACAGCTCCAGCGAGGGGTCCTCCTGGCCGGTCATCAACATATGATCATGGAACAGGGTCGGACCCACCATCGTGGCCACGGCCGCGGCCACCAGTAGGCTAATCACCACGACCAACACCTGGGCGGCCAGGAAGCGGAAGGTCAGGCCGGGTCCGTGATTCATGGTTGCCCCACCCGGTAGCCCACGCCACGCACGGTGTCGATAAACCCCCGGCCCCGGGTGTCGGTGCCGAGCTTGCGACGCAAGTTGCCGATGTGGACATCGACGATGCGTTCATCACCGACCCAGGTGGTGTCCCAGACCTCGGTGACCAGGTCGTGGCGGGTCAGCACCTGGCCGGGGCGCAGGGCCAGGGCAACCAGCAGCTCGAACTCCGTCCGGGTGAGCTCCACGGTCGTCTCCCCTACCCGCACCTGATGGGCGATGGGGTCAAGGATGAGGTCACCAACGATCAAGGGGGTGGTCACCTGCGGTGGGGTGGTGCTGGTGCGCGGGCGGCGTAGCACCGCATGCACCCGGGTCACCAGTTCCCGGATGCTAAAAGGTTTGGTGATGTAGTCATCCGCCCCCAGGGTCAAACCGCTGATCTTGTCGTCCTCGCTGCCACGCGCGGTGAGCATGAGGATGTAGCAGTCCGAGAAGGTGCGGATCCGTCGGCACACCTCCAGGCCGTCGAGTTCGGGCAGCCCCAGATCCAGCACCACAACATCGGGGGAAAAGCGACGGGTCTCGTCCACGGCCTGAGTGCCGGTGTGCGCCTGGCGGGTATCGAAGCCGGCCCGGATGAGGTAGGAGGCCACCATCTGAGCCAGGGGTTGTTCATCATCGACGACCAGCACCCGCCCCGGGGGCGTGGCGGTGGTCGGTGTGCGGTTAGCCATGGACCCCAGTATCGCTCCGGCCAGGGGGAATATCACCCTCGCTCAGTGCCCAACGGGGAAATCTTCATCAAATCTTCAAACATCACCCTTCGACCGCCGTCACCCCTGCGCCCCACCCCGGGCCGGCGGCATCGCCTCCCCTGGTCGGTTCAGCAGGCGCCACCAGGGATTTCACTGCCTGCACCGCATACCCGGGGCGGGTAGAAGGACATCGCCCACGGCTGTGGGGTGGTGTCCCGGTGGTGACCCAGCCCACCGAATTCGCCCCCTTTTCGCCCTGTTATAAGGCTGTGAGCAGGGGTTTTGATTTCTAGTCCGTCAGGCACCCGTGCTAGATAAAGGTATGGCATCGACCTTGAGGCGGTGTCTTCTCACGGTCTTACCACGATCCAAGGAGATTGACGTGAAACGAGCAGCGATCGCAGCCGCCGCCCTTGCCCTCGCCCTCACGGGGTGTTCGGCCGCCGACCCGGAACCCACCGCCGACGGGACGGTGTCCCAGGATACATTCCTGACTACCCATGGCCTGGCCGGCATGGACGCGGTGGAGATCATTGATCACCTCGACCGGCAGAAGGTCACGGAGCGTCCCACGGATCTGATCGCCTCAGTGCGTGCCGATGAACTGCTGCTCTCGAGCGATGACCAGGAAGTCGTGGTCGATCTTCCCGACAATCAGACGTATGTCTCGATCGCACCCTATCTCACCTCCACCCACGACTGCTTCTACCACAGCCTCACGACCTGCCTGGGGGAACTCGACAATGAGGATATCCAGGTCACGATCACCGATGAGGCGACCGGTGAGGTGCTGGTGGACGAGGCGACAACCACCTTCGACAACGGGTTTATTGGCTTCTGGCTTCCCGATGATGCCACCGGCCTGATTGAGGTCAGCTACCAGGGGCGTACCGGCACCACGGAGTTTTCCACCGCCGACGACGGTGCCACCTGCGTCACAGACCTGCGCCTGACGTGATGGCTCAGCAGGGTCCTCACCTGCACCTGTCTCCCGTGTCACTGAAATCTAGCACCAAGGAAGGTTAAATCATGATGAACGCGTTTCCCCGACGACAGTTTCTGCTCGGCGGGCTCGTCCTCGCCGGCACCGGGGCCGTGGCCGCCTGCACCAGCGACCCTGGACCCGCTGCCTCGGCACCAGGTTCCTCTCTTCGCCCCACTCCCACCCCCACTGCGCTCGGCGAGCCGACGGTGCGCCGGACACTGACCGCCCGGCCCCTCTCTCTGGATATCGGCGGTATCGAAGCCAAGACGTGGGGATACGTCTCTGACACCGGGGATACGGCCATTGAGGCCACCGTCGGCGACGTCCTCCAGGTCGATATCACCAATGAACTGCCTGAGAGCACCTCCATCCACTGGCATGGCATCGCACTCCACAACGCAGCCGACGGTGTGCCCGGCATGACCCAGGACCCCATTGAACCTGGCGAGTCTTTCTCCTATGTTTTTGAAGTCCCCCACGGTGGCACCTACTTCTACCATTCCCACTCCGGCCTGCAGCTTGATCGCGGCCTCCACGCCCCACTGATCGTCCGTGACCCGCAAGACGCTGAGGACCAGGACGTCGAGTGGACCATCGTGCTCGACGACTGGGTCGATGGCATTCAGGGCACTCCCGACGATGAGCTCGACAAGCTCACCGGAATGGGCTCGGGCGACCATAACGGGAAGAAGGGGATGGGAGGCCACGGCCATATGATGCACGGCACCCCGGACCGGGTACTGGGCGGGGATGCCGGCGATGTGATGTATCCGCACTACCTCATCAACGGACGTATCCCCCGTGCTCACCGGACCTTCGAGGCTCGCCCGGGTGACAAGGCCCGCCTGCGGTTTATCAACTCCGGCGGTGACACCATCTTCAAGGTGGCCCTCGGTGGTCACCGCATGACCGTCACCCACACCGACGGCTTCCCCGTCCAGCCCCGGGAGACCGAATCGATCTACCTGTCGATGGGCGAGCGTGTCGACGTCGAGGTCATCCTCGGCGACGGCATCTTCCCGCTCACGGCTTTGGCGGTGGGTAAAGACGACCGCGCCTTCGCCGTCATCCGCACCGCCGGCGGCCAGGCCCCTCACCCCGATGTCGACTTCCCCGAGTTGTCGTCCACCGGACTGCTTCTGTCCTCCCTGAAGCCAGCAGACCGTGCACTCCTGCCCGAGGACACACCAGACCGAGAAGTCAGCATCGACCTGGGCGGGCAGATGATGCCGTATGAATGGAGCATTCTCACCGACGGCCAATCCTCCTCCGCGATCGTGCAGGCGGGCCAGCGCCTGCGGATGGTCATGCGCAACAGGACCATGATGCCCCACCCCATGCACATCCACGGTCACACGTGGGCGCTGCCCGGCAGCGGCGGGCTACGCAAGGACACCGTCCTTCTCCGCCACGGTGAAACCATGATCGCCGACCTGATCTCTGACAACCCCGGTGAGTGGGCATTTCACTGCCATAACGCCTATCACATGGAAACCGGGATGTTCAGCTCGCTTCGCTACGAGTAACCCGGCTCTTTTCCGCTTTGTCCTGCGGTATACAGCTAAGGTCGTTGTGCCCGTATATCGGGGACTCGGGAATTGTCCTTGATCCATGCTTCGGCATGAGGATCAATAAAGCTTGCCACCATTTGGATGGCGTTATCAACGGAGTCAAGATCTTCAAACTGCTGTCTGCTGCCAGGGGTTTTCTTCAACGCCTTCTTAACCTGAGGCCAGACGCTCGCCTGATAGTGACTGCTTAGGAGGAAGCGCCAAAAGTCGAAGCTGAGTTCAGCGATGATTTTTCCTGGTGGTGCGCCTTCCTTCCCGGCCCGTTTCTTCGCTTTGCGGATATTCTTCTTCGCTGCATCGTTGAAAGGGATTCGATCGTCGTCAAACCATCGCTCGCCGTACCTTCCGGTTAGGGCATTGTGAATGCTATTTCGGAGGAGTACTTCGAGGTGTTCGATGTCTGCGAGATAGGTCTTCGTGAGGTGAGTATTCCAAAGGTAGAGCGTTTCTGGTGATGGATGATCGGTGTACCTGCTCATTCGCGCAGATGAAAACCACTGGGACAGCTGTACTTGGGCTGGGCTTGGATTTCCATATGGATATGATAATGTGCGCTTTGAAAACCCCGGAACGATCCCTGCACTACGAAAGTAGGAGTAAATCGCCGGGGTTATTGATATCTTCGGGGAATTATAGCGGCCAGAAGTTCGAAGTTTTTCGCCCTTATTTACCGTGAATGACAGTGACAGATTTGTGATCCCTTGGGCTTAGGAGTTGTGGCAGTAACAGCTACCTTTGAAGGATGATTACTAATGAACTCCGAGAATTACTGACCGTAGCCACGACCCATGCGCAGCGCTTCCACGACGGGGAAGATCACACCGTAGCCGCAGCCCTCCTGACTGAATCCGGCAAACACGTGCTCGGTTTGAACGCATACCATTTTCTCGGTGGCCCCTGTGGTGAAATCTCGGCCTTAGCTAACCACGCTGCTAGTCATCCCGAGGATCCCATCCGGGCGGTAGTCGCCGTCCACGGTCCGACTGGCCAGGTGCTTTCGCCCTGTGGAAAATGCCGCCAAGTGCTATTTGATACTGATCCGTCTATCCGGTGCATCGTGCGCAGAAGCAATGGACTTGAAGCACTCACCGTGGAAGAGCTCTTACCGTTCGCATATAACTGGCGTGACATGGACAAAGAGCAACGCATCTATATGTGGGAAGGCTACGAGGAATCAATTCGAAGCGGAGAAAAGCAACAAACCATTCGGGTGGATGACCCCTTCCACGAAGGAAGCGCCCAGATTGTCTTCGAGAAAGAATCCGGAGAGGTTGTCACCATTCCCGCAGAAGTCACTTCTGTCGTCTCTACCCAGCGGAGGTCCTTGACGGAGGAACAAGCCCGAAGAGATGGCTTTGGTTCTCTTGCTGAGCTCCACGAAGCGCTCGATACTCACTATCCCGGATTAGCTGAGGATGATGAGGTCGACGTCGTAGAGTTCACGCTCCGTAAGGCTTAACTACTTCGGTAAAGACGACGGGGAAAGGGTTTTGCCTAGACTGTCGGTATGTTCGGCCCCGCTTCCGCCCAGCCACCGCGGCTTATAGATTTCCCTGTGCTGCGGTTACCATTTGTGGAGTTCGCATTTGTTGGGCTGCTGGTGGCCGTCTTTTTCGTTGATACGCAAGGAACTGATGCTGAGAGCGGCTTCCTTGCGGTCTTTGTGGTTCTTCCCGCACTCGTGTTTCTGGGAATTGCCTACCTTATTTCCCTGCCCATGCAGCGGAAGGACATTACAGATTTCCGGCTAGATGCCGTTTTCGTCGTTATTGGAGTGCTTGGTCTCTTCGGCTGGATCGGCCAGATGCTCATTGCTTTGCCCCTCCTGTGCTGCCTGCCCGTAGGGCTTTCAGCACTGATCCGCAGAGGCATCGCCTTTGCGTTGTGGAAGAGGGGTAAAGGCCCGCAACTGCCGGAATGAGGTTACGCGCTCTGCCAGCGCATCCTGCCGTCCGATGCCGGGGCGCACGTCATCGGGACACCTCTCTTTGATACCCCGCTTCCGCCGTTGCAATACGCGCCGGGGTGAACGTAGTTCTCTTCAACGGCGGGTGCTTCATACACAGCGGCAGCTTCTTGCACTGGGGGATTTGCGGCCATCATTTCGTCGGCACACTGCTGTGTCCAGCCAGAGGTTCCATCGCTGAAGAATGTCGTTCCGGTTTCGTGTAGCGAGACATCACCGCAGGACTCGATGGCTTTCTCCATCGGAGTAGGTTGCGCCGCACCGGGCGCCTCGGTGAAGCCGATGACTTCTTCTTGCGGTTGATCCACGCCGATATCTTCGGCGCTTTCCTCGGCAGTGGGAAGGGTGGGGTGTGGGGCGTCTTCAGTAACGCTGGTGCTTGACGACGTCTCACTCGCAGGGGTGGATTCAACGTCGAGAGAGGAACAGCCGCCGAGCACAAAGAGCGCAGAGGCAATACAGAGAAGTCGCTTCATTTCAGGTCCTTTGTTTATCTACCTCTATGGTAGTGACGGGTACCCTAGTTGCGCACAGGAATCACACAGTAGCTGGCCAGGCTCGGCGGATAAGCTGGTGCCTCATGAAAAACGGCTTTTTACAGCGCGCTTTCCTTGCAATCCTCCTCGGCACTGCCGCCCCCGTTCCGGCTCATGCCCAGACCATGGAGACCTCCGCCGCGCAGGATCTCGGCATCAATGATCCTGACTGTAAGCCCACGGGTTCCGTCACTGAACCCGTTGTTTTATTGCACGGTACTTCGGCAAACTCGGCCGAGTGGAACGATCTCATCCCGAAGCTCAAGGACCAAGGGATGTGCGTGTGGGCCTTCGACTATGGCGCCGAGGACATTGCGTACCAGAACGCCTACGACTACATGAAGGGGATTGCGGATCTAGATTCTTCCGGGCGCGAGATCGCCGGGCATATTGAACACATCCGTGAGGTCACCGGAGCAAACAAAGTAAACCTCGTCGGTTTCTCCCAGGGCGGCCTGCACACCAAGACCTTCACACAACTCTACGGCTCAGCGGATGAAGTGAACCGCGTGGTCACCATCGGTGCGAACTTCCACGGGACGACGTGGGGCGGGCGGGCAACGCCCCTCAAGACGGCCGCAAAGATCGCGCCCGATGTGGTTGATTTCCTCGGCACCAGCGCTGGCATCGAGCAGTTGGAGGGCTCGGATTTTATGGAGAATCTCAACCAGCTTCCGGATACCGCGCCCGGCGTTACTTACACGTCCATCTATTCGCCGGCGGATAATACCGTGACGCCGAACCAGACCTCGGAGCTGAGCGCTGTTCCGGGCGCGGACGTGGTCAATGTGGAATCCGCCCCAGTCGAACATGGAAATCTACCCCATGACCCGCGCGTGCACGATCAGATTCTGTGGGGGCTCACGCGTTAGTGACACACATCCAGGGTGCCATCGATGCGGACGGCCGGTGCCGTCACTGGCACACGCTTGTCGACGTCATTGCGAACAAGTGCCACACCTGCGGCGGATGGTTCGCGTGTTCGCTCTGCCACGCGGAGCTGACCGACCATGAATTCGGACCCATGCCGAAAGACCAGCTCTGCGTCATGTGCGGGGCCTGCGGCCGAACAATGACCTATGCCGAATACTCAGCATATAAATGCCCCGCGTGCGGGCATGCCTTCAATACAGGCTGTGCGCTGCACGCGGGGACGTATTTCCGCTAGTCTTCTACGGCAAAAGCTGGGCCAGCGGGGTGCCCTCGACGAGGGTCTTGAGGTACGCCAGAATGTCCGGGACGTTGAAGGTGAAGTTGCCGATGGTCACCGGGAAGGTCGGAAAAGCGTTGTTCGATGGGGCGTTATTGCCGTTATTTGCCGGGGCACCACCACCGTTGTTGGCAGGGACAGTGTTGTTAGCTGGTGCAGTGTTCTGAGCAGGAGCAGTGTTGCCGCCGCCACCGTTCAGGCCGCAGCGAGCGATGGCCTCGTCGGCGCGGGCGACGGCGTCGCGGATCTCGGGACCACGCGGGTGGAAGTTGGCAGCAGCCAGCGCCTGGGACTTCTTGCTGTTGTAGTCAGACGGATTGGTGTAGTACTTGGTGGCCTGCTCACAGGAAATCTGGCCGGCAGGGACCTTGGCCAGGTAGTCATCCACCATGTCGGCGGATGCGGTAGGGGCGGACAGGCCGATGGCAGCAGCAACGGAGCAGAGGACAAGCTTATTTCTCATGCGCCACATTGTGCCACAGCTTTTACACGTTTGCGTTAGTGCTCGCTTCCTAAGAAACGATTTACCAGCGAAAAATACGCCTTCACAGTCAAATCCAAGTCTTCCAGGTAGAGGTGTTCGTCGTGGCTGTGCAGCTGCGAGTTTGCGCTGGCCATATCCCGATCCTCCGCATGCAGCGCGAAGCCATAGGCGTTGCCGCCGCGGCGACGCGCCACGCGCAGGTCGGAACCACCCGTCGCCAGCACCGGCAGCACCTCCTTATCCGGAAAAAATTCGTGGGCGGTCTCCTCGATGCAGCGCCACAGTTCAGTATCGGTGGAGGACTGTGTGGCGTCCTCCGTAATAAGGTGCTCGATCTCTACTTCGTCGGCCATATCGCCGAGGGCCTCACGCAGGAACTCGTCGAGCTCCTCCTGGGTCTGGCCAGGGAAGGGGCGGATATCCATCTCCAGGTAGGCGTGGGAAGGCAGCACGTTGATGGCGCCACCCGCGCGCAGGACAGTTTGGGCAATTGTCGTGTGCGAGAAGGCGTGAGCGTAGGCGGACAAACTACCGAACTTTTCATAGTCGGCCGCGGTAGCGGAGCCGTCGAGAAGCGCTGCCTCCGTTGCGGGGTCGAAGCGGAAGGTCTTGACGAATCCCTGCCACACCTCATCCGTGGCCACGGGTGGCTCGGCGGCGGCGATGCGGCGAGCAACCTCACCGATTTTGACGATGGCAAAGTCCTTCCCAAACGGCGTGGAGCCATGGCCGGCATCGCCGTGCACGTGCAGACGGCGCTGGCCCGCGCCCTTCTCACCGACGTTGAAGCCGAGCGCGCCGGGCAGGTGGCTGCCGCCGGTTTCCGAGAGGCAGTTGCGCACCGAGTAGGCCTCCGGGTGGTGCTTATCCATCCAGATGGAGCCCAAGCCGCCGCGGGCCTCCTCGTCGGCCATGCCGACAAAGGCCAGGGTGCCGCCGGGGTTGCCGCGCTGAGCGACATCGCGAGTCACCGCCGCCATCGTCGCCGTAATAAAGAGCATGTCCACCGCGCCGCGGCCGTAGAGCTTGCCATCTTCGATGACGGCGTCGAAAGGTGGCTTGGTCCACTTGGGCTCGTCGACGGGCACGACGTCGGTGTGGCCCATGAGCGTGAGCGGCTCCTTGTCCGGGTCACCCGGAACGGTCACCACGATGGTGACGCGGCCCGGGTGCGATTCATAGCGTTGAATCTCCACCGGGGTGCCTGCGAAAAACCGCTCCAACGTGTCGGCATTGCGGACCTCGTGGCCGGAATCCGGAGTGAGGTCATTGACGCAGGCATTGCGAATGAGCTGCTGAAGCAGTGCGAGGGTGTCGTCGTAGAGCGTGGAATCCATGGCCTAAAGGGTAGCCCGGACTACATGAAACCGGCAGATTTACCACAACTTGAACGGTGTTCAAGTAATGTTTCCCGCATGAGCATCGTAGACATCGCACGCGAGAAGGCCCTGGAGCAGGGCATCGGCCTCAACGAAGAAGAACTCCTGCAGGTTCTCCAGATCCCGGATGAGCAGCTGGAAGAGATCGCGGACATCGCCCACAAGACCCGCCTCAAGTGGTGTGGTCCGGACGTGTCCGTGGAAGGCATCATCTCCATTAAGACCGGCGGCTGCCCGGAGGATTGCCACTTCTGCTCACAGTCGGGCCTGTTTGATTCTCCCGTACGCGCCGCGCGTCTCAACATTCCGGAGCTGGTGGAGGCCGCCAAGAAGACGGCCAAGACGGGTGCGACGGAGTTCTGCATCGTGGCAGCTGTGAAAGCCCCAGATGAGAACCTCCTGTCCCAGGTTGCCGAGGCCATTCCGGCCATCCTGGATGAAGTCGATATCGAAATCTCCCTCTCGCTCGGAACCCTGACCCGCGAGCAAGCGCAGCGCCTCAAGGACATGGGCGCCCAGCGCTATAACCACAACCTGGAGACCTCCAAGTCCTTCTTCCCCAACGTGGTCACCACGCATACCTGGGAGGAGCGCAAAGAGACCCTCGAGAATGTCCGTGCAGTCGGCATGGAAGTCTGCTCCGGCGGCATCATCGGAATGGGCGAATCACTAGAAGACCGCGCCGAATTCGCTTACCAGCTGGCCCAGATCGAGCCCTGCGAGGTGCCGATGAACTTCCTTGATCCCCGCCCGGGCACCCCGTTCGCGGATTACCCGCTGGTCCCGCTCGGTGAGGCGCTGCGCGCCGTGGCCGCATTCCGCCTGGCCATGCCGTCCGTGACCCTCCGTTTTGCAGGCGGCCGCGAGCTCTCCCTCGGTGACGACGGCACCGAAAAGGGCCTCCTCGGCGGCATCAACGCCATCATCGCCGGAAACTACCTGACCACGCTGGGCAAGCAGATCGAGAAGGACGTCGACATGCTCGGCCGCATCGACCTGCCCATCAAGGCGCTCTAATGAACAGCTCGACGGAGCTGGCCGCTGCCGTACTCGCCGGCGAGGAGCCGCTGTTCCACCCCAACACTGGGAAACCACTAAGCGAGGAATTCACCCTGCACCCGGCAGCCGCGGCCGGCCTGGACGTCCCGCGCTATTGCCAGCTGTGCGGGCGCCGCATGGTGGTGCAGGTGCGCCCGGACGGCTGGAACGCGCGCTGCTCGCGCCATGGCGAGCTCGACTCGGACTATCTCTATGAGGAGGTACTTCCGTAAGCTGGGGCACCATGGATCCCGCTGTTGCCCACGCCCATCGGTCTGCGCTGCGCTCGATTTCCCGCGTCGTCTCAGAGATTGCGACCCCGACGCCTCCACAACAAGCGTTGAACGCCGTCGCCGAGCAACTACGCCGCGGCAACGTCATGGTCCTCACGGGAGCAGGTGTATCTACAGAATCAGGCGTGCCGGATTACCGCGGCCCGAACGGCTCCCTCAGCCGGCACCGCCCCATGACCTACCAGGAGTTCCTGCACGACCCGCAGGCCTCCCACCGCTACTGGGCCCGCGCCTTTGTGGGCTGGCGGGTCATGCAGGCCGCACACCCCAACCGCACGCACTACGCTTTGGTCGAGCTCGAGCGCGCCGGGCTTCTCACGGGCGTTGTCACGCAGAACGTTGATGGCCTGCACGAGGAAGCTGGGCAGCGCAACCTCATCGCCCTGCATGGGGATATGCAGCACGTCGTGTGCTTGAGCTGCGGGTACGAAGAAGCACGCGCGGACTACGACGCCCGCGCGGCCACAGCCAACCCGGAATTCCTCCAACGCTGGGCAGTCAACAAAGCGGACGTGAACCCCGACGGCGACGTCGCCCTCAGCGAGGAAGCAGTGGAAGAATTCGTCATGCCCGGCTGCGTGCAGTGCGGCTCGCAGCGCCTGAAGCCAGACGTAGTCTATTTCGGTGAGCCAGTGCCTACCTACAAAAAGGACGCCGCCTATGCGATGGTCAACGCGGCGGACTCGGTGCTCGTTGCCGGTTCTTCGTTGGCGGTCATGAGCGGCTTTCGGTTCGTCCTAGAGGCCAAGAAACAAGGCAAGCGCGTGGCCACCATCAATGGAGGGCCGGGACGCGCCGACGATCGCGTCGACACCCTGTGGCGCACCCAGGTGGGCCCGGCTTTCGACGCGATCCTGGATGAGCTAGAACTCTAAAGCTGCTCCAGTTCTTCGAGCACCACGTGGCATACCCGCTTGTCCAAGGGCATGTCTTCGTGGCGGATTATCGCGCGGCGCTCGATGTCCTGAATATAGATATTTCGTACCTGCTGGCCGTTGAGGAAGCAGGTGTTGGGTGGAACCACGACGGCATCGGAGCGCGTGGCGATGCACGTATAGCTCACACCGGGTTCGACCTCACTGTCGCGGTTCGTTGCCTCCACGACCTCGCTGCCGACTACTTGCTGCATGCCGGCGGGGCCAAACCAGCCGTCGATAAGCGTGCGCACGACCTCCTCCTGGCGCTCGCCACGGAAGAGGGGGCTGGCAATTCCGCCCTGGGTCGTTCCGTGGTTGGGCGCACTGATGCAGACGACGTGCCGTACAAACCCCGCGCTATCGTGCATGCGCATCCAATAGCGAGCCAGCAATCCGCCCTGGGAATGCCCCACGAGGATCACCTTTTCCGCGCCGGTGACGGCAAGGACGGCGTTGATGTAGGCGTCGAGCTGCCGGGCGGATTCCTGCAGGGGAGCGGTGGCGCGGGTCCCGTAGTCAGGGGCGAAGGTGGCCCAGCCAGCGGCGCGGAGCATGTCTGCGAGGACTTGCCAGACGCCTTTGCTGTCGCAGGTTCCGTGGATCAAAATAACCGGCCAGGGTCGTTCGGCGGTGGGGCGCGCGGACCAGTCGTCTTCGCACACGCCTCGCGTCCGCCTGCGGGCACCGAGGGGGAGTGTGGTCATGGGATTGCAGTTTACCCTTGACGCCCCTCCAACTTTTTTACTAAGCTAAGGCTTGCCTAATACGGGCCGGGCGGTGAGCTCCACACCGCACGCGTTACCGGATTAGTCATGGGGATAGAGCCCGCCGCCTCACCGCGGCGGGCTTCTTTCATGGATACACTCGCGAGCATGACCGACCTGCAGCATGTCCACTCCGTCAATGAAGCGATTTCCCGCCTCAGCGAGCTCTATGACAGTTCTTGCGAGCTGGCACGTCACGCTCTCGCCTCGGGGGACCACGACGCCTACCGCCACGTGGTCTACCCGAAGATCACCGTGGATATCCGCCAATGGACACCCATCGACCGCTCTGAGCCCTTCGGCTACGTGGACCAAGAGGGCCGCTACTCGGCAGTGATATCAAAACCATGGCTGATTCGTAGTTACCTCACGGAGCAGCTCACGCGGCTCACCAATAACTACCCCTGCGATATCTACGTCGGTCAATCGGATGAGCGCATCCCGCCGGAATATATCCGGGGGATTACAGAAATTCCCCAGGACCGCGGCGATATACCCCGGCCCACCCTCGATGCGGTTCATGACGGGATCGTTGACGGCGCGTGGAAGGCCTTTCACGGGAAAGAAAAGCCGCTGTTCCACTTCGGCCCGCAGCGCTTCGACATCGCCTGCGCCCGCATCGAGCACTACACCGGCATCGAGGTGGACACCGTGCAGAAGTACATCCTGTTCACCAACTACGCCATGCACACCACCGAGTTCGTCAAGTTCGGCCTGCGCGAACTCTCACGTGAGGATTCACGCTACACCGCGCTCGTGCTGCCCACGGGGGAGACCATCCACTCCAATGACGCGGTGCTTCTCGACGTCGACGAGCTCACCCTCACCTCCCGCTACCAGATGCCCCGTTTTGATCTCATCACCGCCGGCGGAGATGGCATCACCATGATCAACATTGGCGTGGGCCCCTCTAACGCCAAGACCATCACAGATTGCCTGGCGGTGCTGCGCCCGGAGGCCTGGATCATGATCGGCCACTGCGCAGGGCTCGATGGCCGCATGCGCATCGGCGACCTCATCCTGGGCAACGCCTACCAGCGCGAGGACCACATCCTCGATGGCACCGTCACCACCAGCAACCCGATTCCCGCCATTCCAGAAATCCAGCGCATGCTGGAGGCCGCCGTCGAAGAGGTATACGGGAAAGACAATTCGCTCATGCGCACCGGCACGGTGCTCTCCACCGATGACCGCAACTGGGAGTGGCGCACCTCCCGGGACTTGTGGGAATGGCTGCGCCACTCCACCGCGGTGGCCGTGGACATGGAATCCTGCACCCTCGCTGCCAACGGCTACCGCTACCGCATCCCGTATGGCACTCTGCTGTCGGTGTCCGATCTGCCTTTGCACGCCGTGCCCAAGCTTCCTGCCCAAGCGCAGGCCTTTTACTCGAACTCGAAGGAAGCCCACGTCATGTGTGCGGTGCGCGCGGTGGAGGCGTTGGCGGAGAATCCGGAGCGGCTGCGCACCCGCAAACTGCGCCGAACGGTGGCAGAGGTTCCGTTCCGCTGAGGTAGATGATTAGACTGAGGGAAATGCACAATCTGGCGAAGGAGACCTAGACGATGAGCACCCCGGAGTGGTGGAACCCGGAACGCGAGAACCTGACGTGGGAGGTCTTCGGTGAGGCCAGCCGCTACCTTTCGCAACAAATCGTGGATTCGGGCTGGTTCCCGGATCTCATCGTGGGCGTGGCCCGCGGAGGCCTGATCCCTGCAGGCGCTATTGGTTATGCTATCGGCGTCAAAGAAATGGGCGCTATCAATGTGGAGTTCTACACCGATATCGGTGAGACCCTGCCGGAGCCGATTCTCCTTAACCCGCAGCTGGATACGGATTCGCTCAAGGACAAGAAGGTCCTCGTCGTCGATGACGTAGCGGATTCCGGCAAGACCCTCGACCTCGTGGTCAACCTGCTCGAGCAGACCGCCTCCGAGGTCAAGTCCGCCGTCATCTACACCAAGCCGACCACCATTTTTGAGCCGGACTTCTCGTGGAAGAAGACCGACCAGTGGATCAACTTTGCCTGGTCGGTCCTGCCGGTCATCACCCGCGATGGTTCCTTCAAAGACGGCCACTAATGTCTGACCGTTCCGCCGGTTCTTTCCGCGCGGCCTTCAGCTCGCCCGCCCGCTTCCGCAAGGAGATGTTTGGCGGGCTTGCTGTTGCGCTGGCCCTCATCCCTGAAGTCTTAAGTTTCTCCATCCTCGCCGGGCTCGACCCCAAGGTGGGGCTCTTCGCCTCCGTCATCATGGCGATGTCCATCGCCATCACTGGCGGGCGCCCAGCCATGATCTCCGCCGCGGCGGGCTCTGTCGCCGTGGTCATCGCACCCCTGGCCCACGAGCATGGCCTGCAGTACGTGCTCCTGACCATCTGGATGGCGGGCATCCTGCAAGTAGTGATGGCAATGCTGGGCGTCGCCAAGCTCATGCGTTTCATCCCCCGCAGCGTCATGCTGGGTTTCGTCAACGCGCTGGGCATCCTCATGTTCACCGCGCAGCTGGGTCACCTGTGGCAGGTGCCGTGGCTGGTCTATCCTCTCGTTGCTCTGGGCCTCGTCATCATGGTGGTGTGGCCGCGAATCACCACGGTGATCCCCGCGCCCCTCGTGGCGATTGTGGTTGTCACCATGTTGACTGTGATTTTCGGCTGGGAGGTTCCCGACGTCGCGGATCAGGGCGAGCTGCCGACCTCCCTGCCCGGTTTCGTCATTCCAGACGTGCCGTTTAGCCGCGAGACCTTCCTCCTCTGCCTGCCTTATGCATTGGGCGTGGCACTCGTCGGACTCATGGAATCCCTGCTCACCGCCAAGCTTGTCGACGACCTCACGGATACCCACTCCGATAAAACGCGCGAATCCGTGGGCCAGGGCATCGGCAACATGCTCGCCGCTGCCATCGGCGGCATGGGCGTGTGCGCGATGATTGGCCAGACCATGATTAACGTCAAGGAATCGCAGGCACGCACGCGCTTGTCGACGTTCCTCGCCGGCGTCTTCCTCCTTATCCTCATCCTCGTGTTGGGGGACACCGTAGGGAAAATCCCCATGGCTGCTCTTGTGGCGGTCATGTTTATGGTGTCCTTCCACACCGTGGATTGGCGCTCGGTGCGCACGATTCACCGCATGCCTCTGAGCGAAACCCTCGTCATGCTGGTGACGGTGATTGGCACCTTGGCCACGAATAACCTGGCGGTCGGTGTGATCCTCGGTGTGCTCACTGCCTCGGTGGCCTTTGCACGCCGCGTCGCCCACCTCGTGTCGGTGGAGCTAGAGGGCAACGTCTACACTGTGCGCGGCCAGCTCTTCTTCGCCTCCTCGAACGATCTGGTCTACGCCTTCGATTACACCCTGCCGGTGGAGAAGGTCATCGTGGATTTCTCAGAGGCCGATATTTGGGATGCCTCAACCGTGGCGGTGCTCCAGGCTGTGGAAAGCAAGTACGCAAGCCGTGGAATAGCGGTGGAATTCCGGGGCCTTGATGGTGTTAGCCTCGCGCGTTACCAGCGGATCTCAGATTTGGGTTAGGTAAACCTACCAGAAAAAGTGTTATGACGTGCGAGTTTGCTTAAGATCACCTTGCTAGCGCGCCCGATTTTTTTCTGTATTGTGGGAACAACACACGAAAGGAATAACTCTTATGGATGAGAAACTGCAAACGCTCCTCAACGCCCAGGTCAATAATGAGCACGGCGCAGCCCTGATTTACACTCAGCTGGCCTACGAGATGGACAACCTGTCCTTCCCAGGCATGCGCGATTGGTTCTTCAAGCAGGCAGAGGAAGAGCGCGAGCACGCACAGAAGTTCGCCGAGCACCTGTTGGACCGCGGCTACCGCGTCGAGCTGGAGGATATCCAGGTCGGCTCCGTCAAGGCCGCCACCCCGCTCGATGCTTTTGAGGCATCCCTCGCGCATGAGCAGAAGGTCTCGGAGCAGATCCGAGAGATCGCCCGCACCGCAGATGCGGCTGGGGACCTGGATTCCCGTGGTCTCATCAACTGGTTCCTCGAGGAGCAGGTTGAGGAAGAGTCCTCCGTGTCTGAGATCATTGACCAGCTCAAGCTGGTGGGCAATGACGGTTCTGGCCTGCTGCGCGTCGATGGCTCGCTGGCGCAACGGTAACGAAGCCATATAGTTTGCGCGGATTCTCCCACGGCCCCCTGCGGTTGGTGGGAGAATTTTTTTATGACTACAACGCGCCTCATGCTCATCTGCGGTGCCCTTGCCGGGCTAGCGATTGCATTGGTCGGTGGCATGTGGCTGGCGGCAACCAACATGGCTCTGGGAACCTTTTTCTTCGCCCTCGCGGTGATGCTCGGCCCGTTTGCCGGGCTTGCCCTCTTATTGTGCGCCGCCGCGGCGGCGACGGCGCTGAGCCGCTCCCTGTTTAGCGTGGGCGGGCTATTCCTCGTGGGGGCAACCTCGACGCTGTTGGCACATGGCACACTATCGCTTCCGCTTTTCGTAGCGGGCACGCTGACTGGCGCTCTTGCGGTCTGGCTACACTGGGCGCATGGCCACTTTGCTCTTCGACCTCTACGGCGTGCTCATGCGGTCAGCTACGCCCGCCGGGAACGCTGAGCTGGAGGATTACCTCCGTCCCGACAATGTAGAGCACTTTTGGTCTCTTTATGAGGAGTTTCGCCCTGCATATGACGCTGGGCACCTGAGCGATGCGCAATATTGGGGCCGCATTCGCGCGCTGGCCGGTCTTGCTCCTTTTGATGTCAGCCACGCCATCGAATTGGACACCGAGCACCTGCTGGTAGCCGACGAAGAAATGGTTCGTGCGGTCCTAGGGTTTATTGGCCAGGGCCATAGTGTTGGCATCCTGGCGAATGTGCCGGCGGCATTGGGAACCAGGATCCGCCAGACGCAGCCCTGGCTGGAAGAATGCGCCGCCGTGACGCTGAGCTGCGATATAGGGGTGGCCAAGCCGGATCCGGAAGCCTACCTCGTGGCCGTGGATGCCCTCGGGGCCCAGGCCAAGGACACCCACTTCTTCGACGATCGGCCGGACTTCGTCGCCGGCGCCCAGCACCTTGGGCTCAAAGCCCACCTTTTTACGGGAATTACTTCAATCCCCTTTTAGGCAGCTTTGGCCTCGCGGCCGAGATCGAGCGGCACGCGCAGCAGCGGGTCCAGCGCCACAGCGCGGGTGCAGGCGCGGACAATCTCGGTGTGCGAGGGAATCATGCGCAGCTCCACCGGGTGGTCGGTGGCCTGGCGTACAGCGGAAGCAAAGAGCTTCGGCGCTGCCGGATCATCTGAGAAGGCTCCGCCGGCTACCACGAGGGTGTCCGGTTTATGCTCAGCCAAAAGCTCAGCGGCGGTGGCGCCGAGGGAGCGTGCGCGGTCGTCGAGAAGCGCTCGCGTCTCATCGTCAGCGTTCGCAACCACGTCTGGGAAAGACTCCTCACCTGTCACATCGAGCACCGCCTGCGTAGCGAGAGAGTCAGGGTCATCGATGTCGAGCTGCACGATCTCATCGCCGACTGTGAGCGCAGCACCGACGGAGTCATCCGCGTAGAGCACCATGACGGGCTTCTCCGCTCCCATCTCCGTCGACTGCGTCTCTGAGCCGAGGATCGCCGGGATGACGGAAGACACAACTACCGGAACGCCGAACTGATACTCCAGGCGGCTGGCGATGTCCATTTCGTCCCACCCCAGGTTGTGGGCGGTGATGCGCCCGGCCTCGTTGACGCTGCCGGAGGTGGTCACGCCGACTGACACCAAGCGGCGATCCAGGCCGGCCATGAGGCGATTAACGCCAGCGATGATGTGCTCGATGACGTCACTCGCGCTCAGGCGAGAAACCGGTGTAGCCACGTCTTCCTCGCGGAGCGTGCGTCCTTGCGTGTCAAAGAAGGCGATGTGGGTAAAGGCGGTACCGACGGCAATGCCGGCCAGCATCCAGTCATTATCCGCTACCTCCAAGGGCACTGTGGGGCGCCCGCGACCGCGGGACTGCGTCAAATCCGTGCGCTGGCGGATCAGTCCAGCACCCAAAAGCGCGGCGGTGGCGCGGGTGATTGTGGGCTGGGAGAGTCCCGTGGCTTCGACAAGCTCACTGCGGGTGACAACGGGGTTGAGTCGAATGATGTGGAGGCACTTCGCCGCTGGGGTGCGGGGGCGCGTGAACACGGGACCGGATTTAATCATGGCGTCAAGTATAAATTCACCAGACCGCATTGTCTAATAGAAATTAGGATTCAGTAGACATCATGGTCTAGAAATGCGCCTGCGATAGAGTGATACCCATGGATTCTGTTGCTGTGTACTGCGGCTCCGCCGCCGGAAACTCTGAGGCCTATAGCCAAGCCGCGCACCATTTGGGGGAGGAGCTCGCGCGCCGAAACCTCACCCTGGTCTATGGCGGTGGTGACGTAGGCCTGATGGGTATCGTTGCGGACTCCTGCCTTGCCGCCGGCGGAACCGTCATTGGAGTAATCCCGCGCCAGCTCGTCGATTACGAGCTTTCCCACCAGCGGGTAACCCAGCTCGAGGTGGTCGACACCATGGCCCAGCGCAAGACGCGCATGGAGGAGCTCGCCGATGCCTTCGTGTGCCTGCCGGGTGGCGTGGGGACCTTGGAGGAGCTCACCGAGGTCCTCACCTTGCAGCAGTTGGGGAACATCGATGGCCCGGTGGGACTCGTAGACGTGAACGGCTACTGGCAGCCGTTTACAAAAATGTACTCCGCAATGGTGCAGGAGGGGTTTGTTCAAAAACGCTTCCTCGATGCGCTCGTGGTCAATGCCGATCCAGCTGAAGTGCTGAACGAATTCGCATCCTGGGTGAGCCCGGGTAGCAAGTGGAGCAACAATTAGCTAACAACCTGGTAAATAAGGCGGCGCCGGGTTGGCCCAAAGCCCCAGATCTTCGTTAGACTTCGCCCTTATGAGTTTTGACCAGAACGCAGAGCGCCAGCCTTCGCTGCTGGACGCGTCGTGCGATAACTTCGTCCACGACCTCGCGCAGCTCACGCCCACCGATGCCACCGCGTGGGGAATCCCCGGCTTCGATGGGGAGCTGGAGGATTTCTCCCCGGAGTACTACTCCTCCGTGGCGGATCGCACCCGTGAGATGATGGCGGATCTCGATGCACTCGATGACACCACCGACGAATCCGACGATGACGACGATTTCGACGAGGTGGACTACGTCACCGCCGCCGTCTTGCGCGATCGCCTCTGCTTGGATCTTGACCTGCACCATGCTGGCGAAGACATCCGTTGCCTCAACAACATTGCCTCCCCGGTGCAGACCATCCGCGACACCCTCATGCTGATGCCGAAGGACACTCCGGAGCAGCTTGATGCATTGCGTTCGCGCCTGTCGAAGGTGTCGGCCTCCCTCAACGGCTACAAGGAGTCCCTCACCGAGGCGGCGTCGCGTGGCATGGTGGCGCCCCAACGCCAGATCTCGGAAGTATTCGTGCAGAGTGAGCGGCTTGCCGACGCCGGCTCCATGCTCGAGGACCTTGGTGTGGAGGGCCCCGAGGTGGACGCGGCCAAGGAAGCCTTCGGCGAATTCGCCGATTGGCTTTCCAACGAGCTGCAACCGCAGGCTCCGTCCCAGGACGCGGTGGGCCGGGAGCGCTACGAGCGCTTCTCCAGGCTTTTCGTCGGGGATGCCGTGGACCTCGATGAGGCTTATGAGTGGGGTCTGGATCAGGTGCGTTCCATCAAGGCGGAACAAGAAAAGATCGCCCACGAGCTCTATGGCTCCGACGTGACGGTCCGCGCCGCGATGCGCAAGCTCAACGAGGAGGAGCGCTACCAGCTCCACGGCACCGACGCGCTGGTGGAGTGGATGCAGTCCACCGCGGATCGCGTCATTAAGGACCTCGACGGAACCGCCTTCGATATCCCGGAGGCCGTTAAAGAAATCGAGTGCTGCATCGACCCGGCCGGCACCGGCGGTATCTTCTACACCTCGCCGTCGGATGACTTCTCCCGCCCCGGCCGCATGTGGTGGTCTGTGCCTGCTGGTCAGGAGCTTTTCCACACCTGGCAGGAGCTGACCACCGTCCACCATGAGGGCGCGCCGGGCCACCACCTGCAGATTGGTGCCGCGCTGACCCAGCCTGACCTCAACCTGTGGCGCCGCGCGGTGACCTGGAACTCTGGCCATGGTGAAGGCTGGGCTCTGTACGCTGAGGCACTCATGGCGGAGCTGGGTTACATGGATGACCCAGGTTTCCGCATGGGGCTTCTCGACGCCCAACGTTTCCGCGCCGCCCGCGTCGTGGTGGACATCGGACTCCACTTGGGTAAGCCTTTGCCGGATTGCAACACGTCCGGTGTCTGGGATAAGTCCCACGTCAAGACCTTTATGCGTGAGAACACCGCGATGGATGATGCCAACCTCTCCTTCGAGGTCACCCGCTACCTGGGTTGGCCGGGTCAGGCTCCGTCTTATGCCTTGGGCCAGCGCCTGTGGCAGCAAACCCGCGACGCTGCGGTGGAGCAGGGCATGGACGTACGCGATTTCCACTCCCAGGCATTGGCCCTAGGCTCTGTGCCGATGTCGATCCTGCGTGAGACAATTCTGGACTAAAACCCCAGGTCGCTTCTTAGACTCTTGGATTTATCCACACCTGACTCTTGGATTTATCCACTAGTGACTCTGTGATTTATCCACTTGTCGGGCTAACATGCGTGGTATGTACCTGCCCCGAATCGTTGATGCAGAAGTCGAGAGAGGGCTCCGTGTTGCGGGAGCCCTCTTCCTCAAAGGCCCCCGTGCAAGTGGGAAAACATCAACAGCACGCCAATTCGCAAAGTCCGTCATTCAACTTGACCGTGACTCCCCAGAAGCAAACCTTGCGCGCATGCAACCGGCTTTGGGGCTTCAAGGGGCGCGGCCGCGGCTTATTGATGAGTGGCAGGTTGTCCCTGCTATCTGGAATGAAGTGCGCCATGCAGTTGATGACTCACCGGAGAAAGGACAGTTTCTCCTTACAGGCTCCTCCACGCCCAATGACGATGCCACCAGGCATTCGGGCGCAGGCCGTATTCGTTCTATTCAATTGCGCACGTTGAGTTTGGCAGAGCGAGAACTTGCTGCTGAGCGGGTATCACTGGGCGCCATCATTGCTGGCAATCAAGATCCTACAGCTGGGACGGACGCCACCGTGGCGGATTATGCCCGCTGGATCGTTGCTGGTGGTTTTCCGGAATTCTTTGACCTTGATCCGCTCGACGCGCAGGAAGGGATGGAGTCCTACCTCACGGAGATGAGCGAGCACGACTACCCGGAGCTTGGCGGACCGCGCCGCGATCCGCGCCGCTTCCAGTCTTTCCTTCATGCCTATGCCGGACTAGTTGCCCAGCCGGCCACCGCTGCAGCGATTCGTAAACGCATAGGAGAACTCAGCAGCGCTACCTCGACACCAGCCGCAGAAACTGTGAACGTCATTCACGATTTTGCTACTCGCCTCTTCCTTATTGAGGATCAACCAGCTTGGTCACCGCGTACGAGGTCGAAGACTTCCATGGTCCAAATGCCTAAACGCCAGCTTGCCGATCCTGGTTTGGCTGCTGCTTTGTTGGGAACGGGTCCAGATAAACTGCTTGGAGATTTAGAGACATTAGGCATCCTCTTCGAGGCGCAACTTGTGCACGATCTGCGCGTCTATGCGCAGGCACTGCGTGCGCGCGGAGTATTCCACCTGAGGGATATGAAGGGGCGCGAAGAAATTGATGCAGTAGTGGAGCTTCGAGATGGTTCGTGGGTGGGATTTGAGGCGAAACTTTCGCACAACGAGGTCGATGCAGCGGCAGCACACCTTAAGCACGTAGCCGCTAAGCTTTCTTCGCCTCCAGCAGCGCTGATAGTTGTGATTCCCAGCGGTCCAGCTTTCCAACGTCCGGATGGGGTCTGGGTGGTACCACTAGCGGCGCTTGCGGAATAGCCCCAGAATCTGCGGCAGGTAGCCGGCGATGACCAGCACGATGATGAGTCGGATAATCTGCACGGCCACCACGGCGGGACCCGCCCCTCCTTCTGCGGACAGCGCGAGAACCGTCTCCAGCGCGCCGGGCGAGGTGGCGAGGTAAGCCTCAAAGTAGGTGATGTCCAGCCATGCGGTCAATGGCAGGGCGGTCAGCGCACACACGCCGATGACCACGACAATGAAGAGGATCGTCGCGGGTAGCTGCTTGGCGAAGGCCCGCAAGGCCGGCACGGAAAGCCCGCCACCGCAGACCCAGCCGATGGACATGAATGCCATGATCTTGAACACGTAGAGCGGCTCCAAGGTGTGGCCGGCTGGGATAACCTGCGCGACAAGCACCGTTAAGATAAGCGGACCTAGCACCGCAGCCGCAGGCAAACGCACGAGCTTGCCTAGCTTCTCACCAACCACGGCGATAGCGAGGGTCAGCAGCACAATCCACCACGTGACCTCGCCGTCAACGCTCATGTCGACGCCTTCGCCCGCAGGAGCATCTAACAAAGAAACCACCAAAGGGAGCGATACCGACACTGCCAGAAGGCGCAGATATTGCGTCAGCGCCACGTAGCGGTAGTCCGCACCCAGCTCGCTAGCCAGCGCGGGCATGAGCGAGGCTCCACCGGGCAGCATGGATAAAATGCCCGTCTCCCAGGAAATATCCTTCGGCTGTGAGCGGTGTAGCAGAACACCGCCGGCGACACCGATAAGCACGGTGATAAGGGACATCGTCACCGCAGCCGGCACAAAGCCAATCAGGGTGGAGGCAGGCACAAGAGTCAGCGGTATGCCCGCCATCATTCCGATGAAACCGCGAGCGACAGCATAGAAGCGATCGTTGACGGAAAGCTCCTTGCCCGTCGTCAGTGCCATGGCGCCGGAGACCACGATGGCGCCCAGAATCCAGGCGGCGGGCACGTGCAGGTAGCTGAATACTGCCCCGAGAGCCACAGATCCCGGGGCAACGATGGCCCACCTTGCACGCACAGACATGCAATCGAGTTTAATGATGGTCATGGGCTTTGGATTGAGTGGTTGGGCGATTCTCACTATTGGAGCTGCCGTGGCCGGATGGATCGACGCCGTTATTGGTGGCGGCGGCCTCGTCCTTATTCCCCTCATTCTGGCGGTTGCACCCCAGCTTGCTCCCGCCACCGCGCTGGCCACGAACAAGGTGGCGGCGGTATCTGGTACAGCGTCCGCGGCCATTACGCTCGTCAGGAAAGTCCGCCCGCCGAAGGGCGAGCTCATCCGTATGGGTCTTATCGCCCTCCTATGCTCCGGGCTCGGCGCTGCAGCAGCCGCACTCATGGACAAGGACGTCATGCGGCCGGTCATCATCGTGCTTATGGTGGCAGTCGGCCTCTTCGTGGCCTTTCGCCCAGACTTCGGCAGTGGCGAAGGAGACGGTATCCGCGGCGGCTGGCGCACGTGGGCCGGGTTAGCCGCCGTGGCGGCCATTGCCTTCTACGACGGCATCTTTGGCCCCGGCACCGGTATGTTCCTCATCATGGCCTTCACTGCCATCTTTTCCCAGAACTTCCTTACCTCTGCCGCGATGTCCAAGGTGGTCAACACGTGCACCAATGTCGGCGCGCTCGTGGTCTTCATCGTGGGCGGGCACGTGGTATGGGGCCTAGCACTTGTTCTCGCAGCGGCAAATATCATTGGTGCGCAGCTGGGCGCGCGAACAGTGCTCGGCGGCGGTGCGAAGCTCATCCGTTATGCGCTGCTCACTCTCGTCGTGGTGATGAGCGTGTACCTGGCCTGGCAGCAGTGGGGTTAAATCCTGTTCTTCGTCTTTGCGGTGGCCACCGCATTCCACGGGTCCTCGGGCCACGGGTGTTTGGGATAGCGCCCGCGCATGTCGGCGCGCACCCCGGCATAGGGCCCGGACCAGAAGCTGGCCAAGTCATCGGTCACAGCAAGCGGCCGCCCGGCGGGAGACAGTAGATGGAATTGCACGCGGTGGCCGCAGTATTCGGGGGACTCCGCTAAACCAAAACACTCCTGCAACTTGATGGAAACCACCGGGCGCTCGCCGGACCAATCAATCTTTGCATCACGCCCGGACGGCACCGGCAAACGCTCCGGCGCGAGCTCGTCCAAGCGGCTGGCTTCGGGCCACGGCAGCAATCGTTGCAGCGCCGGATACATGTCTGGGCGCCCGCCAATCGCCAACTCATGCAGCTCCGGATCCAGCCACTCAAGGTTGGCATTGTCGATATCTGGCCAGGGCTCTCCGTAGGCCCGATACAGATGCCGCAGACGTTCCCGCAGGTTCTGGGCCTTCTCGCTGAAGTGGAACAAGCTTAAGCCCTGTCCGGACCTGCGCAATGCCTCCACCGCCTCATCGCCGGTGACCTTTACTGGCGTCTCCGACAACACGATGGCACCTGCCGCACGCACGCGCACGCCGCGGACCTTGGAGCCGTCGAGAAACGCTCGCGTCTCCTCCGTGACGCCGACGATCTCGAGCGCATCCTTGTCCGCGATAGCCACTGCTTCACGAATGACGGCGTTACCGGATTGCGCCAACGACACCTCAGCCACCGCCAACCAGTCAGCTCCCTGTTCACCGTTGAGTAGCCGCGCGCGGGTACCGCTCGCTAACAAGTACTCCTTGTCACCCACGCGCTTAGCCACGAACTCTGGGAAAGCGGTAGCGACCACCACGCCTGGGTCCACCGGCCCGTTGTTGGGCACCAAGCGGGCAAGCCGCTTCGGGTCCGAATCATCCAGACGAGCAATCGTGCATGCTGCCCCCGCACCGTACTTCAACAGTGCCGCGCCCCATCGCGGGTGCACCGGCAAAAGCGCCAACTCTTCAGTGGCATGAAGCAGATCTAGGGTGCGGTGGGCGTCGGCAAGCGCAGCCTTCGGCGGTTGATCAAGTAACGGAAAGTCTGATCCCGCGCCCCAACAGTCCATGAACAGCGCCGCCTGCGTGAGGTCGGCGGAAAGGATTTCTGGAATCACGTGCGGAGAAAAGTGCTGGTAATCCTCCTGCGAATAGCAACGGACGACGGTACCCGGCGCCTCACGCCCGGCACGTCCGGCGCGTTGGTCGGCGCTGCTTTTCGACGTCGACACTGTCACCAACCCACTCATCCCGCGCTGCGCATCCCGCTTGGGAACGCGGGACAATCCAGCATCGATGACGGTGCGCACGCCCGGCACGGTCAGCGAGGACTCCGCAATAGACGTCGCCACCACGATGCGCTGTTCTCGCGTATACAGGGCCGCGTCCTGCTCCTGCGTGGTTTGGCGGCCGTGGAGCGGAAAAACGTTGTGGCCGCTCAATGCATCACACACCAGGTTGACCTCGCGCACGCCGGGAACAAAGACCAGCGTGGACTCGTGCTGCCGCGCGGCAACCTTGGCCACGCCTTTCCAAAACTCCCGATCGCCCGCGGCACGTCCCGGAATCGGTTCATAGGAAATGTCGAGCGGGTACGTCACTGCCTCAGTGGAATGGATCGGCGCCCCTCCCATGAGCTGGGAGAAGCGGGAGGCGTCGACAGTCGCGGACATGGCAATGACCCGGAAATCATCGCGGAGCTGCGCCAACTCCAAGCACATGCCCAGCACCAAATCGGTATCGAGCTGGCGTTCATGCACCTCGTCGATGGCTACGGCATCAACACCAGTGAGTTCCGGATCCCGCAACAGTCGGCGCAACAGCACGCCGGGGGTAACAAACTCGACGTCCTGACCTTTGCGGGAATCACCGCGCACCGCATAGCCGATGCGCTGGCCTGACAACTCTTGAAGGCGGTTTGCCGCCGCACGCACAGCTACTCGGCGCGGCGCGGTGACGAGAACCTTGCCCTCTACTTGGTTAGCCAGCGCCGGCGGAACGAGCGTGGTCTTACCCGTGCCGGGCGGGGCCTGGACGACGACGTGACCGGCGGACGGAAGCGAATCAATAGTCTCTAGGACGGGGAGTCCTTTGCCGATCGCCTTGAGATCAAACATCGAGATCTTGGCGCTCCCACCTATCTTCGTTGTCCTCCAGCTTGCGCACCACACGTCCCGGTGAGCCCAAGACCAGCGAGTTATCCGGGATATCCTTAGTCACCAGCGTGCCCGCTCCCACGACGCAGTTCTTGCCCACGGTCACGCCCGGCAACACAGTGACATTGGCGCCGAACCACGTGTTATCGCCGACGCTGATAGGCTTCGCAATCTCCCAACCGTTTGCTCGCATCTCATGATCGTTGACAGGATGCCCCACGGTAATAAGCGAGCAGTTCGGACCGATCATGACGTGATTTCCGAGGGTTACAGGCGCCTGCGCCAGGATCGTCGCACCAAAGTTGATGAAGACGCCCTTTCCGATGGTCACATTGCAGCCATACTCCAAGTTGAGCGGGACGTGCAGCCCGGGAACCTCGGACTCGGGCGAAAGCAGCTCTCGCAAGATCTCCTTCGCGCGCTCTGGGTTGGTGTTGTGCAGCTCATTGAGCTCCTTGACCAGCAGGAAGCCGCGTCGATGTTCGGCGCTGACCTCCTCGTTGACACCGGGCATGAACCACTGCCCGCTGGTCATGCGCTCAAAGGATCCTTCGTCTGGGTGATGCATGTCAGCCATCCTATTCCCTCGTCTTAGTCTCGAGTCAGAACATCGAGAGCGGCACGGTGAAGGAAAACCTTGGAGCGGCCTTGTTGGATTTCTTCGAGGATTCCTAAATCTACGAGATGTGCCAGCCACGCGCTGGCAGTTTGGCGTTTGACGAAGCCCATCTCTACCACGTCAGTAATGCGTACATAGGGCTTGATAAGAATGAGCTCGGCCATCTCGAGGGGATGGTTAATCACGCCCGCAGAACGTATTCGTTGCGCAGTGTTTTCCTGGATAGCCCGAAGCTGGGTAATCATCGAGGAGGCGTCGGCAGCCGCTGCGTGAACGCCGCGGATCATAAAGAGAAGCCAGTCTTGCCATGCTCCCTTGGCTGTAACAGCGTTGAGATAGCGATAGTAGTCTGCTTTGTTGTCGACGATATACCCGGACAGGTATAAAACCGGCAGCTCAAGAAGATCTTCTTGAATGAGGTAGAGGACGTTAAGGATTCGTCCAGTGCGCCCATTGCCATCGTAGAAAGGATGGATTGCTTCAAATTGATAGTGAAGCAGTGCCATCTTTACGAGGGAATCAACGTCGTGGCTGCAATATATATAGTCCTCCCACGCTGCGAGATGGCCCTCGATAATCTCCTTTCCTTCAGGTGGGGTGTAGAGCCGCTCCTTCGTTACAGGGTTACCGATAAATGTGCCCGGAAGTGAACGCACCTCGGCCTGAGTATCTAGAAGGGTGCTGCATACGATTTTTGCCGTCTTCTCGGATAGAGGTCGCTGCGATAGCGAGGAAAGTCCAGCGTGGAGCGCGGCGTTATAGCGAAGAGCCTCCTTGGTGGCAGGAGTCGGCTCAGCATCGACGTGCCACGCCGCACGGAAGAGCTCGTCATTAGTGGTGACGATGTTCTCAATCTCGGAGGAAGCACGAGCCTCACGCAGTGGAATCGTTGAGGTGATGATCTCCGGGTTGGGAATGAGCTGGCAGGCCGTACGCAGTTCAGCCAGTTTTTCCTTAGCATCGATGATGGCCTTAAGCACGGGAACGGTTTCCACCACTTCTGCTGGTGGGAGGGGCGGAAGCCCATTGTAGGGGGTGTCCGGGCTATAGGTTGGCATGGTAAAAGAATAGACATGTTGAGCGGATATGTCGATTTTTTCTAGAATTTTCGACATATCTGGGTGACTTGTCGATTGCGTCGACATATCGGCGTACCCTCAGACGTTGACGCGTTAACAAAATCATGAAAGGCATCCTTATGGCGAAAATCGGCATCATCCTCGGCTCTACCCGCGACGACCGCGCCGGGCTGGCCATCGCCCAGTGGGTCACCGACCTCGCTCAGGGCCGCGACGTGGACTACGAGCTCATTGACCTCAAGGCTTTCGATGTCCCGATCCTCACCACCTCCGTCATTCCTATGGCGGCAAACAAAAACTACGAGGACCCGAATGTGCAGGCCTGGTCCGATGCTATCGATTCCTGCGATGCCTTTATCTTCGTCACCCCGGAGTACAACCATTCCGTGCCGGGCGCGTTCAAGAACGCCGTCGATTCCCTCGGTGCCGAGTGGGTGGCCAAGCCGATTGCTTACGTGGGCTACAGCTTCAGCGGCGGCATCCGCGCGGTAGAGGCGTGGCGCCTTATCATGGCGAACTTCTCCATGCCGCAGCTGCGCACTCAGTTGGATATCTCGCTAAATACCGACATGAAGGATGGCACCTTCACCCCGGCTGATTTCAAGAGTGGAATCGTCGAAAACATCTGCGCCGAGCTGGAAGAAGCCCTATCCTAGGGCGCATGGAAAAAGTAGCAGTCGTTACAGGAGCGTCTTCGGGGATTGGGGAGGCGTCGGCAAGAGCGTTGGCGGCTGACGGCTGGCGTGTCGTCGTCGGCGCGCGGCGCGTGGAGCGCCTTGAGGCCCTCGCGAACGACATCGGCGGCGAGGCCTATGCCCTCGACGTCACTTCGGACGAATCCGTAGCCGAGTTCGTTTCCCACCTCGACCGCGTTGACCTGCTGGTCAACAACGCCGGTGGCGCTAAGGGCCTGGAGCCCCTCGTGGACACCACCATCGAGGATTGGCAGTGGATGTATGACGTCAACGTCCTTGGCACCGTTCGGATGATCCAGGCTCTCATGCCGAAGCTGCGGGGCGGGCTCATTATCAACATGGGATCCGTGGCCGGGTGGAACGTCTACGAGGGCGGTTCCGGTTACAACGCCGCCAAGCATGGCGTCCGCGTGATTTCTCGTGCACTGCGTATTGAAGAGCACGGCGTTCGCGTTACCGAACTTGACCCGGGCCGTGTAGCCACGGAGGAGTTTTCCCTCAATCGTTTTCGGGGTGACGCCAAACGTGCCGCACAAGTTTATGACGGCGAGCTCAACCTCACCGCAGAAGACATCGCTGAGGCAGTGCGTTGGGTGGCGTCCCTGCCGGAGCACGTCAACATTGACACCATGACTATTAAGCCGCGTACGCAAAGCTAATTTACCTGTTTCGCTGCAGGTGAGACGCCTCTTATAGTGGCATGTGTTAGTGAAAACGCATGTGAGTATGGGGGTGTTAGGTGGCTTTCAGCGCCATAGTGGCCTTGATGGGTGTGTGGTTCGCGGCGATGGCTTCGCCGGGGCCAGATGTGGTTCAGATTATTCGTTTGGGTGCGCGTTCCACGCGTGCAGCGGTGTGGGCCGCAATAGGTAGCACGACTGGCTTGATGATATGGACCGTTGCTTCGCTGGCGGGGCTTACCGCGCTGATTTCGGCCCATCCTGAAATCCTTGTGGCGCTGCAGATTGCCGGCGGTAGCTATCTGCTATGGATGGCATTTTCTGCAATAAGCAGCGGCATTAAAGAGCGTCGTGCTCCAGCAACCATGAATCCTCAACCGCGCGGGTTCACCCCGGACGGCATCATCAAACTCGGTACGGCGTACCGCATGGGCCTGGTCAGCGATCTTTCTAATCCCAAGGTGCTCATCTTCTTCGGCGCTATCTTCGCCAACTTCATCGATCCGGGCATGGGCTTGAGCGCGAATGCCACGGTTGGTTCTGTGCTGATTATTGAAAGCCTCATTATTTTTGTCGGCGTTGCGTTGTGCACCCGTGCGGTGGCGAAGTGGATGGCAAAGAACTCCGCCGGGGTAGATATCTTCAGCGGAGTCGTGTTTGCCCTGCTTGGCGTCATCATTCTGGCAGAGGGAATTCTTGCGCTTTGAGCTGGGTATGCTGGTCAACATGCTAGAAGTCTCAATTAAGGGAGAATCCATTAAGCTCGGCCAGTTCCTCAAACTGGCCTCCTTGGTCGCCACCGGGGGAGAGGCCAAAGAACTCATCGAGCAGGGTCAGGTCACCGTCAATGGGGAAGTGACGAAGCAGCGCGGAGCAACGCTGGCGCTTGGCGACGTCATCTGTGTCTCCGACACTTGCGCCCGCGTCGTCGAAGACGACGACGATTATTTTGATGAGGCTACCGCTGATGATGACTTCGACCCGGAGAAGTGGAGGAACCTTTAATGCCCGCTTTTGAAGCTGAAGTAGGAATGCCCTACTGGATTACTCTGGCCAGTTCTGATGTGAAAGCCTCCGAGAAGTTTTACTCGGCCGTGCTGGGCTGGGAATTCGAAGATGGCATCGCCCGCCTTCAAGGTCTGCCGATTGCAGAAATTGTTCCGGGCCAGGACACCTGGGCTACCTATTTCCTCTCCCGCGACTTGGAAGCCGATTGCGCCCGAGTAGAACAACTCGGCGGAAAAATCCTCGCTTTAGGTGCTCCGCTGGCGCTCGTACTCGACAAGTCCGGTGCCATGTTTGGCTTGACGCAGCCGGAGCTCGACCGCTTCGTCGCCGGCGGTGAGCCTGGCACCCCGGTGTGGCACGAGCTGACGGTCTCGGAGGATTTTCACTCAGCGCTGGACTTTTATGGTGAGCTCTTCGATTGGGAAATCCGTGGTGATGAGCATTATGCAGTTGCGGAGGAAGAAGGCGCTGCCTTCGCTGGGTTCTGGCATGCGGAAGGTTTGCCGAGTTTCTGGCAAACATACTTGGGTGTGCGGGACATCGACCAAGCAGCGAAGGCTGTTGTGGAGAATGGCGGGCAGGTTATCCGCGAGCCCCACGACTCACCATTCGGCCGATTGTGCCTGATTGAGGATTCCACGGGTGCGACGCTTACCTTGTGCGAGGTCGAGGATGCCCCCGAAGAACTCATCGAGCTCTAGGGTTGCGGAGGTCGTTCTCCGCATTCCGCCTGGCAACGTCTCCACCTACGGAGAGATCGCCAAAGTCGTAGGGGTCGGTGCGCGGTATGTGGGCTGGGTGATGTCGAAAAGCGCGGATCTGCCCTGGTGGCGGGTGGTCAACAGTACGGGCCGCGCCCATACCCCCGCCGCCCAAGCCCAGTGGGATGCCGAAGGTATTCCACACCGCGGCGACAGTGTGGTGCTCGCTGAATGCGGGCTGGATGCGGCGGACCTCAATTACCTCCTCTAAGCCGAGCACCAATGTGTTTCGTCGTTTTAAGCGACGAACCTAGTTATCTAGAAGGGGATTTCTTCATCTCCCTTGCCATAAGCGGTCTTCTTATTTGTGTTTGCTTGCTGTTCTTGGTCTAGCTCGGCTTTCAGCTCCTGAGCTTCCCGGTGCTTCCTAGCGCGGTAACCTTCAATATCTTGCGCAACGCTTCGCGCCCAGCGTTTGTTCTTTGGTGCTAGTGGCCCGGAAGGTTCCGTGATTGCCCAGGTTCCATCCTCAAAGAGCCAGACCACATCCCCGGTATCGGGGTCCAAAAAATAGAACGCCCGCCCATCGGTCTTCATGTTGTGGTGATGCTGGCACAACGCCACCATGTTGTCCGGATGCGTTGGCCCACCATCGGCATAGTTAATACGGTGGTCTAATTGACACAGCCACGCCGGCATTCCGCAGCCAGCTGCACGGCAGGTGCCATCGCGCCCTTCAACATATTTGCGAACCAACGTGGCTGGTCCGTAGCCATTAGTGGCTTTCGGCTTGGTGCTCAAGTCCCTTTTCGTTACGGCTTGTGCTGGGATATTCTCTACCTGCCAGCCGTGCCCTTCTACATACACTGGCGCGTCTTCGACATCACTCGCTTGATAAGTGTGGAGCACTACTCGGGCAGCTTCTGGTTCTACCTTTCCAGTCGTTAAAAGGATTAGTGCTTCTGCCATCGAGACTTCATGCTTTTCAGCAGCTGCCTTAATGGCCTCATGGATGATGATTCCAACGCTGCTATCCACCTCTAGTTCTATGGTGGCGCGTTGGTCGCGGGTGAGAATGGAATATCGATTCTTTGTGCGCTTATCCTCCACTGCGATGGAGTCATCATGGACCTTGACAAGGTCACGCATGCGGCGACGAATCTGCGACGTGGTGGGAAATACCTGATTTGGCTTCGTAGGCGTAAGCCAACGGGCCAACGCAGCGTCAATGGCGGCTACTACCTCAGTGGAAGGTTGGCCGAGTTTAGCCATGACCTGGTCGATGGCAATCAAAGCGGGTAAGTCCAGCAAAAAATCTGCATCTTGCAGGGCCTTGAGCTGGGGTAGCTCTTTCAGGCGGTAAATCCCCATGATTATGCGAGCAACCGTCCCGGCCGCCTTGCCGGTCTTTAGCCCAAGGCGCATGCACGCTGTATCTGAGTCCTCGTCCAAGGCGGGAAGGACGCTAGACCAAAACTCGTAGTCTGCTTGGCGTATGGCTTTACCTTTCATGCAGACCGGGTCGTTCGGATTGGAATGAGAGAAATAGAAAACAACGGCTTCTGTAGTGGAAGACAATTCAACCCCCTCTTTCGTTAGAGATATTGAGAAGGACCGAACCCCCACTGTCCGAATCCCTTTTCGAAAAATGAGTTTATTCTGTACCGTTTGGAAAGTCTATACCCTGGCGGAAAGTTGTGATTAGAGAGGTGAATGTGCCTACTGATATTGCATTTACCCAGCCTTCCGCCGCTTTGAGCTTCGTTGGGAGGGGCTTGTTGGGTAAGAAGCTAATAAAATTACTGTTCGAACCCTAGCGTGGGGAAGGGTGCGCGCTGAATCCCTTGGGCAGCGGCGCTTATGTACCAATCAAGCCTGTTGAAGCTGTGGCTTGAGTTAATCTATGAAAGTGCTTAAACTCCGCTCCCTTATTGCTGGTCTTGCGCTAGCGACCGTCGCTGCGCCATCCGCCCAGGCCCTGACGTTTGATCCTGGAAAGGTTCCGCCACGCACTCAAATGACCGTGCGCTATGCCGACGGAAACTCGGTTTCCACTGGAAATGGCCACGAGTCTCGTCCTGCGCTATCCCTCGCGAAGCTGTACCTAGGAATGTGGGTCCTGAAATATGGCGCGCCGGAGGATAAAGCGCGGGTGGAAAACATGGTTCGCTTCTCTGAGGATGGCACCGCTAGCGATCTGGAGCGGAAGTATCCGCAGGCCATACCTTCCATCATCGGGGAATATCGCTTGGGGGAGACCCATCACAACGGTTACTGGGGCAATACCACGACGTCGACGGAGGATCTCGCTCGCTTTATTGGGGTGATATCTGGTGACCCAGTTGCTGCACCGCTCATGAAAGGTATGGCGACGGCAGCGCCTACGGCATCCGACGGATATCGTCAGGACTTCGGCACCGCGCGGATTCCGGGCATTATCGGAACGAAATTTGGGTGGTCGGATGACCGGCAGGTGCATGCGAGCGCTTCTTTCGGTCCTGGATATAGTGTGGCGGCAAATACCTATGGATCTCCCGCGGATCTCACCGCAGATGTGCTCGGCGCGGTGGAGGTACAGCCGCAAGCGCCGAGCTTGCCGACGCCCCCTCAGGACCTGCGCGATAGGGCGTGTGCGGAGCTGAAGCGCGCTGTGCCTAGTTCATCGCACGTGTGCTGATTGGCCACGGGTTTAGCTAAGTTTTACCTTTGCGGAAACTGAGAAATTAATATATTCTCGGCTACCAAATAAGCGGTTACTAACCCGAAAGGTATTTCCCTATGCGTAAGGCCCTGTCCATCGCGGCCATTGCTGTTGTTGCTTTGACCGTTGCCCCGTCGGCTTCGGCGAAGAGCGACCAAACTCGTTCGCTCATTTCCCCTGGCACCTGCACCTCCATCACCAAGTTGGCAAACGAAGGAAAGCCGGTTCCGGATCCGTCGATTCTGCACGATGCTGATTCCGTTCCTTCCTACTTCAAGAGCGGCGTGCTCAAGTACAAGGTGGCGGATAACTTCCCCTACCGCGAGCAGCTCGATGCCGCGGTAGCTGAGTGGAACGATGCTCTCGACGGTAAGGCTTCTCTGAAGGAAGTAGCGCCGTCCGAGGCCGATGATGACACCATCGCCATCATCTATAAGCCGGAGCCGAATGGTTACGTCCAGGGTACGGCCTACCCGGACCACGGGATGCTCTTCATCAAGGCGGCCACCGCTCAATACCCAGAGGCGCTTCAGGGAACCATCGCTCACGAGCTCGGCCACATGATGGGAGCGGGCCACTCCTGCGCCCACGCCCTCATGGCCGGTGCAAACCAGAACCCCATTTCCTATCATGTGACCCCGCTTGACGCCGTGGCTGTCCTGCAGGGGCAGTTTGACTAATTCAGCGCAGGCTGGCTGAGCCGGGCGAGTGCGAGTAGGTATCGTCCGCCTTGGCTAGGCGGTGGGCGCGAAGCCCCAGGGTGATGACGATGGGGTAGAGAATGAGCGCGACCACGATGTACTGCGTGACCAGCTGCCATGTCTCATCCCACATGTAGTTCCACGCGAAGTGGAGACAGAAGGAAACAAAAAGCGCGCCCACGCCCACTCCGAGGCGCCACCACCACGTTTTGTGGGCGGCGTAAATGGCCCAGCCGATGCCAAAGCCTGCGATGGCCGTCAGTGACATGTGTAGGCCTGGGCCCGCCACAAGGCGGAGCCCCCACATCTGCAGCATGCCAATCCAATCAGACGTCGGGTGCATGACGGCGCCGAGAGAAGCGTAGAGGACGTTTTCAAAGACCTCGAAACCCCAGCCCACAAGCGCGCCGACGATGAAACCATGCCAAGGGCGGTTGAGCTGGCGGAAACTGAGTAACACAAAAACCACGCCCAGCGCCTTGGCGAACTCCTCCGGATAAGCTCCGGACCATGACATCATGGATTCTTCCCATCCCACGCCCTTGGTGAGGGAGCTGAACGGAAGTGCTGATAGGAGCGCCAAAGACACCGCGGTGCCGGCTCCCCACAGCACGCTGGCTGTGGCCCATCCCTTGGCAGGTCGCGCCCACATCGGGCTGAGGTGCCACAGATACAGCCCCAGCGCCAAGAAAGCAAAGCCGATCAGCAGGCTTATTAGGCCCGGCAGCGGGGCAACGAGGAAAGCACCTAACAGGTTGATCAGAGCTGCAGGCAGGCAGATACCAATGATGACCCACAGCGCCACGCGGAAGATCTTGCTCACTTGAAGGCCTCCATAAACTGATCGGCGATTTCTTCTGGGTTTCCGTCTGAAAAGACGAGCTCGTAGTTGAGATCGTCCTTGGCCACGCTAAAGGCAACGACCGGGATGTATGTATACGTTCGCAGTACGAGGATGCCGTCTTGGTTTTCTACTTCTTCTTTCGGCATCGACCCGAAGGTCGTGGCGCGCACAGCTCGGCGCAGGGCCAGCTCGTCATCGTCGACATCAGAGGTGAGGTAGGCCTCGACCAAGGTATCGCCGCAATCCCACGCCTGGTTGGCCACGGAATCGTAGTTCACGCTGCATTCGACGCCGTCGATAGGCTGACGCCACTCAGGATCGTCGAGGACAACAGGCTCGGTTTCAGGATCGTGGTCCGGCAGCGCCAAGCTGAGGACGGCGGGCGTGCCGAGCACGAGGAGGGTCACCCCAAGCACAGCGAAAAACGGCCCCGTCATCTTCGCTGGCGGGAAACGATAAGAAGTCATGCACACCACACTAACGGGTACATCTGACATAGAGTGAAGTGCATGAAGGATCTGTATCAGTTTGTTAATGGCCCCTGGATTGAGTCCCACGTTATTCCCGATGACCGCGGTGTTGACGGGACTTTTCACGCGCTTCGCGACGAAGCCGAGGAACTCGTCCATGACATCGTTAAGGAAGACGAAGGCCGTCCGGGGATCGTGTATTCCTCCCACATGGACGTTGAGGGAGTGAACGCTGCGGGAACGGCGCCTTTGGCCGAAGATTTGGACAAGCTGGTGGCGGCGGACCCGGAAGAGCTGGCGCACAACCTGGGCGTGCTGGAGCGCGAGGGCGTCGGCGCCCCGGTTACCTTCTGGGTAGAAAAGGACTCCGGCTCCGAGGAGGCAGTGGCCTACATTATCCAGTCCGGCCTGGGCCTTCCAGATGAGGCTTATTACCGCGAGGAAGCCCACGCGGAGACGCTTGAGGCCTACGAGAAGCACGTCGCAGCGATGCTTGGATTCCTGGATCCGGCTCGCCTCTTCGGCTTGGGGGCGGAGGTTGCAGCTACCCGCATCGTGAATCTGGAAAAGGAAATTGCTGCAGGGCATTGGGATGTGGTGGCCTCGCGTGATGCGGTGAAGACGTATAACCCGGTGGACGTCGCCAAGCTGCCCAGCATCACCCGCGCCATCCTGAACGGTGGGGCACTGCCGGAGCACCGCGCGGTGGCCATGATGCCGTCGTATTTTGAGCACCTGGAGGGTCTGTTTACCGCCGGCCGCATGGCGGATTGGCAGCTGTGGGCCACGTGGCACATTCTGCTGTCGCGCGCGCCGTACCTTACTGAGGAGATCGGTAGGAAGAATTTCGAGTTCTACGGAACCAAGCTTTCCGGCGCTACCGAGCAGCGTGACCGCTGGAAGCGCGCCGTGGGCCTGGCAGAGAACATGGTGGGCCAGGAGATTGGCAAGGTCTTCGTGGACAAGCACTTCCCTCCATCCTCGAAGTCCGAGATGGATGAGCTGGTGGAATACCTTACCTCCGCGTACCGCGAGAGGATTTCGCAGCTGGAGTGGATGACCCCGGCCACTCGTGAGCGCGCGCTGGAGAAGCTCTTGCAGTTCAAGGCCAAGATTGGTTATCCGGAGACCTGGCGTGACTATTCCGACCTAGAGTTTTCACCCAAGGGTGCGGACCTGGTGGCCAATGTGCGCGCAGGCAGCGCGTGGAGCCACGATTATGAGCTGGCCAAGATTGGCAAGCCGGCCGACCGCGACGAGTGGTTCGCAACCCCGCAGACGGTCAATGCCTTCTACAACCCAGTAGTTAATGACATCACCTTCCCGGCGGCGATTCTGCGCCCGCCGTTCTACAACCCGGACGCGGACGCGGCGGAGAACTTCGGTGCCATCGGCGCGGTGATTGGCCACGAGATTGGGCATGGCTTTGATGATCAGGGCTCGCAGTATGACGGCCAGGGCAACCTCAACTCCTGGTGGACGGATGAGGACCGCGCGGCCTTCGAGAAGTTGACCGCGAAGCTGGTGGACCAGTTCCAGGGACAGGTGCCGAAGGTGCTGGAGGGCACCGATTCCGCGGGTGTCAACGGTAGCTTCACCCTGGGTGAGAACATCGGTGACCTCGGTGGACTGGGTATTGCTGTGGTGGCCTACAAGAATTACTGCGCCGACAAGGGCTTGGACATCAACGGCCAGGTAGCACCGTTTGAGGCCGAGGGCGCTGAGCCGGAATTGGCAGAGCACGAGTACACCGGTCTGCAGCGCTTCTTCCTGGCGTGGGCGCGCGTGTGGCGCACTGCTATTCGTCCAGAGATGGCCACGCAGTACTTGGCCATTGATCCGCACTCGCCGGCGGAGTTCCGTTGCAACATCATCGCCGAGAACATCGACGAATTCTACGAGGCTTTTGATGTCGAGGGTGGACTGGTCCCAGAGGAGCGCGTCACCATCTGGTAGTACCCTTGGGGGCCATGAGTGAGTGGAATATCGGTGGCCAGGATCGCCAGCTAAGTCCAGAACAACAGCTCGAGCAGCTCTCCTCCTACATGGAGGTGCACTACCCGCTGCCGGATTTCCGCCCGCCGTGGGCCGGTGGAGGTTCGCCGGAGGCGGACCGCTATTGCGCGCTGCTGCCGGATCGTATCGTGCAGGCCTCCATGATGGTGCTGGGATCCGCGGTGGATCACTCGCTGCCCGGCACCGTTTTTACGGAAGGCGTGAGCGTTGAAGACTCTGAGGTTGGAGCGATTTTTAGGCCGTCAGAAGAGTCTGGTCGCTGGGCGGTGTCGCTGCACTCCGGCGGCTGGTGGCGCGGTGACGGCAAGGCGCTAGAAATGCAATGGCGGCCCGAAGTTGCTGCCGCAGCGCAGTTGTCGGGCACGACGATCATTGATGTCGATTATCCGTTGGCGCCGGAGCACACCGTGGCGGAGATGGTCCAGTCGGTTCAGGCGGCCGTCGATTATGCCCGCGAGCATGGTGCCGAGCGCGTGACGGTGTGGGGATATTCCTCCGGTGGGGCGCTCGCAGCGCTGGTGCCTGCCGACGCCCTCCTCCTCACCTTCCCCGACTTTGGCGCGCTGGCCAAGCTGCCGGAGGAGATCCGCGGCGACTACGTCCTCGATGTTGAGAAGCTGCCGGGGCTGTATTCTGACATCTTGGTCCAGACCGCGGCGCAGGACGAGATTGCTGAGCGCGTGGAGATCCCCGGTGCACAGACCGCGGAGTACGTGTCCATGCACCGTATTTCGACCCCGGCCGTGGCGCGTCAGCGGGTTAAAGATTCGGCCGAGTTTCTCTAATCCCTACTGTTCGCCCTCCGGGCGAATCTTCATCTCGGAGTTCTTCCACAGGCCGGAGCGCTGGATAATTTCTTGGTCGATATCTGCCTCGAGCGGGGCCTCGCCGCGGGAGTTGGTGCGCAGCTCATACTTTTCAATGGAGCCCCAGTCGCGCGCCCAATCGTTGTTGAGGTAGCTCGGGATCTCATAGGAGTAGTTCACTGCCTCCGCGGTTGCCAGCGCACCACCACCGGAGAAGGACTGGAAGTCCGTGAGGGAGGTTTGTGCGGCGGCGTCAGGAAGAATGCGGAACTGCGGGATCTCGGTCACGCCGGCGTAGTGGTCGAAGGTGCGCTGGCAGGGGAACTGCAGGGCGACGGACCAGTCGAGGAGTGCCGGGGTAGAGGAATCGAACTGGGAGTTGATGGTGGCAAGCTCCGGGACGCGCGGCGGGGTAAACGCCATCCAATCGTCTTCATCGGTGGAATCATCGACCGCGACGAGGCGCACAACGTTGGCCTCCTCTGGGAGCTCGTCTAGAGCAATGCGGAGGTTGCGCCATTTGGGGGTCGCGCCGACGTCGGAAAGCTCGGCCTCACCCTTGTTGGTGACCTTGCCATCCTTGAGTGTTCCGTACTCCAAGGTGAGCTCGGTGCCCTCCTGCTCCACTCCGTTGACGTCGTGGTGGTAAATCTTGCCGGCGGCAGCGACCGAGAGGACGGGGGTGTTTTCGCCAGGTTCCGGCAAGTTGTACCACTGGGTGGTGATGGTGGCGGTCGAGCGCTGCGATTCATCGTAGGAGCCCATGACCGGGACCTTCCGGTAATCCAAGTTGAACGGCAGGTGCATCTCGGAGCCGTTGACACCCAGGGTTCCGCGCACGCCGCCGGCGGAGGAGTCGGTGACTTCGGTTGCTTTTTCTTCAGTTTCGGTCTCGGTTTGCTCGTTAGACGCAGCGGAGTCGTCACTGGTGGTGTTGGCAATAGCGCCTACCGACGCCGAGTTGAGGTTCTCCGGCTCAATATCTTCCTTGATCATATTGGGGCCGAAACCGAAGTTGTCCTCCTTCTTGTCAACGAGCGAGTCCTGGAATTCGCCCTCGACTGGCGTGAGGAAGGATTCATTGGTGTTGGTCTCCATCATGGTGGAATCCGCCAGCGAGCAGGTATCGCCGCGCAGGGAAGCCAGGTTGCCCTTGCCCACGGAGTAGGAATCCGCCTGGGCCACGTAGCCCTTGGCAAAGGAGGCACACGAGAAGGCCACGATGATAATGCAGGCCGCCGCAATCGGTGCGGACATGACACCCGCCCAGCGCGAGACCTTGGCGGCATTGGCGGCCTCGAATTCCTCGAGGGTGCCGGCGGTTTCGGCCTTGTTCTTGCGATAGCTGTGAACCAGGGACTGGTAGAGGCCAATCGCCAGGACCACCATGGCGATGGCCAGCACCACGGTGTTGGCCTCGATGCCCTTGAACTGCACGGTGCGGTCCCACCACGGGATGCCGAAGGAGGACACGTACCACCAGGCGTTCCAGCCACCCAGGGAGATGGCCATGAGGAAGATCACCGCGGCGATGGAGAAGGTCCGGGCACGCGGGGAGCGCATGGCAATCTGGGAAAGGACCACCGAGCCGAGCGCGGCGATGACACCGGCGACACCGGCGTAAATGCCGAAGTGGTGCGTCCACTTCGTCGGCGTGAACATGAGGAAGAAGGCCGAGAGCGCCATGATGGCCAGCAGGCGCTTGGTGGGATCTGCCTCCGCACCAACGACGCGGTGGTCCTTGATGAAGGCATAGATGATGAGCGCCAAGCAGAAGAGCATGGTGAACATGGCAAAACGGCGCGTCAGGGAGCCGTCCACGGAGGGCTCGAAGAGCGTGGAGTAGCGCACGAACTCCGAGTACCACGGCAGGGACGGGCCGACCGCGGAACGCACGCGAGTGGATTCGAGGACCGACGCTAGCGTTTGGTCCCCGAAGGCAGCGACCATGACAGCGGTGCCGCAGGCAAGGAACGGGGCGATGAGAGCTGTCCAGCCGATCTGGGGAGCGCGCTTGCCCATGATGCGGAACAGGGCGGGCAGGCAGACCAGGAAGATGCCCACCGCGGTGAGGCCGGTGGGGCCAGCGGCCAGGGTGATGGTGGCGATGATGGTGCCCACCGCCGCCGGAAGGAGGCGCTGGGTGGAGATGGCGCGCTCGAAAGAGGCCCACGTCAGCATGACGCCGAGGGCCACGATGGGCTCGGGGCGGATGCCGTTGTTATAGGGCAGCCAGAAAGCCAGGAACATGAACGCGGCGGTCCAGTGCGCCAGGCGGCGCTCGTTGACGCGAGCGCCGAAGCGCGGAAGCATCTCGCGCGACAAGATAAACCAGATGATGAGCGCTGAGATAAGCGCAGGCAGGCGCACGATGATGGACGCGCTGGAGAATTGCGCCAGCCATGCCACGAGGTCGTAGTACGGCGCGCCGAACGGGGCCTCGGGGACGCCGTACCAGCGGTAGTAGTTCGCCATATAGGTCGCGTGATCGGAAACGCGTCCCATGGTGAGGATGAAGCCATCATCGGAGGTATTAGCACCGAAGATGTACCACCAGCCGAGAACAGCCGCCACGACGCCATCGAGCGGGCGGATCTGCTTCCAAGTTTCGGGCATGAAGCCACGGCGTTTGCCATCGAGGCGGTCGATTCGCCACAGGCAGACCAGGTTGATGACCACCATGGCCAGGCCCAGCCACATGGCGATGAGCTTGAGCGGTGTCGGGGAGGAGGTGAAGCGGGAGTTGATCTCCACGTGGATGCGGAGGTCGTCGCCAAGCTCGGCGAGGGCTTCCGGGGAGTCGTCGATCTCGGTATAAACGCCGGTGACCTGAGGGCGGAGATCCTCCTCGGAGGTCTCTTTGTGCTTGCCCAAGGAGACGGTGGTGCCGTCACCGGTGGATTGGATGCGGAGCGTGGAGTCCTCAGGCAGCTTCGCCACCTGCTCGGCCGTGAGTGAGAAAATGACCTCATCGAGGCTGGTCACCGAGAGACCATCCTCGCCGGCGCGGACAAACATGCCGCGGTTGGAGGCCTTCTTGGACTCCGGGGGCACGGTGCCGTAGAGCAGGTCCTGGCCATCGCGCAGCTTATCGACGGCCTTCAGAGGGATCTCTGCATCGATCTCCTCCGGCGCCACCGAGATGAGCGGGGCGTTGATGGACTGCAGGGAGTCCTGCTGGGGCCAATCGAAGGAAGATTGGGTTTGGTTCACCGGCAGCAGCGGCGTGGCCACAAAGCACAGGAAACCGATGAATCCAGCGATGATGGCGGTGAGCCGCAGGGACTGCGGTGCTCGCAGTGAAGAGGTATTCCGATCTGACACGGCGATCAGTCTACGTCACCGCCATGGCTTATTAAGATCTGGCCGCGACGACGAAGGGGCCAATCTGTTTAGTGGTCCAGCCCTCTTCAAAGACCTCCGGGTTGAAGAACACCGCGCGGTAGCGCACGTTGGGCTGATTGGGGTAAATGTCTTCTGCCAAGTGCGTCTTGTAGCCATCCCCGGGTTCCTTGATGTCCCCGCGGAAGATGAGCACGTCTGGGCCGCGCCACGGTGAGGACTCGAGGGAATGCGAGAATTCCTTCGGAGTCTGGTCCCAGGAATTGGAAGCCCACTCTTCAATCTGCAGGTTACGGGTGCTGAACTCTCCCAACGGGTTGGCATAGTTGCTGGTGAAGGCGTTAAACCCGTAGTAGGGGTTGTAGGCCATGAAGAGCTTTTCGTCCGTGAGGACGACGGTGTCGTTGGCCGCGTAGCCCTGGGCGTCGATGAATTCGCGGATCTTTCCGTAATTAGCGGAAGAATCGCTGGTGTAGCGGTCCGCGCGCTCCCCGTAGCCGTCGGTATCGGTATAAGCGTGATCCAAGGCGGTCACGTTCGTCGCGGGGATTTGCTGCGCATAGTAAATACCGCCCAGCCCCATGATGATGGCAAAGACCAGGGTCACGCGCTTGCTGGTGGTCTCAGTAATGCCCGCCGGGTAGAGCGTGGGCAGGCCCATGAGGCGGACGTCGGCCAGCGCGAGAATGCCCGCCGTGGCGAAGAGCACCGCGACCATCAGCTCCAGGCGGAAGCCCAGCAGCGTGCTGCCGGCAAGAGTCATGACCATGGAAGCCAAAGTCCACAGGTAGGTACCGACGAGCGCGGTGCCCATGGCTCTGATTTCGGGTTCGTCAACGCGCAAGATGAGGTAGATCAGGCCAATAAGGCTGAGGGCGCCGATGACGGACAAGGAGAGGAAGGGCGCCGGGATTTGGGTGCCTTCCTCCGGCAGGTAGTGCTGCGCGGTGGATTCTAGCGGGGCGGTGGCGTGCAGGACGGCGTGCAGATACGGTGCCCAAGCAATCGCGGCGATGGCCAGGGATCCGGCCGCGATGGCGGCGAGGCGCACGAGGGGAGTCCACGTACGGTCGCCCACGCACGTGACGAGTGCAATGAGGCTGACGATGGTAAGCGCCACAGCGCCCGTGTACAGCGTGTAGAAGCAGGCGGAGATTCCGAGGTAGATGGCGATTGCGGCGGCGGAGAACCACGAGGAGCCGTAGAAGGCGTGTGAACACAGGACGGCGACCGCGGGCACGCCCATTGCGATGACCGCGGAATACGGTTCTTCAGCGCCGATAGTCAGGGTCACCGCTGTGGTGGTCAACGCAATGGCGGTGGCCACCGGTAGGGAACCGGCAAGCCGCTGCCACAGCGGAACCAGGATGCACCCGGCCACGGCCAGGGAGATGAGGCTCCAGGGTTGGTAGACCTCCCAGCCGGGCATGTTGAGGATGTTGGCCAGCCGCCCGCCCAACCAGAACCAGCCCAACGGGTAGAAGGTGGGCAGGCCTTCGTAGTTCATGTCCGCATAGGAGCTGGCTTCCGTGACGCGGGTGAGGAACTGGGTGCGGAACACCTGATCGACCTGGACGCCGTCGAGCCAGAGGCGCGAGGCCGAAAGGGGCAGGCCGATGCTGGTTAGCGTTAGCAGCGCAGGGGAGATGTAGCACAGGGCGGTGGTGAGCCACGTCCGCCACCGGGGTCGCGGCGAGCTGCCAATGACCCACCACACGCATAACACGCCCACCAGGAGAACGGTGAGCGCAGTTCCCGCGGTGCTCAGCGCACGGGTCACCATCGACGTACTGAACGCCGGGAGGGAGACCGTCTTAAAGGCAAAGAAGCCAAGAAGCGTGACAAGGCCACCACCTAGAGCGGCGGCGGCGATACCCACGAGGGTGGCGCGACGCGATAGGCGGTCGACGTCATATTCCATGGTGGGGGACACGGCGGGAGACGACATGGTGGGAGACTCAGTCATGTAAGTAGTTTCCCACACGCCGTGGACTTAGCGGAACTTTAGAAAGGCAGCTTCCGGAAGATCGCCTGCGGGATGAACTTGAATCCCAAGGACACGTACTCAAACAGCGGGTGCACGAAGATGGACTGCTTACCGTCCAGGACCGCCTTGACGGTGGCCTTGGCCACGTCGGATACGTTGACGGTCAGTGGCGCTTCGCCGGCTTCCGCCGACATCTTGGTGCGGACCTGGCCCGGGCGGACCACGAGCACGTTGGCGCCGGAGCCGCGCAGGGCCTCACCGAGGTTGATGAAGAAGCCGTCCACGCCGGCCTTGGAGGCGCCGTAGACAAAGTTGGAGCGGCGCACGCGCATGCCGGCGACGGAGGAGATCGCCACGATGGTGCCGTGGCCCTGCTCCTTGAACTTCTGGCCGAGCAAGACGCCAAGGGAGACCGGTGCGGTGTAGTTGGTCTGGGCGGAGGCGACGGCCTTGGCCTGGTCCTGCCACAGTTCTTCCTGGTCACCGAGGGTGCCGAAGGCGATGATGGCGACGTCGACATCGCCGCGCTCAAAGGCGCGCTTGACGACGTCCCCGTGGCCCTCGAAGTCAGTCGCGTCAAAGTCGATGACCTCGACGTCGCCGCCGCGGGACTCGATGGTCGCGCGGGCATCCGCGATGCGCGGGGAGTCGGCGCGTGCCGCGAGGGTGACCTTGGCCGGGCCGCGCTCGAGGAATTCTTCGACGATGCCCAGGCCGATTTCGGAGGTGCCGCCGAGAAGGAGGATGTGTTGTGCTTGGCCTACTGCATTCAGCATGAGGTGATTCCTTTCTAGTGCAGCTCGAGGCGGCGGGACATATCGGAGGCGAAGACGCCGGTCGGGTCGATGTCGTTGCGGGTCTTGAGCCAGCCCTCGAGGCCCGGGTACATCTTGTGGAAGTTCTCCGCCGAGGTGCGGGACTCCTTGGCCAGGTAGAGGCGGCCGCCGAATTCCATGACGCGCTTATCCAGATCGTCGAGGAAGGCGCCCAGGCCCGGCTTGATGGGGAAGTCCACGCAGACATTCCAGCCTGGCATCGGGTAGGACAGCGGGGCCTTGTTGCCGGGGCCGAAGAGCTTGAACACGTTGAGCGCGGAGTAGTGGCCGGAGCGCTGCATGTCCCGGATGATTTCCTTGAAGGGCTCGACGGCGTCGGTCGGCACCACGAACTGGTACTGCAGGAAGCCGTTGGAACCGTAGCCACGGTTCCACTCGCCGATGAGATCCAGCGGCTGGTAGAACTGCGTGAGGTTCTTGACCTGGTTACGCGCCGGGGCGCCCATGAGGTAGTAGGCCTCACCGATGGCCATGAGGGAGAGCTTGTTCATGGTGAAGTTCGGGAAGATATCCGGAACCGTCATCAGCTGCGGAGCATTGAACTTCAGCGGGTCCTTCGCCAGCTTCGGGGCAAGCTCCTCGAGCTGCTCCAAGGTGGCCAAAGAGCCGCGCGAAATGGTGGAGCGGCCCAGCTTCGGCTCCGGGGAGATGACGTCGAACCACGCGGAGGAGTACGTGTAGTTGTGCTCCGAGCCATCGGAGTGGAAGGCCACGGTCTCATCGAGGTTATCGGTGCGGTCGGTATCCGCGATGAAGTAGGCGGTTTCCGTCTTGGTCATCTTAATCTGCGCGCGCAAGATGATGCCGGTCAGGCCCATGCCGCCGACGGTGGCCCAGAACAGTTCGCTGTTCTCACCTTCCGGTTCCAGGTGGAGGACGCGGCCGTCGGCGACGAGCAGCTCCATGGAGGTGACGTGGTTACCAAAGGAACCGGCGGAGTGGTGGTTCTTGCCGTGGATGTCCGGGCCGATAGCGCCGCCGATGGTGACCTGGCGGGTACCCGGCAGGACAGGAACCCACAGGCCGTAGGGCAGAGCGGCCTTCATGAGCTGGTCAAGGGTGACGCCACCGTCGACGTCGACAATGCCCGACTCCGGATCGATGGAGTGGATCTTGTTGAGGGGTTGCATGTCGATGACGAGGCCACCGGCGTTTTGCGCGGGGTCACCGTAGGAACGGCCCATACCGCGGGCGATGACGCCGCGGCGCAGGTGGGCGGGCTTATCAGCGTTGTCCTCAGCCACCTGGGCGACGGCAGTCTTGATGACGTCGACGTCTGGGGTGGACAAAACGTGGGCGGTTGTCGCCGCCGTGCGGCCCCAACCGTGGAGGGACTTCTCAGTAGTATGCAGTTCCATCTCTTACTCTTTGATTCGATGTGATGGGTCGGTTCTCTACCCTACCTAGGTGACAGTGCCTGTGGCGTGAGTGAAAACGTGAGATTAGGTACAAAAGCCAAGTAAACGGAACATTTGTACTGTCCGGTTATGTGGTTTTAGTTCGGAATTAGTACAGATCCATAATCTCGCGGATCTCTTCCGGCAGCTCTTCCTGGGAGGTGATCTCCGGGCCGTCATACTCACGGAGGATCTCGTAGACTCTTGCCCTTGAGACGGAATCGAGGATGGGGAGTTCCTCGGCGATGAGCCGCGTCATGAAACCATTGAGCGGCAGCGAGGTGTGTTCGGTGGCCAGATAGTGGCCGTGGCGCTTGTCTTCCTCGGCGCGCTCATCTTGCGCTGCTCGCTGGGCCGGGGTGAGGTGCTCTTTTTTGGAGGAGTACATGCACGGTAGCATACCGCCCGCCTAAAGTGGGGCGGTATGACTTCTCCCAAGCAAGACAATTATGCGCTGGATGACACCCTTGCCGGACGCATCACCCAGGCTGCGGCCGTGGGCATCATGACCGCGTTCCCTGACTGGATCAAGAATAAGACTGCGCTCGTTTTCGCCTATGTGCTGTCCTTCCTCGGATTCGGCGCGCTCGTGGCTATCACTAATGCAGAGAGCCACGAGGACCGCCCGGAGCCGGAGACCCCCGACGTTCCTGTGTGGGCCATCCCGGTTGCCTTCGCCATTCTGGTGCTTGGTGGATGGATCACCGTGAAGACTGAGCAAAGCGTGGTCCGGTTTATTCGCCGCCGCGGCGTGGCAAAACCCTGGACGGTATGGGGAGGAATTAGTGCTGCCATCGTCCTCATCCTTAGCGAGCTTGAAGCACGCGAGCTCACCGCGCGTAACTAAAAATGCGTATGGTGGGGCACATGAGCTCACAGGTCACAGATTTGGCGCAGGTCCGCGCCAATCGTGGTGAAACCCTCCTGTGCCAGGTATCCAATGTTCGCGCAGAAGCAGAGGTTCACCGCCAGATCGGTTTCTCTGATGCGCTCACGTTGGAAGAGCTCCACCACATTCTTGAAATCTGCTTCGGGCTGCCGCAAGAGGATTCACCGTGGCACTTCTTTGAGCACACAGATGCCCGCGGCCAGCGCATCGATCCGAGCCACACCGTGCGCGAATTCTTGAGCCGCGAAGGCGAGCAGGTCGATTACGCCTGGGGGCTGTGGGACTTCGAAATCGTTGTGGTGGAGACCTACCCGCGTGATAGCGGGACGCCAGAAGCCCTGTGCGTGGGCGGTTCCGGTTCTTTCCAGACCCCCTTTGATCTCACCGCCGTGAATGCGGAGCTCACGGGCCAGGAAACCATCGATGAGGTGTTGGATCTTGTCATTAGTCCCGTCCGCGCGCTGATTGAGAGAACCCGTCTCTACGACTTCGTTCCGCTCCTCCAAGCACTGGATCTGAAGCGGGATGTAAGCATTGATGCTCAGGCGTACCGCCAGCTGCGCACCTTGCCGCGCGAGGTGACGAATGAGGGCAAGGATGCTTTTTGGTCCATGGCTCTGGCATTGTCCTGCATGGGCGGGCGCGAGTTGACTGATTCCGTCGTAGAGACCGCCATGGCGGCGCTGGGCTGGGTCGACGATGGCGGCGAGGAGCTGCGCGGCCCGGAAATTCGGGAGCTGTGCTCGGCTTCGCTTAAGGTTTTGTCATCCCTCGGCGCCTATGGTGAAGATGCCGTCGCGCCCGTGGACCGCCTGGACATTTACCGCGCCCTTATCCGCGGGTAAAGTATCTCGCCGTGACTGAACCTACCTCTAGCATGAAGACCCAACTCGTGCGCTTCGTGTCCGTCGGTGTTTTCACCGCCGCGATTGATTATGGCCTGACCCTCTTCCTTACTTATTTGGGTCTGCATCGCTCCCTGGCGAAGGCGATTGGCTGGGTCTTCGGCACCATCGCCGCCTATGTGGCCAATGCCCGGTGGACTTTTGGTGCCCAGGTTTCCGGCCGCACCGCCGGTGCCGTGGGCTTGCTGTACCTGTCCACCTTTGCAGTACAGAATTTCCTGTATTGGGTACTTAACGCCCCACTGATCAGCTTGGGCTTTGAAGGCGCGGTCAAGGACACCATCGCCTTCGTCATCGCACAAGGCGTTGCCACGGTGACCAACTTCGCCATTCAACGTGCCTTCATCTTCAAAGGAAAGTAACCATGGCTGGTCGCGCCGAACGCCTCTCACGGTCGAATTCCCTGCAGGCGCAGGGCGCGAAGTTCGCGATCACGGGAGCCATTGCCGCGCTTATCGACGTCTCCCTGACCTGGCTCTTTCAAATTGGTTTAGGTCTGTTCGGCGATGTGGCCTCGAGAACTATTGGCTTTGCCGCCGGCACCTTGGTGGCTTATTTATTGAACCGGCGGTGGACCTTCAACGCGCGGGCATCGAAGCGCCGCTTTGCTGCCGTGTTTGCCACCTACGCCATGACCTATGCGATCAACATTGTGCTGTATCGCTGGGCCTTCCCCTTCTTTGATCACACACTGGACTGGCCTTCGTCCTGGGCGCTGGCGGTCGCTTTCGTGATTGCCCAGGGCACGGCAACGCTTATCAACTTCTTTGTGCAGCGGTGGGTGATTTTCCGCAGCACGCGCAAGTCCTTTGAGGTTTAGGGCCGGCGGAAGTCTTCCTTGCGGCCGCGGTTGTGCAGGCGCAGCCACTCCATAAAGCCCTTCACGTCATGCTGCTGCACGATGAAGAACCAGCCAAACCGCGCGAATTCTTGCGGCAGCAGCTTGCGCATGCCGCGCTGCCACAACAGGTAGCCGCGGTTGCGGTAGGTGAAGAAGCGCTTGAACTCGCCCTCCGGGTACTGCGTGTGCATTTTGCCGCCGAGGATGGGCTTGAACTCATCGGAGCCATCCGGGTGCAGGTAGCTCGTGGTCAGCGCGGTGCCGAAGTTTAGGCCTGAGTTGACTAGGCGGCGGTGGTACTCCACCTCATCGCCGCGGATGAACAGGCGGTAGTCTGGAACGCCGATGATTTCCATGGCTTCTGCGGAGATGAGCGCGCCGTTGAATAGGGAGGCGATGCCGGGGAGGAAGTCACCCTCCAACTCGCTCATGTAGCGCCGCCACACCAGGCCCTGGCGCAGAGGGAAGGCCAGTTTGGCGGGCTCGTTGATGTTGCACACGGCGGGGGAGACTTCGTGGAGTGCGTTGTTTTCCGCCACACGGTAGAGCTCCTCCAGCACGTGATGGTCGGCGGGGCGGCCATCATCATCCGCGCACCACACCGCATCCGCGCCGAGGGCCAATGCCGTAAGGAAGCCCAGCGCGAAGCCGCCTGCGCCGCCAAGGTTGGTCTCGGAAGGCACGTAGACGCCGCGCTCACCGGCCAGTTCGTGGAGGAGCTCCTTCACTGCTGCTTCCGCACCGTTATCCACCACGATGACCCATTGCACCGGGTGCGTCTGGTTCACCACCTGCTCAAGGGAGGCGCGTAGCAGCTCCACGCGCTGGTGGGTGACGATCACAGCGGCCGTTGTTCCGGCCTGGGACAGGGTGGCAGTCATGGGTTCTATTGTGCCACCCGCATGTGGCGCTCAGGTGCGTGACATGGAGGTGGCCGAGGTTTAGGCGTTGAAGCCCGGAATCTTGATGAGACCGGAGTTCACAGCATTGACAACACCAGCAATGAGGCCCAGCACAATCGCGGCGATGGAGGTGCCAACGAGGATCTCAGCGGTGGTGCCCACCGGGTATTCCTTGGCGGTGTCATTCTTCAGGGAAGACATGGCCACGTCCTTGGCGGAGCCGGCAGTCTCAAGTCCTTCTTTGATTTCCTCAGGAGTGCTGCTGCCCTCGCTGCTGCCTTTGCTGCTGATAGCTTCAGCGCCCTTCTCAATGCCGTAATCCACGGAGGAGGCGAAGCCGTCACCGCCGACGAGTTCCTTAGCCCCTTGCTTCAGGATGTAGCCAAAGACCTCAGCCTCGGAGACCTCAGAAGAACCCTTCTCAGCAGCAGTAGCCGGGGCGATGGACAGGGACAGTGCAGTGGCGGCGGCAACGGCAGCGGCGGTGAAACGCTTCATGGAGGTACTCCTTGGAAGAAAGGTAGAGGTAGCGAAAGTAAAGAAAATGATAAAGAAGTGAAGGCTAAAAAGTATGCGATATGGAAAAGCTCCAGCCCTCAAAGGACTGGAGCTAGAACTTCAAAGCTAAAAGCTTGATGCGTTCAGATTAGAACGGAAGGGAAACGCCCGGGATGAGACCGTTCTGAACTGCGGTGTAAGCAGCGCCGAGGACGGCTACTGCAACGCCGGTTCCCCAAAGAATGTCGAAAGTGGTGCCTAGCTTCCAGCCGTTCGCCGCGTCAGACTTGAAGGAACTGAATAGTGGCGAGCGGTTTCCGTCAGCCTTGCTGTTCTCAGCGATCTCCTCTACGGAGGAAGTCATGCCGTCCTGACCAGCTGCTTCTTTCACGATGCTTCCGACAATGTAGCCAGTAGTGTAGGAGTCGTTGGAAGAACCATTCTGAGCATTCGGGTCACCGGCAGCAGAGGCAACACCAGTGGACAGGGACAGTGCGGTAGCAGCGGCAACAACGCCGGCGGCGATACGCTTCATGATAGGGCTCCTTAGAGTTAAGAGAGAACAGTGCCTGTGATTCAGGCTCGCGACAATTTTAGCTTGAAAGGAACTAAGAAAAAGAGCAAATAGAAAAAGTATCTATCGTGATTCACCCATACAGGGGTATGCATTCTTCCAGCGCATGGGCCCATTGACGAGTTCCGCACACAGTAGAGTGACCTTATGACCGTACGAAGCGTTGAAGAAATGTGGGCTCCCTTTCGAGTTTCCATCCACGTGGGTGACCTGACCCTGCGGGTGCTGCGTGATAACGACATCGCTGCGATTCATGGTGTCACTGCCGCCGAGATTTTTGGTGAGCCGCTACCGGATTACACGTTTCCGTGGTTGAAGCAGAAGCCTGATCCGAGTTTCCGGTGGGCGCACCGTGCGCAGATGTCCCCGGAAGAATGGTCGCTGGACTTCGGTGTGCACCTTGATGGTGAAGTCATTGGTTCTGTGGATCTGCGGGCGAAGAGTTTTCCCGATAACCATGAGGTCGAAACTGGCTCGTGGATCTACCACCGCCTTCAGGGCCGCGGGATAGGTACGCAGGTTCGCCACGCCGCTGCGGTCTTTTGTTTTGATTACTTGGGTGCGCGCACGTTGCGCTCCGAATGGGAGCCGGGCAATGAGGCGTCCCAGGCTGTATCACGCAAGCTGGGGTACACCATCGAAGGCAATAAGGCCGTGCTGAGCAAAGAAGATTACCAGCCGGGGCCGGAAGTGATTGTGGCCGGGATGAGTGAGGAACTGCGCGAGCTTTTGGGAGCAAACTTCGCAGTATGACGAATCATTCGTGAAAATAGGAGAGTATCGACTCGTTTTCACGGATACTTGTACAATATTGGCATGCTTAACGCGCGGACCATCTCAAAAATTGACGCTCTTCTTGACCAATATGCAGCGTTGCGGGAGGACAACTCCGAGGCCATTGCGGAGATAGCACGCGCAGAGGTGGCGGAGTCGGTGTATAACTCGAACGCCATTGAGAATTCCACGCTGACTTTGGAGGACACCGAGAACATCTTGGCGGGGTTCACCGCCAGAGCGCACGATTTACGGGAAGTCTTTGAGGCCAAAAACCTGGCGGACGTGACTGAGGAACTTATTCGGGGCGTCGGTAAGCTCGATGCAAACCTCATTCTGCGACTGCATGGCATATTGCTTCGCGGCATCAATGACGACTGGGCGGGACGCTTTCGTCGAAGGGGGGAGTGGGTTCGCGTGGGCGCTCATATGGGAGCCAACTCTGAATACGTGGACAGGCTGGTGGACACAGCCATTGCCGAATACTACGAGGACACTAGCTTCTTTGTTGACCGAATCGCGCGGTTTCATGCGGAATTTGAAACCATTCATCGTTTTTCAGACGGCAATGGGCGCATCGGGCGCGTCATTATCAATCAACAGCTCTTGGAGCTAGGGGCACCGCCCATCATCATTCCGAACAAGGGAAAAGAGCGCCACTATTACCCTGTGTTCCGTGGCTACCCAGTTAGTGGGGACTTCTCTGCGCTGAGCACGCTCATCGCGCGGCAACTCATCGAGTCCCTACACAAGCGCATAACGCTCATGACCGCGCCGAAGGTGATTCGCCTATCGGAATGGGCAAAGGCTAATGGCGTTTCTGGTTCCGCGGCCGCCAATAAGGCGGCGCGGGGTACCATCCCGGCCTTCCGGCAGCGCGGAACGTGGATGATTGATGCGCAGTATGGCAGTGACAACAAAGGCCGTGGCTAGGCGTTCTCCTCGTTGTCGAAGCGCTTGCGCAAGTCCCGCACGTACTGGCCCACCTCGGGGCCCTCGTATTCGCCGACGACCTCGGAGACCTCGCCCACCGAGCGAATCTGGCCGTGGTCGATCCACAGGGCGGTATCGCACAGCTGCGCCAGGAAGTCATTGGAGTGGGAGGCAAAGACCAGGATGCCGGAGCGCTTCACCAGGTCTTGGAGGCGGACGCGGGCTTTGGCCATGAAGGCGGCGTCGACGGCGCCGATGCCTTCGTCGAGAAGCAGGATCTCCGGCTCAATGGAGGTCACCACGCCCAGCGCTAGGCGCACGCGCATACCGGTGGAATAGGTGCGCAACGGCATGGAGAGGTAATCACCCAGCTCAGAGAATTCCGCGATCTCATCCATCTTGGCCTTCATCTGCTTGATGGTCTGGCCCAGGAAGAGGCCGCGGATGATGATGTTGTCGTAACCGGAAACCTCCGGGTCCATGCCCACGCCGAGGTCAAAGACGGGGGCAACGCGCCCGCGCACGTCGGCGGCGCCGCGAGTGGGCTCGTAGATACCGGAGAGCAGGCGCAGCAAGGTTGTTTTGCCCGCGCCGTTGTGGCCGACGAGGCCGACGCGGTCGCCCTCACGCAGGTGGAGGTTGATGTCCTTGAGTGCTTCCACCATGACCACGTTCTGGTCATTCTTGCCAATGGAGCCACCGGCCGTGGAGAGCATCGCCTTCTTGAGAGAGCGGGACTTGGCATCAAAGATGGGAAAGTCCACGCAAGCGTTATACGTATCAATGGAAACCATGGACGATCCTTTCTAGACCCAGTAGGAGACGCGGAAGCGCCACTGGCGCATGGCCAGGCCGGCGATGAGCAGGCCGGCGACGGTGCAGGCGATGACGATGAGCCAGTGGTAGCCGGCGACGGGCTCGCCGATCATGGGGGCGCGGATGATCTCCATGTAGTGATACAGCGGGTTGATCTCGGCGATGCGCGCGCGGCTGGCCACGGCACCTCCCTGATCCTTCAGGGTGTTGGTCATCCACACGATAGGCGTGACGTAGAAGAGCAGCTGGGTTAGAGCCTCCAGCAGCGGGGCAACGTCACGGAAGCGGGTGGCAATGATGCCGAAGAACATGGCGACCCACACGCCGTTGACCAGGAAGAGTCCTAGAGCCGGGATGAACAGGAAGAACTCCCAGCCTAGGTGGCGCGGGAAGATAAGAATGAGCAACAGCCAGATGATGAGGTTGTGACCCAAGAAAAGGGTTTGCCGCCAGACCAAGCGGTAGACGTGCACCGACAGTGGCGCGGGCAGCTGTTTGATTAGGCCCTCGTTGTCGATGAAGACCGTCGAGCCTTCTTTGATGGCGCCCGAAATGAAGTTCCACATAATCAGGCCCACGGTCACGTGGGGCAGGAACTCCGCCACGGGGATCTGGAAGAGCATGGAGTACAGCAGGCCAAGCGCCGCGGCCATGACACCGGTTGCGATGGTGATCCAGAACGGACCCAGCACCGAGCGGCGGTAGCGCTGTTTAATGTCTTGGATGCCCAGCTTGAACCACAGCTCGCGCTGGCGAGCGCCTTGCAGGAGATCGGCGAAGGCCGCCGACATGGTCATGGAACGCGAGGCCGGCTCCTCGCCGGGTGCAGGCGCGGAGGTCATGCGGGCGACGTCGTCACGCAGGTTTTTCTTGTCTTGCACGCCCTTCACCCTAGCGCGCACGTCCCACAAACACCTACACACACGCCCGTAACCTGGGAAAACACGGGCGAGCTGGGAAAACCGAGGGTTAGGAAAGATTCAGGTGGGGCGTATAGAGTAGGGGGCGTTCATCCGCATCGGAAGGAAGGGTTGAAGCATGACGGAACAGTATGACGTCGCCAGCGTGCGAGGTCTTTACACTGGTCTGTCCGATGGTTGGACCTACCTGAACGCGCATGCCGCGCCGCAGATTGCGGAGCGCGTGGCCTCTGGCGTTGCCCGTTCTTTCCGCATGTCCGCCACGGTGAAGCCGCTGGAGGACGCCGTGGGTGCGCACTCGGCGCACAACGATCCGGGGGAGCTCCACGCGGCAGACATGTATGCCTCCGCGCGCCGGGCGGTGGCGGATCTCACGGGTGCCACGGCGGAACGGGTCATCCTGGGCCCGTCCTTGCCGGTGCTTTACCAGTCCTTGGGCGTTGCACTGCGCCCGCTGCTGCGCCGCCAGTCTTCGGTGGTGCTCTCCCGCTTTGATTCGCCGGAGATGACACGCGCGTTTGAGCACGTGGGCGCTGATATTCGGTGGGCGCAGCCGGATTTGGGTACGGGCGAGCTCCCAGCCTTCCAGTACGCCGATCTGGTTGATGGATCGACGCGATTCGTCGCTTTTTCCGCCGCGCACGAGCTGCTGGGCACGGTCACGCCGGCCTCGGACATAGTTGATGCGGTCCATGAGCGTTCGCGCGCATGGGCGCTTGTCGACGTCTCATCGATCGCCCCCTACCGTCTCCTCGACTTTGATGCGATTGGGGCAGACATTCTTGGTGTGGATGTGGGCGCGCTGGGTGGCCCGCAGATGGCGGCGCTGGTCTTCCGCGATACCGCGATGTTCCGCCGCCTCGATGAGATTGTCGTGGGCCCGGTCTCCGCGGGCTTGGCGGGCGGCGTTGGACCCTTGGTGGATCATCTAGCGGAACTTGCCGGCGGGGAGCGCGGTTCGCGCCGCGTGCGCCTGACGCGTTCGATGGAAGCCCTCGCGGGTTACATGGAGGATCTCACGGGGGATCTCTATAGCTTGTTGGGCACGCTGCCGGCCGTTCACATCCTGGGCGTGACAGGGGAGGCGGCTGCCGACGCCTCCGATGATCGCCTCCCGCGCCTGACCTTCGCCGTGCGCGACGTGCCTGCGGATGTGATCCACCGCCGGCTCTTCGACAATGGCTTGGTTACTACCATCGCCCCGCACACCCCGCTGCTCACGGAGATGGGCGTGGAAGAGGTCGGCGGTGCCGTCACGGTCTCGTTGAGTCCGTTTAGCACGTACCACGACGTTGAGCACTTGACCCGCGTGGTCGCGTCCCTGGCTTAGACCTCGAGGACCAGTTTGCCCGTGACCTCGCCGGAGTCGAGGGCTTGGTGGGCTTCGGAGGCGCGAGCAAGCGCGTAGGTAGCGTGCAAATGGTGCTTGACGCTGCCGTTCTCCAGCCAAGGCCAGACGTTCTTAACGGTATCCGCAACGATGGCGGCCTTGCCCTCCAGCGAGCGGGAGCGCAGCGTGGTGCCCTGCAGCGTCAGGCGCTTGTTGAGGAGGATGCCCATGTTGAGCTCGGCCTTTGTTCCGCCCTGCATGCCAATGGTGACCATGTGGCCGCCCTTAGCTAGCGCGATGAGGTTCTTCTTGAGATACTTCGCGCCCATGATGTCGAGGATGACATTGCACTGGTTCTTCAGTTCCTCGGCGAAGTCCTGCTCGTTGTAGTTGATGAGGATGTCCGCGCCGAGTTCCTTGCAGGTCTCGAGCTTTTCGTCCGAGCCAGCCGTTACCGCGACGGTGGCGCCGAGGTTTTTCGCCACCTGGATGGCAAAGGTACCGATGCCGCCCGCGCCTCCGTGGATGAGGATGGTCTGGCCCTTGTTTAGTTTCGCCTCCATCGCGATGTTGGACCACACGGTGCAGGCCACCTCGATGACGGATGCGGCCTCGGCAAAGGAATAGCCGCTGGGGATGGGCAGCAGCTGGCCTTGCGGTACGGCTACGTACTCGGCATAGCCGCCGCCGGCCAGCAGTGCGCCGACCTTGGATCCAACCTCGATGTCGGTGTCGCCTGCGTCGACGACTTCGCCTGCGACTTCGAGGCCGATAATCTCCGAAGCGCCCGGCGGCGGCGGGTAGTGCCCGCGGGCTTGGAGCAGGTCGGCGCGGTTTACGCCGGCGGCTTTGACTTTAACGAGGACTTCGCCGTCGTGGAGCTGTGGCTTATCGGTTTCCCCCAACTCCAGTGAGTGTGGGTCTTCCAGATTGGTCTGAATGATGGCTTTCATGCCACACCACCGTACTTAAGTCCAATCATCCTCGACGAGAAACGCGTTGACCGCGATGGCTGCGGCGTTGGCCTCGCCCATCGCCACTGCCACCTGTGCCGGCGGGTTAACCACGTTGCCCACGGCCCAGATGCGCGGGTGGCTGGTGGCACCGGCTGGGCCCACCTTGATGAGGCTTCCGCCCATCGCAGCCGGCGGGCTGTGGCGCTCAAGGTTGAGGTCAGTGAGGAACTCATCGTGCGGGTGAGGGACGGGCATGTAGAACAGGGCGTCGACGGCATGTTCGCTGTCTCCAACCAGGACCTTTCCATCTTGGAAGGAGGTGACGGGGCCGTCGACAAGCGCAATGCCCCGCTGAGTCAGGTCCGCGCGCTGCTCCTCGGTGAGCTCCATGCCGTTGGTGAAGAAGGTGATGTCCTTTGACCACTGGCGCAGGAGTGCCGCATGGTGCAGGGAGAACTCGCCGATGCAGAGAACGCCGAGCTTCTTGTCCGCCACCTCGAACCCGTGGCAGTAAGGGCAGTGGAGGACTGTATTTCCCCAGTTTTCTTCGAGGCCCGGGATGGCTGGGTGTACGTCGTCCACACCGCTGGCGACGATGATGGAGCGGGCCGCGACGGTCTCACCGTTGCTCAACGTGGCGGTTAGCGTGCGGTCATTATCGGTAACGGAATCTACGGTGGCGTTCGCGATTGTTACGCCGTAGCTGCGCAGCTGCTCTTTGCCGCGCTCCTGGAACTCAAGGGGTGGCGTGCCCTCGAGGGCGATGACACCGTGGATTTCGTGGGCGAAGCGGTTGCGAGGGGTGGAGGAATCAACAACGAGGACGCTGCGGCGGGCGCGGACCATGACCAGCGCTGCCTGAAGGCCGGCCGCACCACCGCCGATGATGAGGGTATCGACTGTCTGCATGGGCCCGAGTAAACCAGAGCAAGGTGCGTGCGGCAATGGTTTTCCGTAGGTTGTGTCGGGCGCTTTGCACAACGTGATGAGGCGAATTCTTCTCCCGCCGCGGAGTCTAGTACTCTGAACGTGTTGCGCGCGGTGCATGCTGACGCGTGACGAGGAGGCGTGGCAGAGCGGCCGAATGCACTGGTCTTGAAAACCAGCGTGGGGAAACTCACCGCGGGTTCAAATCCCGCCGCCTCCGCCAAAATCTTGCGTATTTTCAGCAGTGGCGCTGGGCTATTCTAGTTCCATGGCCGATCGGCAAATATTCCTCCGCCCAGAGTACAGCCACCCAAGCTCGCTGTGGCCGTCTAAAGAACTCATAGTTTCTGGGGCTAATAGAATCGGATTCTATCTTCCTGAAGACTTAGGAATTGAGTCTGATCTGGGACGCGAAATCCTTGAGTGGACGGAGGAGTTTCAGCAGAATTTCCTCGAGAAACCCGATAGCTTTCGCCAGCGTCCGCGTTGGAAGGACCAATTCGATAGATTTCGATGGTACGACGCGGGATGGCGTATTACTCACCAATTAAGGGAGCTTTTTCCATCGGTACAGATTGTTCCCCAGTTCGCTCAATTCGTTTTCTCCGTTAATGAGCGAAGAGAAAATGTAGGGAAGAAGCCCTTATGCCTCCCCGGAGAACAACTCACAGGGTTTGTATCCATTAGGGATGTGAGGAATGACGATTAAGCGAAGTTATCGCTCTACGGCGTCAGGCATTGTCTCCGTTGTTCATCGCTGCAGTCACCCAGCTCAGAACGCATCCCACTAGTAGGAACCCGCTGATCTGCAGGTGGGTGGCCCAGTTTCCGCCGCCAGGCAAGGCGAGAAAAATTGAAAATGCAACTGCGGCAAGGCAGTGGAGGGTCAACCGGCTATGTGCGCTTAGACGTCGTTGTGGCCAGGCTTTCCAGATGGCCCAGCTCACTGCTGTGAGAATGGCGTAAAAGGTGATTCCCGCTAAGCCTCCTGGAACAAGGTAGAGCATGGATTCATCTCCTCTCGGGGGGAATAATGGTTGTGGTAAGGAAGGCGGTTTCGTGATGTCAGAGGATAACTATTCGGCGTGGGTAGAGACTGATTATCTTTTCGGCTCCCCAGTCAATGCTCGCCGGCTATTGGAGTCTTACGAGCAAGTGCTGGACGGAAAGGCTAAGGAGCACGACATCGATCTAGATGTGTAAGAACTATCTTCCGATCGAAGTGGAGTATTCACCTTCTGGCAGGGTGGAACCGGTTTTGTTTATCTGAGAGGAATTTTGCCTATTTCCGGTAAACATCTCGTCGGTGAGCAACGCGTAGCACGAGCACCACGAGCTTTCCGTCTAAGATCTCGTAAACCACGCGATAGTGTCCGACTCGAATTCTATACAGGTCATCTGAAGCTTTTAGTTTCTTTACTCCATCCGGGCGAGGGGTAACGGCCAAGTCTTCGATTGCAGCAAGTAGTCGCCTCTGTGTCGGCCTGTCGAGCTTGCGTAGCTCCTTGGCTGCGGATGCCTTATAGGTGATGTGATAAGTGGAGTCAGCCATAGAAGGCGATTAGGTGAGTCCGAGTTCTTTTTTGAGGTCTTCGTGTGAAATCTCTACGGCTTCTCCTCGGGCAATCTCTGCGGTCTGAACATCCTCACGATCTTCTAGTGCTTCGACTGCGCGGGCGAAAAATGAAGGAGAGACGACAAAAGCGCGAACACGGCTTCCACGACTAGTGATGGCGACGGGCGTGTGCTGTGCCTCTTCAAGAATTTGGCTTTGGGATTGGCGAAATTGACTGGACGCCACTGACATCGTTTTCATACAACAAATGTACATCTTGTACATTTTGGTGGGCAAGGGCCGCGGGATATCGGGTTGCCGTTTATCCGATCCGCCCCGCCAGGATGCGAGGTAGTGCCTCCGCTGCGGTGGCGGTGACCACCACGCTGGCAAGCGGCGAGAGGTCCGTGGGCTGGGGGGTGACTTCCACGATGGGGATACCGCGCGCGTGGGCAATCTGTGGCAGCCCGGCGGCGGGGTAAACCACGCCGGAGGTACCCACGATGAGCAGCGCGTCCGCGGTGGACATGCGGCGCTCGGCCTCAGCCCATTCGTCGTCGGGCAGGGCTTCGCCGAACCACACCACGCCCGGGCGCACCGGCCCGCCGCACACGGGACACTCTGGTGGGGTGATGCTCTCGACCGGTTCGTTCGGCAGTGCAATGTCCTCGTCATACGGCGTATCGCAGTCGGTGCAGCGGAATGCGAACAAGGAGCCATGCAGGTGAACCACGTCTTGGCTTCCGGCGCGCTCGTGCAGGTTATCGATGTTTTGCGTGGTCACCGTCATGCCGCGTGCGGCAGCAATCGCGCGGTGCCCGGCGTTGGGCTCGGCACGCTGCGCCAGCTGTGCGCGCCACAGGTACCAGGCGAACATGGGCTTAGGTTCATGACGCCATGCGCTTATCGACGCCATCGCCACCGGATCCACGTTCTCCCAAATGCCCGTCTGCGCATCGCGGTACGTGGCGATGCCGCTATCCGCGCTCATGCCCGCGCCGGTGAAAACCTCAACGTGGGTGGCATCAGAAAGAATCGACTGTGCGCGCTCAAACAGGTGCTCCATGCATCTAGCGTACGGTGATGAGCACGCAGAATGCTATGGATGCGCTAAGGGCGATGCCCATGCGCCATAGGTAGCGCCGGCCCGGTTCGTGCGCGGTGTTGATCTGCAGCTTCGAAGAATTCGTGGAAAAGACTGCCATGCACATGGGGTCGGTGGGCTCGTTGTAGATGCCCATGCTGCCGGCAAAGCGGAGCGCTTCGTTGCGAACTTGTTCTTCATGGTCGGCGGGTATGGCTTTCACGGCCTTCGCGGATGTCAGCGTCAATCTGACGCCCTGGATCATGACGAACACGGTGAAGGCTATCCACGCGACCACGAGGAGAAAGCCTGAGAAGGGGATATCCGGAATGACGGTGCAGACCGCAGTGAGGCACACGCAGGCCGTCATGGTGAGGACTGTCTGGGCAATGAACGTGGAGGTCTTTCCAGTGAGCAGCTCCGCGCGTTGTGCGGTGGCCTCGGAGAACGGAAGAGCTGACTCTGCCGGGACATCCATTGTTTTTCGAGCCAGCGAGATTGGCGGCACGCACAGCGGCAGCGCAATGGCGAACACAACGCCGATCCACACGAGGACCGTTGCGTTGAGGACGGACTTCGGTTCGAAGCGGTCCGGATTGCCCGAGCCATCGAAGTGGACCGGGATGGGATCGGGCACCGAGTCCCAACGCAGCAGCATGTACACCAGCGTGAGAGCACACACCACAGCGGTAGCGACGTAATACTGGCGGCTTCTCATGCCAGTGAGTTTACAAGGCGACCGGCCGAGGACCTCTGCGAAAGGCGTCTGGCAAATGGCATCTGTCAAAAGGCATCTCTGGGATAAAAAACGCCATTTGCGCGGGGGCGGGATAAAAGGCGTTTTTGGCTCTGAAAACGCCTTCTGGTTGACGCCTTTTACAAGATGCCATGTGGGCAGAGGAGACTGAGTGCAGGTTTGGGCTATGCGTCGTTGTGGTCTTGCCAGGCGTCGATGCCGCCGCGCAGCGAGTAGACGTTGCTGAAGCCGTGGGCGCGGAATGGGTCTTCATTGGAGATGTGCTTAAAGGGCGACCGGCTGAGTTTTCCGCGTTACATGGTCTGGGTGAGCAGGTAGGGTCGAGCCCAAGCTGACCAAGAACCGGAAAGGACAGTAGCCGGCAATGGAACCTTATGTTGGAATTGTCGTGATGGAGCTTGCTAAGAAGTCCAGTTCATCTGCCCAAAGCTTCTTCCGCGAGGACTTTTATATTGTGTATGCGGAGTCGGACGAGAAGGCTCGAGAACGCGTTGAAGCGATGGCGAACGAGCAGGCCGATGGTGAGGATGTGAAGGTACGGCACATCGTGGATGTCGCGCCAGCCCTCTATGGTTATGTAGACCGCGATTGCGATCTCTACTCGCGGCACTTTGCGAACCTAGAGGACTACGAGCGTTTCGAGATGAAGCTCGGCGGAACCGACCCGCTGGCTGATTAATCGTAGACTTCGCGAAGAAACCTGCTGACTCTCTTCTGTGTTGGCCTGGCTAGCTTTCGGAAGGCTTTCGCACCGCGTGGCGTGAAGCTAATCTTCCACGCCACATTCAGCCTCTAGTTCTTCAAGAGAAATGGTCTCTAAATCGCCTCGGCGTCGGCTTCGGCCTCGAGCTCAGAGATGTGCTCTTGCCAGGCGTCGATGCCGCCGCGCAGCGAGTAGACGTTGCTGAAGCCGCGGGCGCGCAGGGCCTCGACGGCCTGTGCGGAGCGCAGGCCGCTGGCGCAGTAGAGGACAGCGAGGTCGGCGAGGTCTAGGGGCGGGTTGTGGCCGGCGAGGATGTCATCGAGCGGGAGGTGCTGCGAGCCGGGGATGAGGTAGGCGGCGCGCTCGGGGGAGGTGCGGACGTCGATAAGCGTGGCGTCCTCTGGGATGTCGCGGATGTCGGTGGGGTTGTCGGGGCGCGCCGGGGTGGCGCCGTTCGCGCGCACGGGGATGTATTCCCAGGTCCCGGCGAGGGAATCGTAGTAGCCCAGCGTGCCGATGAGCGGGGTGCCGATGCCCGTGAGGAGCTTGAGCGCTTCGACGGCCAGGGCGGAGCCGGCCACGCCGACGACCGGTCCCATCACGCCGGCTTGCGAGCAGGAAGGCACCTGCGGGTCGGTGGGGAAGAGGTCCTCGTAGACCGGGCCGTGGCCGGAGTGGAAGACGGTGAGCTGCGCGTCGTAGCCCAGAAGCGAGGCCCACACGTGCGGAATGCCCAGCTCATGGGCGGCCCAGGAGGCGAGGTGACGGGAGTAGAAGTTATCGGTTCCGTCGATAATGAGGTCAGCGCCGAGCAGCTGGTCCAGGGCGGTATCAGGTGTCAGGCGCGAGAACTCCTCGACGGTGCACTCCGGGTTGAGGGCGTTCAAGGCCGCGGCGGCGGATTCGGTTTTGGGCTGGCCTACGGTCGCGGTGGTGTGGATGACTTGGCGGTGCAGGTTGGAGAGGGAGACGGTGTCGTCGTCGAAAAGCAGGATGCGTCCCACGCCCGCGCCTGCGAGATAGAGCAGGGCAGGCGAGCCCAGGCCGCCGGCGCCGATGACGGCGATGGTGGAGGCGCGAAGTCGTTCCTGTGTGGAGGTTCCCCACAGGGCTTCCTGTCGTGCGTAGCGTGAGCTCATTCCAGGCCTACCCAGGTGGTGGTGTCATCGGTGTGCAGCTGTTCCTTCCAGAGGGGGACTTCCGCTTTGACGCGGTCGGCGCAGGTCGACGCGGCCTCGAAGGCGTCCTTGCGGTGCGCGGAGGCGGCGGCGACGATGAATGCGGATTCGCCGATTTCTAGTGTTCCAGTCCGGTGCGCGCACCAGAGGCGGACGGCGGGGAAAGCGGCGGCGACTTCGCCGGCGACGCGCTCAATTTCCTGCTGGGCTGAGGGGTGCGCGGTGTAGGTAAGGAGTTTCACACCGCGGCCGGAGTCGTGGTTGCGCACGATGCCGTCGAATAAAACGACGGCACCCGTTTCCGCGGTGGCGATGTCGGGGGCTGTGATGGTCTCAGCACTGATGTGCGCGCCAAGTAAGCCGTAGTTAGTGCTCATTGATGCCTTCCAGCTGGTTGATGATGTGGTGAAGAACTGGTTCGAGGACGGCGCAGCCGTCTTTGGCCGCACCCGTGGAGCCGGGCAGGGCCATGGCGAAAGTGGACCCGGTGACTCCGGCAACCGTGCGGGAGAGCGCGGCGGTGGGGATGGCCGCCGAGTGCGCATAGAAGGCGTGGGCTAGGCCGGGCAGTTCGCGCTCGAGGTGTGGGGTGAGCGCTTCGACGGTGCGGTCATCCGACGTGATGCCGGTGCCGCCGGAGGTGAGGATGACGGAGGGGGCGTTGGAAAAAGCGGCCTCGAGGGTGGAGTCGATGTCGGCGTCCGCGACGACGACGGGTTCCGGGGTATCGAAGCCCTGCTCACGCAGGAAGTTCACCAAGATAGGGCCGGAGCGGTCCTCGTACTCGCCGGCGGCGGCGCGGGTCGAGGCAACGATAACGAGTGCGCGTCGGGTCATGAGAGCGGGAACACCTCCACGAGGTCGCCGGCTGAAAGCTGCGTATTAGCCGGGATACGGATAAGGGCAGTAGCACCGATGGCCTGGGACATCAGGTGGGAGCTGGTGCCGCCGAGAAAGGAGGCTTGGGCGGTGCCGTCGGAGATAGCTAGGGTGCCACGGCGGAACTGTTCGCGGTTGTTGAGGCCTTCGGCGGGCTCAGTAAGGTGTGCTCTAAATGGGGCGGGAGCGCGGCCGATAACGGGCGCCAAGTAGAGGCGGAAACTTACCAGAGTGGAGATGGGGTTGCCGGGGAAGCAGACAACGGGCACCTCGCCCAAACGCGACAGGCCCTGCGGGCCGCCGGGCTGCTGCGCCACGTGACCGAACCAGCCGTCCTCTTCGAAGATCTGGCGGATTACCTCAAACTTTCCGTGGGAGATGCCGCCGGAGGTGACGATGACATCGGGGCGGTGGGTGATGACTGCTTCGGCGAGGTCCGCGCGCAGGGCAGAAGGATCGTCATTCGTGCGCACGAAGCCGGCCACCTCGATGCCATATTGCGCGGCCAAGGCTGCGAGCATGGGCGCATTGGAATCGGGGATGGTGGCCTCGCCCGCGCCACCGATTTCCGCACCACCGGTGCAGATGAGGATGCGGGCGGGCGCGTACGTGAGGACCTCGGTGAGGCCCTGGGAGGCGAGGGTGGCGATGGAGGGGGCGTCGAGAAGCGCGTGCTCATTGATGAGGGGCGTGCCTGCCGTGACATCGGAGCCGGCACGGCGGATGAACTGCTCAGGGGATGCCGGCACGGTGACGGTGGCGCCCTCCTCGGGGAAGTGCGGGGGCTCGCAGTGCTCGACGGGGACGATGGTGACGGTGCCCTCGGGGATTTTCGCGCCGGTCATGATGGGCAGGGCGGTGCCTTGCGGGAGTGAGCCCGGGGGATCACCCGCCGCGATGGTGCGGCCGACGGTAAAGGTGCCGCCGTGTGTAGTCGGAAGCGCATAGCCATCCATCTGCGAATTATCAAAAGGTGGAAGGTTGTGTTCCGCGCGGTACGTGGCGGCGGCGCGGCGGCCGAAGGCGCTGCTCAGGGGTGTGGAGACCGCGCGGGGTTGTGGAAGGACCGCGCGAACGGCGGCAAGGTGTTCCTCATAGGTGCGCATCAGGTTCCTTCCTGTCACGGAGGCTGGCATAGTGGCAGCCATGGTTGACATACACTACTTTGCCGCAGCCCGCGCCGCCGCGGGGCGCGCGCAGGACACAGCGCAGGCAGCGACGCTGGGGGAGTTGCTGGACGTGTTGCGTGCTCGTCATACCGGCAGCACCGAGGCCGGCATGAGCTTTGCGGAGGTGCTGGAGCGCTGCACCTTCCTGGTGGATGGCGCGAGCGCAAAGGAAGACGCCGTGCTTGCCGACGCCTCCCGCGTCGACGTCCTCCCGCCTTTTTCTGGCGGTTAGTGTCGAGTTCGCAACGGGCTGGTGAAGAAGTTCACCACGCCGGAGACAAGCGCAAGCACAATCGCGCCGATGATGGCGGCACCCCAACCGTCGATGACGAGCGAGTCCATGAGCGCGCTGACGAGGAGCAGGACCGCGCCGTTGATGACGAGCGCGAAGAGGCCCAGTGTCAGGCAGGTCAGCGGTGCGCCGAGGAAGCGGAGCACTGGGGTGACGACCTCGTTGACGATGATGAACACCGCCGCGATGAGCAGGAAATTCTGGGTGGTCGCAGGGGCGATGTCGATTCCGGGGACAATCGCTACCACAGCCCAGAAGGCCACCGCGACGGCAATGACGTTGAGTGCAAAATTGATAAATGTCTTCACAACTGCACTCTAACGCGGAAACTAGCTCTCTGCACCGAAAGCAGCGTCCCAGGCCTTGAGCAGCGTCTCGGTTTCCTCCGCCGTGGTGACGGTGATGCGCACGCCCTCAGGGAAGGCGCGGACGAGGACGTCATTCTCCGCGAGCTGTGCGGCGACCTCCTGCGGGGAGCCCAGCTTCGCAATGGAGTCGGCGGCGAACCAGATGTGGTTGGCCTGGGACTCCGGAACGCCAAAGTCTGCGAAGTGCTTAACCAGGCGGTCGCGCTGCTTAACGGTCTCGTCGGTGCGCTCGCGCAGCTCCTTCTGCGCGGCCAGCGAGGCCGCTGCACCAACCTGCGCCACCGAGTTCACGGAGAAGGGGATGGCCACCTTGCTCAGTGCCTCGATGATCTCGGCGTTGCCGAAGGCATAGCCCAAACGGATGCCGGCCAGGCCATAAGCCTTGGAGAAGGTGCGCAGGCCAATGACGTTGTCGTGGGTGTGGACATAGTCGGTGGCCAGCGGGACGGCATCGTTGCGGTTGTATTCGATGTAGGCCTCATCGAGCGCCACGATGACGTCCTTCGGAACCTTGGCCAAGAAGGCGTCGAACTTTTCCTTGGTGATGATGGAACCGGTGGGGTTATTCGGGTTGCACACGAATATCAGGCGGGTCTTGTCCGTGATGGCAGCCGCCATGGCCTCCAAGTCCACGCGGTGATCCGCGGTGAGCGGAACCTTGACCGGGGTGGCGCCCACGACCTGCGCGAAGATGGGATAAGCCTCGAAGGAGCGCCACGGGAAGACAATTTCATCACCGGGCACCGAGGTGATCTGCACCAGCTGCTGGCAGATGGCGGAGGAACCCGCGCCGGTGGTGACCTGCTCCGGGGTGACGCCAAGGTTTTCGGCGAGTGCCTTGCGGATTTCCACCGCACCCATGTCCGGGTAGCGGTTGACGTGCGCGACGGCAGTCTCCATGGCCTTCAGCGCGCCGGGCAGCGGCTCCTGGGTTGCCTCATTGGAGGAGAGCTTCAAGGCGTGCTCGGCATTCTTGCCGGGGACGTAGACGGGCAGGGAGGAAAGGTCTGGTCGAATCATGTTCTCCACCTTAGGCGTTGCGGGGGCCGCGGGGCCCGAAGTCGAAATCAGCGGTCTGCGGGCCGAAGGCCTGAAGTCCCTTCGGCGCATCGAAAGCGTCGAGGCGCACCTCGAGGAAGGCACCGCGCTCCGGGTGGGCGGCGATATCCTCCAGGGCCTTGGCCAATTCGCCCTCGGTCGAGGCCACGTAGGACTCCATCGTGGTGTCCTTCATGAACACCTTCGGCAGAGCCGTGTAGTCCCACATTTGGATCTCGTTGTACTCGCGCTCCATGCCCAGGATGTAGCGCTCGATGGTGTAGCCATCGTTGTTGACCAGCACGATGATGGGCTTGAGGTCCTGACGCACGATGGTGGAGAGCTCCTGGGCGGTGAGCTGGAAGGAGCCATCACCGATGAAGAGGACGTGGCGGCGCTCCGGGTTAGCCAGCTGCGAACCGAGGACGCACGGCAGGGTAAAGCCGATGGAACCCCAGATGGTGGAGTTAATGTACTGCACGCCCTCGGGCATGCGCTGCTGGCCCAGACCGATATTGGAGGTGCCGGCCTCGGCGATGACCACGTCATCTTCCTGGATGAAGCCGAGCATCTGCGGCCAGATGCGCTCCTGGGTCAGCGGGGCATCCGGGTTCGGCTCGAAGGGCTCGGGCTCGAAAGCCGCGCTTGTCGATGCCCCAGCTTCCGGGATGCGGTCGAGGAGGACGTCGAGAAGCTCCAGCGTATTGATGCCCACGAAGTACTCGCCGTCAGCGTTGAGGTGCTGGTCGCCGAAGTTGTAGACGCGGGCATCGGCCAGGTTGTGGGTGAAGGAGCCGGAGTTGACCTCGATGAAGCGCGGGTTTGTGGTGACCAGGAAGTCGGACTTTTCGATGCGCTCCTGCACGCCCGGTGCCGACGCCGCGCCGTTGTAGGTGCCGATGAAGAGCGGGTGGCGCTCAGACAAGATGGCCTTGCCAGAAGAGAGCTGGGAGTAGGGCAGCTGGGCCTTGTCGATGATGGCGCGGAACTTCTCCGTGAAACCGTGGCGGTTGGTGTCCTGGTCGATGAGGATGATCGGGTCCTTGGCCTTCGCGAGGCGTTCGAGCACGTAGTCCGCAGCGGCGTTCAGGCGCTCGGGATCGGAGGGAGCGAGCTCGGTGGAGAAAGGCTCGTCGGGGACCTCGATGGTCAGGTGAGTGATATCGGAAGGAATCTGGATGTGCACTGGGCGCTTTTCGCGCAGGCAGGTGTGCAGGGCGCGGTCGAATTCCTCGACCACGTTCATGGGGGACACACGCGTGGCCACCTCGGTGAAGGGGGCGAAGGAATCCAGCATGTTGGCAAAGTCGCCGTCGGCAAGCGAGTGGTGCAGGTTCCAGCGGAATTCGGTCGCATACTGCGGCGGCGCGCCCGCCAGCGACACCAGCGGGACGTGCTCGGCACGTGCACCCGCGATGCCGTTGAGGGCGGAGAGCTCGCCCACGCCATAGGTGGTGAGCAGGCAGCCGACGCCTTTCTGGCGGGCATAGCCGTCGGCGGCATAGGCGGCGTTGAGCTCGTTGCAGGCGCCGACGAAGCGGATGCCCTCGGAGGCCTCAATCTGCTCGAGGAAGCTCAGGTTGAAGTCACCGGGCACGCCGATGATTTCAGTAATGCCGATGGCCTTGAGGCGGTCCAGGATGAAATCACCAATGGTGGTCTGCATGATGAGGGTCCTTTCTATTTGTTACGGGCGTCGTGGCGCTTCTTGCCCAGCCAGATGAGGGCCAAGGTCACAATCCAACAGGGTAGGACAATGGCGCCGGTGCGGTAGTCGGGCAACATGAACATCAAAACGATGACGAGCGCGAAGAAGGCCAAGCACAGGTAGTTAGCGATGGGGTAGAGGGGCGCGCGGAAGGCGGCGTTCGGGCAGCGCTTGCGGAAGTTCAGGTGTGCAAGGGCGATGGCGGACCAGGAGATGAGCTCCGCGCCAACGATGATGGCGAGGAGAACGATCAGGATCTTGCCCTCGAAGAGGAAGTTAAGCAGCACAGCCGAGCCCATGAGTAGGGCGTTGAAAAGCAGAGCGCGAACCGGCACGCCCTTGGTGCTGACGGAGTTGAAGAAGGGCGGGGCTTGGCCGCCGCGGGAAAGATCCCGCAACATGCGCGCGCCGGAGAAGGTCATGGTGTTGAACACGGAGACGGCGGCGACGAGCACGATGAGGTTGAGGCCCGTGGCCGCGGCACTAATGCCCAAGGTGCTCAGCGCGCGCACGAAGGGTGAGGTGGAGGTATCAAGTTCGTTCCACGGAGCGAGCAGCACGATGATGCCGATGCCGCCGACGTAGAAGATGAGAATGCGCCAGATCACGTTGTTGATGGCCTTGGGCAGGCTCTTGGCGGGATCTTGGGCCTCGCCTGCGGCGGTGCCGATGGAGATGATGCCGCCGAAGGAGAAAATTACGGCGACGAGGGAGAAGAGCACACCGGCGGCACCGTTGGGGAAGAAGCCGCCGTGCTCGGTGATATTGCTCAAGCCGAGGGCGGGCTCCGGGGTGAGGCCAAAGACGATGGCCGCGCCGACGACGATCATGAGGATGAGCGCGGCGACCTTGATGAGGGAGAGCCAGAACTCCGCCTCGGCGAAGGCTCCGACGTGCACCAAGTTGATGGCGGTGACGATGACGAGCGCGACGAGGGCGGTGAGCCAGTGCGGGATGCCAGGGAACCAGAAATCCATGATGGTGCCCGCGGCGGTGAGTTCCACCATGCCGACGACGATGGTGGTAAACCACCAGTTCCAACCGGTGACAAAGCCAGCGATGGGCCCGATGTATTCGCGGGCGTAGGCGCTGAAGGAGCCGGCGACGGGGTGCTCCACGGCCATCTCACCGAGCATGCGCATGATGAGGAAGATGATGAAGCCGCCGATGGCGTAGGCGGCGATAACGCCGGGACCGGCCTCCTGGATGGAGGCACCGGAGCCCAAGAAGAGGCCCGTGCCGATGCATGAGCCGAAGGCGATCATTTGCAGGTGGCGCGATTTCATGCCGCGCTGCAGGCCGTCGTCTGCACTGGCGTTGTCGCTGGCGACAACGTCCTGTGCCCGGACGGAATTGTTGGTTGTGGTCATGTAGACGCCCTTCATGAACGTATATGTGTGACGTGGGTCATTTGGCTGTAGGAGATTATTGCGCAGCACAGTTTTGTTTGTCACTAGACAATATTCGGAAGTATCTTTGACATATGTCAAAAGTGACACCCCCACAGCTGACGAGCATCCAGGATATCGTCGACGAATGCGCCCAGATCCTGCAGCGCTCCGTTGAGGTGACCACCCCCGCCATCGCGGTGATTGTGGCTAGTGCGCAAATCGGTGCCATCGATAAGAACCGGGCGGCCTCCATTCTTAATCGCACCCCGCCCCCGGAGCCCATCCCGTGGATGCTCAGCTTCGGAATCCAAGAGGCTGTGCTGCCGGTACGCCTGCCCGCCAACCCGCGCTATGACATGCTGCCCCGCGTGGTCATTCCCCTGCGTCACGAGGACAGGCTGGTGGGCTACCTGTGGATCATCGATGAGCCCGCGCTGGGCGACGCCCCCTTGGCCCGCCTGGATTCATTGCTTGCGCCCCTTGCCAGGCTTATCGACGCACGCGATGCACCCCTCGCTGCCCGCGCCCAACAACTCGGTGAGCTGGCCCGCGAGGTGCTCACAGGTGATCCGGCTGCGCTGGCCGGTGCGCGGGAGCGCGATCTCTTGCCCTCCGATGGTGAGCTGACCGTGCATCGCGTGCTGGTGGAAGGCGATCAGCGTGCGGTGGCCGTGGAGCTTGCGCGCCCCTTGGTGCGCCGGCCCTTCTTGGTCGCGGATTCCCACGATTCCCTCGTGCTCGTTGAGTGCCGCCGCGACGACAAGGACACCGAGGCCCTCATGGAGGAGCTGCAGAGTGCCGCGCTTGTCACCGGCGCTGAGGTGGTGGCGCGTGGCTCGGCGCCGACGGCCCCGCAGGCGCGACTCATGGCGGACGTGGCCAAACTCTGCGGCCAGGATTCGCTGCGCTGGGAGGAGGCCGGTGCGTGGCGGCTGCTGCGCGGGTGGGAGCTGACCCAAGCAACGGTGGTGGAGATGAGCCCGGATGCCGCCGTGCTTCTCGACGACCCTCGCAACTCCTACTGGCAGACCCTGCTGACCTACTTTGAGCATTCCCGCAACGTCTCTGCGACCGCCGCTGCACTCTACATTCACCGCGCCACGCTGCACTATCGCCTCGACCGCGTCCGTGAGATTCTCGGGCCCGGCGTGCTGGATGATGGCTGGCGCTGCGCGGCTCTCTACGTTGCCCTTAAGCTGCATGCGGCGCTTCAGGGAAAGAATAGGGAAGCCCCATTTTGTCCCTAGGGGAAGCGCTCAGGTAGAGTGATGGACGATTCATTGCGAATCGCTGGAGACGTGCCAGAGCGGCCGAATGGGGCTCCCTGCTAAGGAGTTGACTTACTTGCGTAGGTCCGGAGGTTCAAATCCTCTCGTCTCCGCAAACTACAGAACCCGAGTCATCGTTTCACCGGTGGCTCGGGATTTTACGTTTTCAGTTCCTTCGTATGCCGACAGCCCGTGAGCAGGGAACTTAGAATGAAGGCGCTGACCTTAATCTGTGCTGGCTGGGAGCGTCATGGAGTTACTAAAAGAGCCAATTTGGGATGTGGAAAGTAACGCGAACATCGATCCCGATGAGAACTTTGTCCGAATATTTTGTTCTTTCCAAAATTCATGAGTGCTATTCCCCTCAGCCACTTCCCAAAGCAACGAACGGCATAGTGAGGTGGGGGATGAAAAAGAAGTAAATATCGGGCGAATGTGCTTGATGGCGAAATGGGGCAGGGGTGGTTCCGAAGAATTTTTGGTCGCCTAATTCAGCACTAGCGGCAGGACCAATACACCGGTTGAGAGCGCGAGCATGCCTAAGCAGTTGATCCAGAATTCACTGTCGAGGAAGTGGGCGCGGACACGGGCTGCTGAGGCTGCGCAGAAATATGCGATGACTCAAAACATGGATGCGATTCCTACGCTTGGGAACCAGAGTCCGTCGATGACTCCTGTGGCTGCGCGGCACTTGATGACAATGAGCGCCCACCACCAGTCTTTGGGGCGCTGGTTAACCCGAGTCTCAAAAGACTAGGGTTTGCGGGGAAGGGGAGGGATTATATGCCTTCTTGTGCGCCCTCGCAACAAATCTTGAGGAAGTTTATACAATAGTCTACATTTTACATCTTTTGCTTCCAATTATCCCTACTGGATGTAACTCTAGGGGTGTCCGATTTTCAGCCATCTTTTCTAGAAAGGATTATGGACATGTATCGTCTCAAGAAATCTACGCGTTTAGTGGTGCTGGTTGCGGCAGCAACAGTTTTTGCACCAGTCAATGCTAGTGCCGGTACTGAGACTGACCTCGCTGAGTCGACTCAGAATAATGCCTCTCAGTCTTCTGTTTCCTCAGAAGTTGCGGAAAAAGCAGATTCCTATGTTTTCCTTCAGGGAGACCAATTCGCGATTGCTAGAGAGGCAGAAAGCGCTCTTTCGCAAAAGGAACTGCAAGAAATCAAAAATGAAGTAGAGACTCAGAACGAAAGGATCAGCGAGGCCAAGGCTGATAGTAACCTTGAGATGAAGGTGGCGGGAGACTCGATAACTTTCTGGGAAAAAGGGCCGAAGATTTCGAGCGCTGATGATGATGACATTGATCCATACTTTCAAGAGGGTCGGAATGGAATTGAATTCCATGGGACTTATGTGAGGGTGCTACTGTCTAAAACGACGATTAACCGGGTGGGTGGCGGTGTCACAATCGCTGGAGTCTGGATTCCCGAGCCAGTTCTTTCCAAAATCCTAGCTACTGGAGGGGCTATTGCTGGTCTTGCGCCCGGTGGTATGTATGCAGACTATGGCATTGGTTCGATTGTGGCTGGCGCTTTCACACATAATGCATATCCTCAGCGGGTTGGTTTTCAATAAATTATCCTTCCTCTAAACAGAAAGGGGTTTAGGGAAAGGTAATTGGAATTTTGCCATATGGATGTTTCTGCATTGTTCAGATAACAGTCCAAGAGAATCTGCCGCCTGGCAAGAATAGAAATGGTTCTGGAGAGTAAAATATGTGGAAAAAGATATTGGCCACTGTGGGCGTTTTATTGATGATGCTTTCCGCTCAACTTCAGTGGCCGTATGGGGTCACGATTGCTCTAGCAATTTTGGTCATTTTCCTTGTGTTTGTTCCATCTGGGAAGAAGTAAATATCTGAGCAGAGGTGGGTATTTTAGCGGGCCTGCCTCTGTTTTAGATTGATTATTTATTAAGTTATGAAACAAAATACTATTTCTATAGTAGGCAGGCTAGCTCTTTTCTTTCTGGCTAGCGTATCTTTTGGGGCCACGGCTTCATCAATATCTACTGTTCAACAGAGGAATTTCGATCCTCTTTCATATATTGAAAGTGGAGATGAGGTGCAGGTGGGTCCTCCCCGAGGGGCGGTGACGTGTTCTGTGACTATCATTTCCCAGCAGCGGGCCTTGACTGCCGGTCATTGTGGTGAAAGTGCGGATGAAGTGTATTCGAAAGGTAGGCGTATTGGAAGTATTGGTGAAAACTACTTGTGGAGTAACCAAGGGATAGATGTTTCAGAAATACTTCTTGATCCTCCGGTAGATTACGTTCTTCGGGCTGATAAAATTAGTGATAAAAGTATCGAAATACCTTCAGCTATTTTTGCAAAAACCTTTCTCGGAGGGAGAATTGATGGGGTTGTCAACGACAAGAACTTATATTGTGAGGCATTTTCCATCAATGGGAGAGAATATCAGGCGCGAACTCTAAAGGCTCAAATGACTTCAAAACCTGGGGATTCAGGCGCCCCTGTCTATAATCCTGCAGGAGAATTGGTGGCCCTCATTGAAGGCGGCAATGGGAAAGGGGCTCTTCCGGTTTCGGGGTGCGTAGCGGGGT
>NZ_KV799811.1:0-247 GCF_001810085.1 Corynebacterium sp. HMSC072A02 | reverse complement strand
TATTTTGCCGAAGAGACACGCTGGTAATCCGCTTCCAGTTTGTCTATGACCACCGAACCGAGTACTCGGTCAAGCGGATGTGCCACGTGTTAAAGCTCAATCGCTCCTCGTTCTACAAATGGGTCAACACCCGCGAAAAACGCAGGTTAAAGACGTGTTCCGATGCTCTTCTTGGGGCGAGAATCAAGACCATCTTCGATGATGAGCACGGGCTTTATGGTGCTAACCGCATCGCTGCAAGCCTTAA